>CALFWA010000207.1 GCA_937928035.1 uncultured Caldilinea sp. | reverse complement strand
CGGGTGTTTGACTGCGCTGCGTTGCGCTCGGGCGCACTGACGGAATGGGCGGCGGGCGCTCGTCGTCGGGCGGGAGGCGCCGTTGGCTGCGCAACTGCCGTGGAAAAGCCGAGCTTGCGCAAGGCGAGGTTGTTGGCGCGCGTAAAGCCGAGATTTTCCCGGCTGGCGAGCAGGCGCACCTGTGGAAACTCACTCGCCGTCATCTCGGCGCTGCCGTCGCGGCTGGCGTTGTCAACGACGACCACTTGAAGATCGAACGAATCGACGCCGTGCGCGGCGGCCTGCATCAGGCTGCACAGGCTCCGACGCAGGAGGTCGCGCACATTGTAGGAAACGACGATCGCAGCCAGCTGAACCCGGCGCTTCACGGCACACCCAACTGCACTGTAATGCGGTCGATGTTGTTGTTGACGACGGCGACGCCCTGATGGATCAACCCACCCCACCAGAAACGGGTGCCGACGGGCAGTCTCTCGTCGAGCACGATGCAGCCGCTCACCTCGCCGCGCTTGCCGGGCGGTAGATACCACTGCTCGACGCCGTCGATCAGGCGCATTTCAAGGTCTTCCTGGCGCCCGATTGCCCAGCGGTAGGGAAAATCCACGCCCGTGGTGTCGAAGTTGATCCCGAAGCGCCAGGCGCCGTCCTGCTGCAGCCAGCTCGGCTCATTGTGCGCGATCGCCAGCGTGTTGTAATTTTCGCCGAAGCGGTACTCCTGCCCCGGCCAAGGGCCGCTGGTGCGGATAGGCACGGTGCTTTCGTTCTCCACGTAGGCTTTGAAGCAGAGCTTATCGCCCAGGGTGAGCAACACGACGCGGTTGCTCTCGCCCTGCCAGTCGATCTCGCCGCCGACGACGTCTGCACGCGGCTTGCCGCCCTCTTCGATCGTCAACGTGCGCACGACGCGCACCGCATTGCCGGCGGCGTCTCGCGCCTCGCCGACCAGCTCGTAGAGGCCATCCGGCGGCGGCTCGGCGTTGAGATCGACGCCGCCGTCGTAGCTGTACGAGTGGTAGCCTCGCTCCGTCGGTTTAACCAGGCCGGGGGACTCGGCGATGAAGTAGCGCAGGTCGGGCCTCTCCGGGTCGCGCAGGAAGAGCACAATCGAGGCCACGTCCTTGGTGAGATAGTAGCCGATGGAGACGCGGTCGTCGAGCAGGCCGTCTTGATTGGGGCGGAAGACATCGGGCACGACGGTGAAATTTTGCAGCTCCGGCAGCTCGGTGTCGCTGTCGCGCAGTGTGATTTGACCGGAGACCGCCTCGACGTTGCTGTTTTCCTCCTTCGCTTCGACCACCCAACGGTACACGCCGTCCGGCAGCACGCGGCTGAGAATTTCCACCGGCCCATAGCCGAAGTCCACCGTCTCCGGGATGTCAACGACGCCGCCCCACAGCACGCTGTAGTTTCCAGGGGAGCGTCGCCGACTTTCGCGGAAATAGAAGCGTTCGCCCTCTTCATTCTCAAAATAGATGCTGACTTCTGCGGTTCGCCGCAGCGTGTATACGATCTCCGTGGCGTCGTCCTGTCCGTCGGCGTTGGGGGAAATTTCGCTTTTGGAAAATGCAACGTTCGTCAGCAAAGGCCCTGCACGCAATTCGAGTTGACCACAGGCGCTCAAAGCAACGAAGGTGACGCCCAGGGCCAGGGCAAGGGATGCAAATTTGGCGACCTTCCAGAACACTGTGACTCCTTTTTATCTTTTTCGCCAGTTTACCGCACGTCTCGGCTCGCCGCCAAGCCTACCCCGCTGCAAACCGATCGATTTCATCGGCGCGGTTTCCGGTGAAAGGCGTCGGCGGCGTCGACCGTCTTATTCGATGGCGACTTCGACCGGCCCCAGTTCGACCTCAGTGCGTCCGTCGGCAAGAGGCAGAGGCGAAGCGGCCGGATCGTTCATGTCGAAAATGCGCAGCGTGAATCGATAGGCGCCAGGCCTCGGTTCGGCTGCGCCCAGCCAGGTGCGCGCCGGTAGGTGGGACGCAACGATCTCGCCGGGACGCCAACGCGCAAAGGGGTAGGTGTAGCCGGCGAGGCGGCGCTCGGGCGTCGTCGCCACGGAAAAGCCTTCGACGGTTGTCGTGACGAGCGTCATGTGCAGGTCCGGCGCCGGCTCTCCCGTGGGGAGCAGCCTTTCCCAGAAAAGCAGCAGATCGCCGTTGTCCATCGCCTTGTAGCCGCGCAGGATTACCTGATTGCCGAAAACGAGATCGACGGCGACATCGATGGGCGGCTCCACGACGAAACGATGCTCTCGGAAGCCGGTGAAGCGGCGCAGGCCCAGGCCATGAAACGTCGCAGACTGTCCTTTTTCCCGGCCGCTCAGCTCGAGCTGCACCGGCACGACGTCGTTGGGATCGACGACCTCCGCCTGCCATGTCACCAGCCACGCTCCGCGCAGGCCGCTCCCCTCGGCGAAAGCGCGGCGGAGCGCTGCGCCGGTGGTGGGAAAGTCGAGCACAGCGTCTACGTCGAGGATGTCGAGCGCCGGCAGCCGCACCACAGGCAGATCGGGCGCATAATACTCCCACACCGGCCAGGCGTGGCCGCTCACGAGAAGGATGGTTTCATCCTCCGCCAGGCGAGGACGCAAGAATTCGGTGATCTGACGCCATTGGTCTTTGCTGAAGGCCGGATTGAAAAACCAACCGGCGGCGCCGTAAAAAAAGCCGAGGAGCAGCAGAAGCGTCGACGCTCGACGCAGGATTGGCCAGAATGTCGGGGCAGGGTTGTTTCCCGGCAGGCCGAAGCCGCACGCCCAAATCAGGAGCAGCCCGGGCAGCGCCTCCATGACATAGCGCGCGTTGAACTTGGGAATGGTCATCGCCAACGCCAACACGGCGATCACCGGCGTCAACAGCCAGCAGCCGGCGTAAAGGAGCAGCCGACGTCCCTGGTCGACCCTGCGCCAGAGCCGACCGACGGCGACGGCCGTCAACGCCGCATAGCCGCCGAGCAGCCAGAGCGCAGTCTGTTCGAAGACCGTTTCCCCGCTGGTGAAAGCGACGGCGACTTTTGCGATCGCTTCCTGCAGCTTGAGCGCTCCTTCCCAGTAGCTGCGATCGTTGCGCAGTTGGCCGAAGAGTGCGCCCAGCCAGGGCGCGTAAAGCAGCAAAATCGCTGCGCCGGCGAGCGTGAGCGCCCGCAGCTTCTTCACCGCCGGGCGCCGCGTCTCGCGCACAAGCACATCCACGGTGAAGGCGAGCGCCAGGCCGACGAGGAGAAAGACGGCGAAATAATGCGTGTAAACGGCGGCGGCTCCAACCAGGACAAAGGCAATCCATCCGTGCAAGGAGGACGATGACGCAGTGGCCAGGCGCACAAGCAAATAACCCGCTAGAACGCCCAGCGCCGTGAGCTGCGCGTACATGCGCGCTTCCTGGCCGTAGTAGATGAGCAGCGGATGCAGCGCGGTCAGCAGCGCGGCCAGCGCCGCCGCCGACCTAGAGGCGCTCAGGCGCAGGGTTAGCGCCGCCGTCAGCGCTGTGGTCAGCGCGACCCACCATGCGGAAGGAAAGCGCAAAGACCACTCGCTCCAGCCCGCCAGCGCCCCCCATCCTGCTACGACGTAATAGTAGAGCGGCGGTTGGATGTCGCCAGCGGTCCACTGCGTCAAGGCAAGAGGGCCTTGCCGGGCAAGGAAGGCTGTCACCCCCTCGTCGTACCAGAGGCTCTGAAAGTCCAGGCGAAACGTCGTCAGGCCGAAGGCGATCAGGAGTACGGCGAGCAACCGCGCACGGTGAGATGAAAGCGAGATTGTTGCAGTTGTCTTCGTATAGGCTCCAGCCATGAATGCAACCGTCATTTCCTACGTTGGTGTTCGGTGCAGCGCATTGTTCTCCCCTGGCGACTCTGACCGGACGGGCGCCAGTTCTTCGCCGTGCAGACTTCGGTCCGCGCCCTTCCGGGCGCGATCGGGAAAAAGTGCGCTGACCCCTGCTGCAAACACTTCCCCCAGCGTCGTCCAGATGCGCATCGCCAGCGCCAGCACGGTGGCTCCGCCTCCACCCAGGAGAGGCGTCAACAGCACGTAAAGTGCACCTTCGCGTACGCCCAGCCCACTCGGCGTCAGAAAGCTCAGGAAGCCGATCGCATACGCCACCGGATAGAGCGGGAGCAGATGCAGCATGGCCAGCTCGTTTCCTCCCGATGCAGCCGCGCCGATGCCGAAGGCGAGCGCATAGAACGCCGCTCCCCAGAGCAACCAATCGAACGCACCGAGTGTAAACAGGAGGAGCAGTGTCGGCCGCGACAGGAGGATGAGAAGGGGCGGTCGTCCGATGCGATGCAACCCCCAGTTGATCCCTTCCAACAGCCAGCGCGGCCAGACCAGAAAAGCAACAATCGGCGCCAACCCCAGCGCAACTAGCACAGGCGCCGCTTCACTGAATACGTCGGTCAGCGTCCCCCAGTTCCCTGTCAGCGGGAAGTACGCGGCGGCGATCGGCCCTACGGCGAGGATTGTGATGACTTGATAGAGCAGAATGCTGGTCAACGTCGCCTCGATCTGCACCCCGCGCTGCGCCGCAAGATAGGTGAGCGACATGGGTTGCCAGATGTTGCCGGGGATGTAGCGCACGATGGCGCTGAGAAACCAGATGCGCAGCGCCGCCCAATACGGCAAGCGCCCTCCGACCGCATCCAGCATGCGCAGCCATAAAACCACTTCGATCGTCCATGCTGCTATCATAAACCCCGCAGAGAGCGCCAGCCAACGCAGGTCGATGCGCCATGGGTAGCGCTGCAATTCCTCCCATTGCGCATGCAGGAGCAGGCCGATGAAGATCAAAGCCAGCGCCACAAAAAGGGGCTGCAGTCGGCGCAAGATATGCATCAGCATAAGTCTTGCAGCGTATCATGCAAAGGCGAAAATGGGAAATTGAGCGGTCGGGCGGCAGGAATGAACGGCGCCGCTGCGCAGGCCCCACTTTGGGAAATGCTGTGCAACCGACATACAATGTCCCCATGACGATGCGCACGCTCCTCTTCGGCCTGATCTTTTTTCTACCGCCGGCTTTGAAGCCGTGGATTCTGCGACGGTTCTGCCACGCGCGCATCGGCAAGCGGGTTTCCATCGGTTGGTTCGCCAGCGTGATGGCGCGTGAGATCGAACTGGGCGACTACGCGGCGGTGCGCGCACTCACCCTGATCCGGCTGGATGGAAAATTGCGGCTCGGGCGTCAGAGCGAGATTTCCAACTTTTGCCTCATCTACGGGGCCTCTGACCTCGAAATCGGCGACCAGTGCTACATTGGCCCGCAGTGTCTGATCAACTGCGATGAGCCGGTGCGGATGGGCTATTATTCGGCGCTGGGGCCGCGCACCATGGTCTTCACGCACGGCTCTTTTTTGCCGTTTACTCAGGGATATTGGGTCAAGCTGGCCGGCGTCACCATCGGCGACTATGTCTGGTGTGCAGCAGGTGTCTTTTTGCACCCAGGCGTCGAGATCGGCGATGAGACCTTCGTCAACTCACGCTCCGTGGTTACGCAGTCGATTCCGCCCGGCTCCGTCGTGGAAGGGAATCCTGCTCGCGTGATTCAGACCATGGATGCCGTGCGTCGCAAGATGTCCCCGCGTCGCGTCGACGCGGCTCTGCAACAGGTGCTCAAGGACTTTGCGCGCATGACGCTGCAGCGAGAATGGGGGCTTGTCGACGTTGAGCGCGCGCCGAATCGGCTGGCGTTCCGGTGGAAAGGGCGGCGTTACGCCGTCGTGTTGGCGCCATCCTCCGCTCCGCCGGACGCCTTCCTTTCTGCGGCGGGCGATGAGACTGTGGTGTATCTGGCCAATGCGCCGCAAGTTATACTGCCGGCGGGCGCGCTGTGGCTCGACGTTGCCACGCTATCGGCGATAGCATCGGACGATCCCGTCTGCGAGGCGTTGCGTCTCTTCATGCAACGCTATTATGGAATGCGATTCACCTTGCGAGGATAAGCAGGAGAGGGTTACGCTTCGTTGTTCGACGCAGAGGAAGCCAGCAGTTTCTGAAGCCGTTTATGAAGCTCATACATGCTGTATGGCTTTTGGATGTACTCGAACATGCTGCCTTTCGGAAAGTGCTGCAGCGCATCTTCGACGTCGTGGCCGCTGGTGACGATCACGCGCAGATCCGGCTTGATTTTGCGCATTTGCGCATAGGCGGCCGCGCCGTTCATACCGGGCATCGTGAGATCGAGGATGACGCAGTCAATGCGTTCTCCCTCTGATTTGACCATTTGCACAGCTTCCTCCCCGTTCGCCGCCAGCAAAACGCGATACCCAAAGGCGTCCAACACATCCGAGCACGCCTGCCGCAGCATATCTTCGTCTTCGACGATTAGAACGGTGTAATCCCTTGTTTCCAGCGACATGAGCGACGACAACGACGACGGGTGGTCATGACGGCCAGGCGCCGAGATAGAGAGCTGGAAGAAAGTTGTTGTCTGTTGCGCAGAACCGCACTGCGCAACAGACAACGCTCGAGGCGCGATTGGGCTCCTGGTTTAATCGTCTCCGGCCACCATCTCCGGCAATGTGATCTCCACCTGATGGCGCTCTGCATCCGTAAGAATAAAATACTCCACCGAATCGGAAAGCGCAATCCAGCTCGCCTCGATGATGTTCGTGGAAGCGCCGACCGTAGTCCACTGACGCTCGCCGTCGGTGAAATCGATGAGCACGCGCGTCATGGCTGCGGTGCCACTTTCGCTGTCGAGGATGCGCACCTTGTAGTCGGTGAGGTGCATGTTGCTCAGCCGCGGGTAGAAGGGCAGGATGGCTTTGCGCAGCGCGCGGTTGAGCGCGTTGACGGGGCCGTTGCCCTCGGCGACTTCGTGGAAAATGCGATCGCCCACGCGCACCTTGACTGTCGCCTCCGCAAACATCCCGCGGCCGGCGCGATGCTCGACGGTGGCGGTGTAGTCGATCAGCTCAAAGGGGGGCTGATAGCCCGGCCGCGCGCGGCGCAACATCAGGTCGACGCTCGCCTCGGCGCTCTCGAAGGCGAAGCCGGCGTTCTCCAGCTCCTTGATCTTCTGCAGGATGCGTCGCTCCTCCTCGCGACTTAGCCCGTCCAGGCCGAATTCCTTGCGTTTGGTGGCGATGTTGTCTTTGCCGCTCAGCTCGCTGACCAGCACGCGCGTCTGGTTGCCGACCAACGCGGGATCGATGTGTTGATAGCTCATCACATATTTGACGACGGCGTTGACGTGAGTGCCACCTTTGTGCGCAAAGGCGCTCTGCCCGACGAAGGGCTGATGCATGTCCGGGCTAAGGTTGGCCAGCTCGCTGACGTAGCGACTGAGCTCCACCAGCCCGCGCAGCTTTTCCTCCGGCACGCAGTCGTAGCCCATCTTGAGCTGCAGGTCGGGGATGATGCTGATCAGGTTGGCGTTGCCGCAGCGCTCGCCGTAGCCGTTGACCGTCCCTTGCACGTGCGTGCAGCCGCGGCGCACTGCCTCCAGCGAGTTCGCCACGCCGGTCTCGCTGTCGTTGTGGGCGTGAATGCCGAGCACGAGATGGGCCAGTTCGGGTAGCCGCGGGGAGTCGGGCGTCTCCTGGCCCAGCAGCTCCCGGCGCACGGCGTCAACCGCCTCGCCGATCTGCCAGGGCAGGTTGCCGCCGTTGGTGTCGCACAGCACAATGCTGTCTGCGCCGCCGAGGATGGCGGCTTTGAGCGTCGCAAGCGCATACTCCGGGTTGGCCCAGTAGCCGTCGAAGAAATGCTCGGCGTCGTAGATCACCTCTTTGCCGTGGGATTTGAGAAAGCGCACCGTCTCGCGGATCATGCGCAGATTCTCGTCAAGCGTGGTGCGCAGCACTTTGGTCACATGCAGGTCCCAGGTTTTGCCGAAGATCGTGACGACCGGCGTCCCGGCGCGAATCAACAGTTGCACCTGTTCATCCTGCGCAGGATCGACGCCTGCCTTGCAGGTGGAGCCGAACGCCGCCAGCTTCGCGTGTTTCAGATGCAGGTCGGTCTTGGCGCGCTCGAAAAATTCGATGTCCTTGGGGTTGGAGCCAGGCCATCCCCCCTCGATGTAGTCCATGCCAAAGTCGTCGAGACGCCGGGCGATGCGCAGCTTGTCGTCCCGGCTCAACGAGATGCCTTCGCCCTGGGTGCCGTCGCGCAACGTCGTATCGTACAGGATGATTTTTTGCCTGTTCATGGTTCAGCCTCTTTCAGTAGATCAGCGATACTCTCCAGCACGCGGTCGGGCCAGATGCCGCGACCAAGGTCTTCTTTGCGAAAACGTCCGGTCTTGACCAGCCACCCTTGCATGCCCATGCGTTTGGCCCCGCGCACGTCGATCTCGACGTCGTCGCCGATCATGGCGACGCGCTCAGGCGGCAGGCCAAGGTCGCTGAGCACCATCTCGAAGTACGCCTCGCTCGGTTTGCCTACGACGATGGCGGTGGTTTCGGCGGCGTACTCCAGCGCCATCACAAACGGGCCGGCGTCGAGAAAGAGGCCATCCGGCGTGCGCCAGTGGCGTTTCTTGTGCAGCGCGACCAACTTGGCGCCGTTGAGCAGCGCCCGAAAGGCCCGATTGAGGCGCGAGAAGGTGAAGCTGGCGCCCATGTCGCCCACCACCACATATTCCGGCTCCTGCTCGTCTACGTCGATGCCGGTGAACTCCAACTGGGCGTCCGGCAAAAGCAGCGGAAAGTAGCTGCGCGCGTTGCGCTCGCGTAGATATTGTGCCGCCACGTAGGTCGCCGTGTAAAGCTCGTCCAGGCTGACTTGAAAGCCTCTGGCGTTCAGGTGTTCGAGCAAGGTGCGCCGGCAATAGATGGTGGTGTTGGTCATGAAGCGAAAGGGAATCTTCCGGGCGCGCAGGGTGTCGATCACCGCTGTCGCGCCCGGGATCACCTCGTCGCCTATCATGAGCACACCGTCAATATCGATGAGAAGACCATCCACCGTAGAGAGGAAATCGGTCATCGCACCCTCATCCTGTATTTTGTAGACCGGCGGCGATGCCGTTGACGGAGCTGAGCACAGCCGCCGTCAATCTTTGTCGCCGTTCTGGGTCGCGCTCGGTCTTCAATCGGTGCAGCAACGCCACCTGGATGTAGTTCATCGGGTCAACATACGGGTTGCGCACTTTGATGCTGCGGCGCAGCACCGGCTCTTTGCTCAGCAGATGGTCGGATTCCACCACCAGCAGCACCATGCGCTCTGTGCGCTGAAACTCGTCCAGAATGTCGGTGAAAATGGCGTTGCGCGTCGCTTCATCGGTCAGCTCGGCGTAGAGGGAGGCAATGGCCATGTCTGCTTTCGCCAGTCCCCGCTGCACATTGTCGATGATCGTGTTGAAGAGCGGCCATTGTTGATACATTTCGCGCAGTTCCGCCAGCTTCTCTGCATCTTCGCCGCCGTTGCACCACTGCTCCAGCGCGGCGCCAACGCCATACCAGGTCGGCAAGTTGACGCGCGATTGCGTCCAGGCGAAAACCCAGGGGATCGCTCGCAGGTCGCTGATGTCTTGCGTGGCCTTGCGCCGCGCCGGCCGCGAGCCGATGTTGAGTGCGCCGATATGGTTGATCGGAGTCGCTTCGTGAAAATAGGTGATGAAGCCCGGTTTTGTGACCAACGAGCGGTATTTGTGGAACGCAATGTCGCTCAGTTTGTCCATGCGCTGCGCCCATTCCTCCTCTTTGGGGAATTGAGGGCGTTTGCCTGCAGTCAGAATCACGGCGTTGACTAACTGCTCCAGATGGCGACGCGCCAGCGCAAAGTTGGAGTAGCGAGTGCTGATCACCTCTCCCTGTTCGGTCAGACGCACGCGGCCGCGCACCGATTCAGGCGGCTGCGCTAAAATGGCGCGATTGGCCGGGCCGCCGCCGCGGCCCAACGTGCCCCCGCGACCGTGGAAGAGCGTAAGCTGAACGTTGAACTGATCGCACAGCCGCGCCAGCGTGCGTTGCGCCAGGAAAAGCATCCAGTTGGCGCGCAAGTAGCCGCCGTCTTTGTTCGAGTCGCTGTAGCCGATCATCACCTGTTGTCGCCAACCGCGCATTTCGAGGTGACGACGATAGGCGGGGTTTTCAAAGAGCGTCGCCATGATCTGCGCCGCAGCGTCGAGGTCGCCGACGGTTTCAAAGAGCGGTACGATGTCGATGCGTCCCATCAGGCCAGCATCCTTGGCGAGCAGCAATACCTCAAGCACGTGACTCGCCGAATTGGTCATGCTGATGATGTAGGTCTGCGTTGCATCTTCATCGATCTCGTACTTGGCGCGTCGCATCAGACGAAAGAGCGCCACCGTTTCGTTGGTCGGCTCTGAAAAATGAAGTTGGGCGGTCAACGGCCGTGGGTTGTGAATCTCGCGCGTGAGCACGCTGATCTTGTCGGCTTCACTCAACGCCTGATAATCGGCGAAGATGCCATAGGTGGCGAAGATTTCAGCAATGGCCTCGCGGTGGCGAGTCGAATGCTGTCGGATGTCGAGCGTCGCTAGATGAAAGCCGAAAACCTCCACCTGGCGGATCAGCTTCGCCAGCCGACCGCGCGCCAGGCGCTCCCCCTTGTTCGCCAACAGGCTGCGCTCGATGATGCGCAGATCGTTCATGAACTCTTCCACATTGCGGTACGCACGTGGGTTGCGCTCGCGGTCGTCCCAGGGGCGCTCATTTTCGGCGCGCGTGGCGCGCAGCCGACGAAACATCATGATCAGCTTCTGACGATACGGCTCCATGCGGAAGCGCTCCAACACCTCGACTTCTTCTTCGGGCACCAGCTTGAAGTCGGCGGCGATGCTTTCGCGTAGCTCGTCGCTGATGTTGACGCGCGTAGTCGCAGGGATCAGGTGCTGATACAGCTCGTCGATGGCGATGTTGTATTGCTTGAGCACTGTCTCCTTCATGGCGCGCAACGCCTCTTCGGTCACGCTCAGGGTGACGTTGGGGTTGCCGTCGCGATCGCCTCCGATCCAGGAGCCGTAGCGCAGGAAGGGTGGAATACGAAACTGGACGCCCGGATAGACCTCCGCCAGGCTGCGCTCCAGTTCTTCGTAGATTTTGGGGATCAGCTTGAAGATGGTGACCTCGTAAAAGTAGAGGCCGGTGCGCACCTCGTCCATCACAGTCGGCGGTCGATCGCGCGTCTCGTCGCTCTGCCAGAGCAGGGCAATATCCTCGCGCAATTGCTCCCGCAGCTCTCGTTCTTCGCTGGGCAGAAGCCCTGGCGTGGTGATCTGTTCGAGCGTGTCGCTGATGGTGCGCAGCTTGTTGAGGATCGTCTGGCGTTTGGTCTCGGTGGGATGCGCCGTGAGCACCGGCACCACGTAGAGGTTGTCCAGGATGCGCTGCACATCCTCTGCAGACAACCCTTCTTCGCGCAGGCGGGCGATCGACTCGTAAAGCGTCTCGCGCATCGGCACGCCGGTCATCTGCGCTTCGCGGGCGCGATCGCGCAAAATCTCGATGCGCTGTTCGTCCTCGGCCAGGTTAACCAACTGGAAGTAAGTCGTAAAGGCTTTGAGCACCGCAAAGGTACGCGGCAAGTCCTCGATGAGCGAAGGCATCAGAGCTTTAATTGCCTCGCCCGCCGAGGCATCGCCGGCGCGCCAGGCCTTGGCCAGGCCGCGGATCTGTTCTTCTAATTCAAAGACCGCCTGCCCTTCCTGCTCGATGATGGTTTCGCCAAGCATATCGCCGAGCAGGTGAATATTGGCGCTGAGTCGTTGTTGTTGCGCTTCGTTCATAACGATGATTTCAACGTCTTAGATTCTGGCAGCCACGAGGTCGCCCATGACGCCGGTTCCCACGACTTCGCAGCCCGGGTCGGCGATGTCGCCGGTGCGCGCGCCGGCGGCCAACACTTCGTCCACTGCGCGCTCGACCGCCTGCGCCTCGGCTTCCAACCCCAGGCTATGGCGCAACAGCATCGCCACGCTCAGGATGGTCGCCAGCGGATTGGCGACGCCCTTGCCGGCGATGTCGGGCGCGCTGCCGTGGATCGGCTCGTACAATCCCAGCGGCAGACCGTGGCTGTTTTGTTTGTCGCCCAGGCTGGCGGAGGGGAGCATTCCCATGGAGCCGGCCAGCATGGAGGCTTCATCGGTGAGAATGTCGCCGAAGAGGTTCTCCGCCACGATCACGTCGAAGGCGGCGGGACGGCGGATCAGGTGCATCGCCATGGCGTCCACCAGCACGTGCTCCAGCTCGACGTCTGGGTATTCCTTCATCACGTCGATGGTGACGCGACGCCATAGACGACTGGAGGCGAGCACGTTGGCCTTGTCCACGCTTGCCAGCTTCCTGCGTCGACCGCGCGCCGCCTCTGCAGCCAGCCGCACCACGCGCTCGATCTCTGGCCGCGTGTAGAGCATGGTGTCGTAGGCTTCGTAACCTTCTTCCCCTGCCTCCTTGCGCGGTCCGAAGTAAGCCCCTCCTGTCAGCTCTCGGATGACCAGCAGGTCGGTCCCTTCCAACACCGATTCTTTGATCGTGCTGGCGTGAATCAGCTCTTTATGCACCTTCACCGGCCGCAAATTGGCGAAGAGATTGAGTGCCTTGCGCAGGGCCAGCAGGCCGCGCTCCGGTCGGTCGGGCGCAGTGGGATTGTCCCATTTCGGCCCGCCGACCGCCCCCAGCAACACCGCATCGGCCTGGAGACATGCCTCCACGGTGGCGTCGGGAAGGCTGGTACCGAGTTGGTCGATGGCGCAACCGCCCATCAGTTGGTGGTCGTAGACAAAGGCGTGACCGAATTTTCGACCTACGGCGTCGAGAATTTTCTTCCCTTCGTTGGTGACCTCTGGCCCGATTCCATCTCCGGCCAGCACGACAATCCTGGCTTGCATAACCGCTCTTTCTGAAAATGTATCCATGTTTTTGTGCGCCAAGGGTGGATAAACAGCGGAGACGCAAAGGCAAAGGCTTTCCTCTGCATCTTTGCGTCTCCGCCCCATTGCGCCTCGAATAACAAATATGATACGCCAGATCGGTGAATATCGCCAGAAAAGCGTTAGGAAAATTGTGATATTGTTTGTGCAGTGCCGCGTGTTGCGTGGTGCGTGCTGCGCGTTATGGGGCGCTAGATTCCTGTTGTGAATCTTCACGGAACGCGCACCACGCAACAGTTTCACAGCAGCGCGAAAATACGCGACGGCCCGCCCGTGGCACCTGCGATGGTGGGGCCGCCAACGATGGCGATGGCACCGGTGGGTGGCAGCAGCCCCAGGTTCGCCACGTTTTCGATGCCCCACTTGTTGGCCGGCAGCCAGCGATAGTGCACGGCGAAATCCGCCGACGGCCCGTAGTCGAGGCTGAGCGTGTCCACGAAGATGCCCTTGACGTTGCGTTCGGTCAACAACATCTCGATGGCTTCGATATGAAAGCCGGGGAAGTGCA
>CALFWA010000206.1 GCA_937928035.1 uncultured Caldilinea sp. | reverse complement strand
TGGCGCCCGTCTATTTTCTGCTGGGCGTAGGCGCCCTGTTCGGCGCAACCGCCATCGGCGAGCGTTTCTCTGCGCACCGCCCGTCCCTTTCGCCGCTGCGGCGAGCGCTTCTCCTGCTGAGCTGGCTGCTTGCGCCCATTGCATTCATCTATCTGATCAGCCTGCGCCAGCCCGTCTTCACCGAACGCTATGTGATCTGGATCGGACCGGCGGCGATGTTCTGCATGGCGCTCGGCCTGCGCGTGCTGATGAGCAACAGCGGACGGCTGGCGCTTCCTCTTGCGGCGATTTTTCTCATCTATGTGATCGGATTGTGGGGCCATCTAGGCTGGCAACAAAAGACTCTGGTGATCAAATTCGACCTGCGCGGCGCAATTCAATATATCTACGCGCACCGCAGCCCGGATGACCTGCTCATTCTGCAGATCCCCCATCAGGAGTGGGCCTATCGCTACTACACCAGCAACTTCGATTCCGATCCTTTTGCAGGCGGGGACGAACGGCTTGGCCGTTGGGGGCGCGGGCCTTACACGAATTGGGGTCGTCCGGACGACGTCGAATGGGCGGAGGTCGATCGGTACATGCGCAGCATGACCTCCGGCGCAGACGAAATTTGGGTCTTGCTCAGCGAGGCTTCAATGTGGGACAATCGACGCCTGATGGATCGGTGGTTGCAGGCTCACGCCGCTCTCGAGGAGCAGCGAGCTTTTCCAGGGGTGACTGTGCAGCGCTATCGTTTGAATCAAACGCAGGGGAAACCATGACCGCATACAGAGAAATGTCGGTGCGAGCGAATCTGGTCTGGGATGAACCTCCTCGCCCACAAAGGCTTGGGCTGGTGTTAGGAGGCGGCGCAGCGCGGGGGATTGCCCACGTCGGAGCTTTGCTGGCGCTGGAAGAACACGGCATCTATCCACACGTGGTCACGGGCACGAGCGTCGGTTCACTGGTCGGCGGACTCTACGCCGCTGGCGTTTCCGCTCGTCGACTCCAGGCGCTGGTTCCAACCATTTCATGGCTCGATCTGGCGAGCCTGAGACTACCCAAGCTCAGTCTGCGCAACCTGGCGCGCACCTTGCCGCTGGGACTTTTCGACCTCGACAAGATGATCCCGTGGATCGACTTCATCATCGGCGAAAGCGTGCTGATCGAACAGCTTAACATCCCGTTCGCCGCCGTCAGCACCGATCTGCTCACAGGAGAGGCAGTGGTGATGAACCGCGGGCCTCTGGCGCCCGCCATCCGTGCCAGCTGTGCGGTGCCGGGTGTGTTCACGCCCTATCGTCGCAACGGGCGCCTCTTGGCCGACGGCGTGGTGGCGAACAACCTGCCGGTCAGCGTCGCTCGCGAGCTTGGCGCAGATTATGTGATCGCCATCGACCTCTTGCCGCCGCCGCACACCGGATCGATGGTGCAGCGCGAAGAGCCGCGCAACCTTGTCGAACTTGCGATGAACGCGCTCTTTTTGCTGGCGCGCGCCACTCAATTCGAGCAGCAGTACGCCGATATTGTGGTTGCGCCGGCGGTGGCCCACATCAACCTGACCGATCTCTCCTCCGCCGAGCAACAGCTCGCCCTTGGACGGGTGGCCATGGAGGAGTGGATCCCCAAGATTAAAGAGGACCTGGCGTTACAATGAGCAACGCAACGTCGCCGCCAACGCACTACGACGTGGATGTACTCTGCGTCGGATTGGCCTGTTATGACCTGATCTTCACCGTCGATCACCATCCTGGCCCGAACGAAAAGGCGCGCGCCAGCGCGTTCATGGGATGTGGGGGCGGCACCGCCGCCAACGCCGCCGTCGCCGCCGCACGGCTGGGCGCCTCCGCCGCCTTCATCGGTTACCTGGGAAGCGACATCTACGGGGATCAACATCTGGCGGAACTGAACGATGCGGGCGTCGACACGCGACTGGTGGTGCGCGGCGAGGAAGCGACCTCGCTTTCGGCCATTTTCGTCAAGCCAGACGGCGCGCGCTCGATTGTCAACTACCGCGAGGCGATCGTCACCCGGCTGACGCCGGCGCATGCTCCCTTTGCCCAGATGCGCCCGAAGGCCATCCTGTTCGACGGTCATCAGCCTGCACTTGCCATCGCCATGGCGAAATGGGCGCGCGACCGCAACATTCCCACCGTTCTCGACGCCGACACCGTGAACGAGGGGCACGATGAGCTGGTGCGACTGTGCACGATCCTTGCAACCTCGGAACGCTTTTCACAGGAATTCACCGGCGCAGACTCGCCGCAGGCGGGCATGGCGATGCTGGCGCAGCTGGCGCCGGCGGTGATCGTGACGCTCGGTGAGCAAGGTCTCATCTGGCAGCACGGCACCCAGACAGGGAGCCTCCCGGCGTTTTCGGTCGAGGTCGTCGACACCACAGGCGCAGGCGACGCCTTCCACGGCGCTTTGGCCGCAGGCGTCGCCCAGGGCATGGACTGGGACGAGATGTTGCGCTTCGCCAGCGCCGCCGGCGCACTGTGCTGCACTCGACGCGGGGCCCGGCCTGGGTTGCCCTCGCTCGAGGAGGTCAGGGCATTGCTGCGACGAGCGTAAGACCGGGCGACGCGCTTCATTTCGATAAAAAATCGGGAGAAGGCCCTCACCACGGCCCCCTCTCCCACTGCTGGGAGAGGGGGAGAAACTCCGTAGGTGCGACTCGCAGCCGCACGCTCCCGATGAGCCACAAAGTCCGGCTGAATTCAAGGAAGCGTAGCTGCGCCTGTAAATTGCAGAATCATTTCCATCCAGCTTCCTGGGAGGTCGCATGTCACAAGAAGGCTTCACCGAACTACATAACATGAATTAGTCAATCAGCAGAAATCAGAAAAATGTGCGATAATCCCTCAATAATCCCTTTGTCAAACTCTGTTGCAATGGACTCCAGGTGAACTATGACAAGCATTCGCGTCTTGACCGTCGCAGGAGCACCCTACGAACTGGGCTATCTCCATGGCAAGGCCTACGCCAGGGAGATAGCCGAACTGACCGAAGAGCGGCTGCGTCTCTGCTGCGATCCCTTCTGGACCGGCGGACAGCAGGCGACGCTGGAGGAAGTGCTGACGATTGGCCGCGCTTGCCTCCAACATCACGAAACCTTCGCGCCCGAGCTGATGGAGGAGATGCGCGGCATGGCCGACGCCACCGGCATCGGAGTCAACGAACTGGTGATTATGAATGGCTTCACCGACTTCGTAGACATCCTCGCCAACCCCACCGTGTTGGGCCGGCAGCGCATTACGGAGACACGCGCCGGCGACGCCGTCGATTGCACTGCCTTTATCGTCGCCCCCTCCGCCAGCGCCGATGGTCATGGCTATCTGGGGCAAACCTGGGACATGCACGCCTCGGCCACGCCCTATGTGCTAATGCTGGACGTGCGGCCACAGGGCGCGCCGGCGCTGATGACCTTCACCATCACCGGCTGCGTCGGCATGATCGGCATGAATGAGCACGGCGTGGCGGTTGGCATCAACAACCTCCTGGGCGCCGACGGCCGACCCGGCGTGCACTGGGTCTACGTGGTGCGCAAGATGTTGGCGCAACGCACCGTGGAGGAAGCGCTCGCCGTTTTGAAGAGCGCCCCGCTTTCCGGCGCCCACAACTATCTCCTGCTTGGCCCCAACATCGACGGCGCCCTGCGCGGCTACAACGTCGAGCACATGGCGACCCGTTACGCAGTGCTCCCTGTGCACAGCATCTACGCACATACCAATCATTGCCTGATCCAGGAGATGCTCGAGGTGGAGCGGCCGCGCAAAGCCGTCTCCCACGCAAGCACGCTCGCCCGTTACAGCCAGGCCAGCCATTTCCTCGGCGACCAAATCGGCTCCATCACGTTGGAAACGCTGATGACGTTGACCCGTCACCATGAGCAGGATGGCCTTTCCGTCTGCGCCCACGTACAGCCCGGCTACGACGTCGAAAGCTCGGGCGCCTGCATCATGTCCCCTTCCACAGGAGAGCTATGGGCGCTGTGGGGCAATCCCTGCCAGAACGAATACGAAGTTTTCAGGGTCGGAGACCCTCTCCGGCAAACAACCGTCTGACGCTGTCTCTGGCCTATTGGGTTTTTGTCGTTTTGAAGTTTGACCTTTATAATTGTTAGTATACTTAACTATTTGAGAGGTAAAGCAATGGATGCATCCAATCAGACATGCGCCCAGGCTATCCTTGAGACCGTACCGGTCATTATTCAGGCGATTCGAGTTGAAATGAGACTCGAGCGCATGCATGACCTCTCGGTGCCGCAGTTTCGCACGCTGGCGTACATTGCGCGCCATCCGGGCTGCTCGCTGTCGGACGTGGCTGAGTTCATCGGCCTGACGCTGCCGAGCATGTCTGTGTTGATCAACGGCCTCGTCGAGCAGGGGCTGGTACTGCGGCAGACCAGCCTGATCGATCGCCGTCGCGTCACGTTGACGCTGACAGAAGCGGGCTCTGAGGTCTATCAACGTGCGCGCCAGGGTACCATCGCCTGGCTACAACGGCTGTTAGAGCCGCTTTCCGAAGAAGAGCGCCAAACGATCGTGCGGGCGATGGAGTTGTTGAAGCCGATTTTTGCCACCGAGATGATTCATCAGAAATCGAAACAATTGCTAGAGGAGTCCACCGGGACATGAAAACCTGGGAAGAGAGCTGCGCCTCTTCCGCAGCCAGCCCCATCGGAGGGGTCGCACGGAGGTCGGACGCTGACGCGTTTTGCAGAGCGGGCGAAGAAGTATCGCCGGTGATGACGGCGAAGCAGAAGGACCAAGCCGTTCAGCTCAATCCGCCGTTGAATCCGCAGTTGCCGCCTGAAGTGGCGCCACTGCGCGCTCGTCAGGTGCGACGCATCGACACCTTCCGCGCGCTGCAACATTACAACTTTCGCCTCTATCTGTTCGGTCAGCTGATCTCACTGGCGGGAACGTGGATGCAGATCGTGGCGCAGGGGTGGCTGGTCTACGAGCTGAGCCGATCCGAAGCAATGCTGGGGATCGTTGGCTTCGCTTCGGCGATTCCCGCCCTGGTGGTGACGCCGTGGGCGGGCGTCGTCATCGATCAGGTGCGCAAGCGCTATCTCCTCTTATTAACGCAGGCGGCGGCGATGTCACTGGCGCTCATCTTAGCGGGCCTAACCTTTGCCGGGGTGGTGGAGGTCTGGCACATCGTCGTGCTGGCGGTGTTGCTAGGCGTGGTCAACGCCTTCGATGGGCCGGCGCGCCAGGCCTTTGTGGTGGAAATGGTGGGCGCACGCGACTTGCCCAACGCCATTGCGCTCAATTCGATGACGTTCAACGCTGCGCGCGTGATCGGGCCGGCCTTCGGCGGCGTCTTGCTGGCGACGGTGGGTTCGGCGTGGTGTTTCACGTTCAACGGACTTTCGTTCCTGGCTGTCATTGTCAGCCTACTCGCCATGCGCTTACATCAGGCGCAGCTTGTCCACGACCGCCGCTCTCCCTGGCAGCAACTGAAAAGCGGGGTCCAGTACGCTTTTGCCCAATCAGAGCTACGCGGCTTGCTGCTGCTGGCCTTCTTTTTCAGCACCTTTGGCATCTCCTACAACACGGTGCTGCCTTCATTTGTCGACCGCGTTCTCGGCGCAGGCGCAGCCGGTTTTGGCATGATCACGGCGGCGTCCGGCGTGGGCGCCGTGGCCGGCGCGCTGCTGGTGGCGACCTTCGGGGAGCGGGGGCATCGCGGCGAATGGCTGTACTACGCTGCGATGAGTTTCCCGGTCATCTTGACCCTCTTCGCCTTCAACCGCAGCTATCCGCTCGCCCTGGCGCTGGCAGTTCTGCTCGGCGTCGGCTTCATGCTTCAGTTCACGCTGATCAACACGTTGCTGCAGACGCAGGTGAGCAATGAGATGCGCGGTCGCGTCATGAGCCTCTACACGCTAACTTTCTTCGGTTTCACGCCGTTCGGCAATCTGGCGCTAGGTGCGCTCTCTGAAGTGATCGGCATGAGCGTCTCTATAACGCTGGCGGCGCTTTTGACGCTGGTTTCGGCGCTTATCATCTTCCGCCGCACGCCAGCGCTGCGTCAGATGAATTGAAGCGCTGCGCCTGCGGATTGCCACGATCCTTTGTGAAATTCCATCCAGCTTCCTAAAAGGTTGTGCGCTGCAGGAAGGCGCCCTCAAACTGCGTAACAGGGTAAAAAAAGCGGGCGAGAGAAGATTCTCTTGCCCGCTTGCGTTCGTTCCCATCGACAGGAACGACGATCACCGCGCTCTGGCCGCTGCGTAATTCTTTGCAACCTCATCCCAGTTCACGACGTTCCACCACGCATCGACGTAGTCCGGGCGCCGGTTCTGATAGTGTAGGTAGTAGGCATGCTCCCACACATCTAGACCCAGGATGGGGGTGTCGCCCTGCATGTAGGGGCTGTCCTGGTTGGGGAGGCTGTAGGCGTCGAGGCTGCCGTCGGGTTTGACCACCAGCCACGCCCAGCCGCTGCCGAAGCGGCCTACGGCGATGGCCTTGAACTGGTTTTTGAATTCCTCGAAGCTGCCCCATTTGGCCTTGATCGCCTCGGCCAGCTCGCCGGTCGGCGCGCCGCCTGCATTCGGCGCCATGATCTTCCAGAAAAGGCTGTGATTGGCGTGGCCGCCGCCGTTGTTGCGCACGGTGGTGCGGATGTTCTCCGGCACCTCGTCGATGCGCCGCAAGATCTCCTCAATGCTCAGATTTTCCCACTCCGTGCCCGCAATGGCGTTGTTCAGATTGGTGATATACGCCTGGTGGTGCTTGGTGCGATGAATATTCATGGTTCGAGCATCGATATACGGCTCGAGCGCATCTTCTGGATAAGGCAGGTCTGGTAATGTAAAAGCCATCGGAATCCTCCTTGTGTATGGTGAAAATGGATTGATAAAACCTTTGTAGGTTCACAGTTTATTATCGTCGCGCAGAGAACGAATCTTTTCCGTGCCGAAGTATACAGTTAAAGGGGGCGCGCTTCGATGCGCACGAAGACCCCATAGCGGGCCAGCACTTGCGCCTCCCATCCTTCTGCGCGCAACGTCTCGAGCGTGGCGCGATCCAGGTGACAATTGTGAGCGATCCGTCGCCAGTAGGGCGTGATCTTGCGGGCGGCGTTCGCCAGCAGGGACGTCTGCGGTCGAATGTGTTCAAACATGTGCAACGCGCCGCCTGGACGCAACACGCGCCGGATCTCGCGCAGCGCCCGCCTCGGGTCATGCACCGAACAGAAGACCAGGCTCGACACCACATGGTCGACGCTTCCGGAGGCGAACGGCAACGCTTCGGCGACTGCGATCTTGACAGAGACCGGAATTGGGCACCGCATCGCCGTCGCCTGCGCCTGGCGCGCTCTTTGGGGATCCGGTTCAACCGCGAAGACGCGGATCGCCTTGCGATAGCGCGGGAGATTGGCGCCGGCGCCCACGCCGATCTCGAGCACCACGCCGGCGAGGTCGCCCACCAAGTGATTGCGCCAGTTCCAAACGCGCATTTTGTTCATGATGCGTGTTCCGTAGCGTCTCCATCTTAACCTATGCGGTGACTTCGATCCGTGCAATCTGGGGGCCGGCGCGGAAGCGCAAGGGGATGCCTTCGCCCAATCCACGCGTAATGTAGACCTGCGTGGCGCCCACCTGGAAATATCCCGCCACGTGGCGCCTTGAAATATACTCCGATTGCGTGTGGGCAGGCCCCCACAGCGGCAACTTGATCTGGCCTCCGTGGGTGTGGCCTGACAACACCAGATCGACCTTCGGCAACTGAGGGCTGACGATGATGTCGGGATTGTGGCTCAACAAGATGACCGGCGCGCCCTCAGGAACCGTCCGCAGCGAGTTCCCCAGATGCGGCCGTCCTTCCACCACATCGTCGACGCCGGCGAGATAGACGTCCAGTCCGATTTCAGGCCGCCGGAGATGCACCGTGCGATTGTGAAGCAGGGTCATCCCCCATCGTTCTAGGGCCTCGGTCAACCTGTTGGCGTCATTGCTGCCGGTGCGCCGTCCATCCAGGGGAGTGTTGCGCACGTAACGGATATAGCGCGCCCAGCGCGTGACCGCCGCCAACGCGCGCTCCAAGCCATTGCGGCGCTGGTCGGCGACCCGCTCGTCTGCACGAAAGGTGCGCCACATGCGGGGCAGCGCTTCCTGCATGGCGTAATGGGTGTAATCGTGATTGCCCAGAACGCCAAAGGCGCCCAGCCGCGGCGGCGGGACGGCGTCGAGCAGGCGCAGCACATTCTCCAGGCCGCTGTCATAATGGATAAAGTCGCCCGTATGGACCAACAGGTCGTACTCCAACCCGGCGGTGAGGCGGCGCACGCGCTCGATCTTCGCCAGTTCGAGCCGGCTGCGCCCGCCGCCCTGAAAGTGAGAGTCGCTCAGATGGAGGATGCGCAACCCTTGCGCAGGAAGGCGACCGGCTGCACGGGGGAGGCGAATCATCAACCGCTCCATCTGGATGCTCAACGGCTCCACCAGCAGCGCATAGGCGAGCAGCCCCAGCGCCGTGATTCCTCCTGCAAAAACTGCTCCTCCGCCCCACCACAGTGCAGCGCCGGTTGAGTCGCCGCCCCCCTGTGCGGCTGACGGAAATTCCCTCTCACCTGCGCGAATTGATTGCTGCATCCGCTTGCCTCCCGTTTTCATCGGTTCCAGCATAGCAGAGAACAGCGGATACAGACAACTGAGCGGTCCTTAAAAGCGGCTTTCGATGGCTCTTCTTTGCACCCTGGCGCCTCTGCGGCCTTGCGTTGTTGCCTCTACCTTTCCAGCACAGGCGCGGCTCGATCGCATGCTCAGGCGTCCCAAGGACGCTCATCGACGATCTTGCCCGCCTGCTCGCCGAGTTCATCCACCCACTCGATGGCGTCTACGCTCACCCGGCAGAATTCGCGCACGGTCACCAGCAAACGCTCCTGTTGGCTTTTGGCCTGGTCGCCGGCGACCAGCCGCAGCACAAACTCATCGCGCGCCGCCGGCCTGCGCACGAAGGCGGCGAACGCTGCAACGCCGAAGGGCGTCAACGCCGCCCGCAACTGATTGGGGTGCACAAACATGCCGCGCACCTTGACCGCCTCTCCGACGCGACCGATCAGCCGGATCGTGCGCTCCTGTTGACGACTGACGCCCGGCGCAGGGTCGTGATAAAGGGCGAGGTCGCCTGTGCCAAAACGGATCAGCGGATAGGTGGGGTTGAGGTTGGTGACCACCACCTCACCCACCTCGCCTGGCTGCACATGGCGGCCGGTGTGACGATCGACGAGCTGAACAATCGGCTCCTCCACCAGCCGCATCATCGGCGAACCTTCCGTGTCATAGGCAAGAAAACCCAACTCTGCAGTGGCGTAGGCGTTCACGATCTGCAGCCCGTAATGCTCGACCAGATACGCGCGATCGGCGGGAGTCAGCGGCTCGGCGCTGAAGAGGGCGCGACGCAGACGGATCTGTGCGCGCGGCACGCCCAGCTCATCTGCCTTGCGCAGCAACGTCATCAGCCAGCTCGGCAGCCCGGCGAAGCCGCTCGCCCCTAGGTCGACGAGCATCTTCACCTGCAGCTCCGCTGCACCCACCCCTACAGGCGCGACCGTGCATCCGGCGCTGCGCAACACACTATCGAGTAAAAAGCCGCCCGGCGAGAAATGATAGCTCAGCGCATTGAGCACGACGTCGCCAGGGCCAAAGCCGACGCTCTGCAAAACAGAAACGCCGGTGCGCACCCAGCCCTCCTCCGCCCCTTGCGGCTCATACAGGGGTCCGGGAGACTGAAAGATGCGGTGCACCTGTTCGATGGGCGCAGCCAGAAAACCGCCGAAGGGTGGGTCTTGCGCCTGAAGCGCAATCATCTGATCTTTGGTCAGGACGGGCACCTTTTCAAGATCGGCGACAGACTGCACATCGTCCGCCGTCAGGTTGGCCTGGGCGAACCAGCGCTGCACGCCGGGCGCGTTAGCGTAGGCGGCGCGGATAAAACCAGCCAGGCGTTCATCCAGAGACGGATCGCGGCGAACAGGCTCAACAGCGTGCGATGGGTTGTGCGGCGTTGTGGACATGGCAATTCCTTTGCTGGAAACACTTGTGCGGCTGCGTCTGGGTTGCACGCAGCCTCGACGTCAGGCTTGAGGTTGGGATACGCCCATTATACCTGCGCCAAACTTGATCGCCAACCCTGCAAGGACATCCTTGTCGGCGTTGAGATTGCCCTAAGTTGACAATTCGGCAGTGTCTAATAGACAATTTCTCGAAGACGATTCATGGAATATTTTCATAAAACCACAGCGCCGCTTTGAAAGAGGATGCAAATAATGGACACCGTAACCATTCCACCGCTGGAAAAACCCCTGACCCGTGAATTTGAAACCAAGGCGGCCAACACCATTCGCATGTTGGCCGCCGACGCCGTGCAAGCCGCTAACTCCGGCCATCCCGGCATGCCGATGGGGATGGCTGTAGCTGCGCTGACGCTCTGGACGCGCGTCATGCGCTACAACCCGCGCAACCCCCACTGGTTTGACCGCGATCGTTTTGTGCTGAGCGCGGGGCATGGTTCGATGCTGCTCTATGCCATGTTGCATCTGACCGGCTACGACCTGCCGCTGGAAGAGCTGAAAAACTTTCGCCAGTGGGGCAGCAAGACGCCAGGCCACCCCGAAGCGCACCACACTCCCGGCGTCGAGACGACGACCGGGCCGCTCGGGCAGGGCTTCGCCAACGGCGTCGGCATGGCGATCGTCGAGCGCTGGCTGGCGCAGCGCTTCAACCGCCCAGGATTTGAGGTCATCAACCATTACACCTACGCCATCGTCTCCGACGGCGATCTGATGGAGGGCGTGGCCAGCGAAGCCGCCAGCCTGGCCGGGCACCTCCGGTTGGGTAAGATCATCTATCTCTACGACGACAATTCGGTGACCATCGACG
>CALFWA010000205.1 GCA_937928035.1 uncultured Caldilinea sp. | reverse complement strand
CTGCGATGAGGCGGTTGACGCACGTCAGGCGCTGGAGATGTTGCGTTGCGCAGTTGCGCAGGGCGAGAGCTATGCCCTGGCGTTGCTCGATATGCAGATGCCCGACGCCGATGGCCTTACCCTTGCGCGCTGGATTCGAGCAGATTCAGCGCTGGCGCGCACGCCGCTGATTTTGATTACTTCTCTGGGCTATCAGGGTATGGCCAATCACGAGGGGTTGTTTGCTGCGCAGATCGCCAAACCGCTGCGCCAGTCGCAACTGCGTGAGCAGATTGCGCTGGCGCTGGGTCATCACATGCAGCCGCCCACGACAATGCAGACCTTGGTCGAAACGCCGGCGACGCCGCGCACACTCCGTATCCTGCTCGCTGAAGACAATGCTGTCAATCAAAAGGTGGCGCTCACCATGCTCAATAAGCTTGGCTACAGCGCCGACGCCGTGGCGAACGGCCGGGAAGCGCTCGCCGCACTGTCGGAGATCAACTATGACCTGGTGCTGATGGATTGTGAAATGCCCGAAATGGACGGCTTCGAGGCGACGACGCACATTCGCAGCGGCGAGGCGGGCGTGCTCAACCCGTCGGTGCCGATCATCGCCATGACCGCCCACGCCATGCAAGGCGACCGCGAGCGCTGCCTGGCGGTGGGAATGAATGACTACGTCTCGAAGCCGGTTCAGCTTTCGACGCTCAGCGCCGCCCTGGAGCGTTGGCTGTCGCCTGAACCGCAGACGAAAGCATCGCAACCGTAAACACATCCAACGGAACATTCGCCTCCTCCTGAGCGTCCCCGTTATGGTTGCACAGCCAGAGCAAAAGGACTATGATGGCTGTGCAGACCACGAGCATACACCCTCAATCAGGAGGAGGTCCCATGAAAACATCTTCGGGCTTATCCCGGCTGTTGCCGTCCTTCATTAGTCTTATCGTCATTCTTTCAATCGTGATAGGATCTGTCTGGCCGGTGGGCGCCGCTGTGCGCGTGGAAAGTCGCCCCGCCGCCGGCGCGTTTTCCCCCATTGCTCAGGAGGGAATACCTGTGTCCACCAGCGAACCGACGCCCGCCGCCCTCAATGGCCTGGAGGTGCTGCTTTCGGAAGGCGCCGCACAACCTCAGCCGCCGACGCCCCTTGCACGGCCGCCCGCGCAGCCGCTCGATGCAGCCACCGTGCAACCGATTCTCGACCGCCTTCCTCCTCTTGAGACAGCGCCCACCGACGTCGAAGCTTTCAAGCTGCCGCCGCAGTCGCTCCCCCCTGTGCGGGCGAGCGAGATTGTGACGCAGAGCTTCCCCCCGCCGGAGAGCGAGCTGACGGCGCCGGAAGCCCCCGCCGGTCCGCTGGAGGTGCTGCGCTATGCGCCGGAAGGCGACGTTCCATTGGCTTCTTTTATCAACGTCACGTTCAACCAGCCGATGGCCCCACTCGATACGCTCGACGCACTTTCTTCCGCAGAGGTCCCGGTCAAGGTGACGCCAGAGTTGCCCGGCGTCTGGAAGTGGCTGGGGACGCGCACGCTTTCCTTTGAGTATCGGGGAGAGAGCCTGAGTCGCTTCCCGATGGCGACCGAATACGTCGTTGAAGTTCCGGCCGGAACGACGTCGCTGACCGGCGGCGTCCTGGAGCAGACGGTGCGCTGGACTTTCCGCACGCCGCCGCCCACAGTCGTGCGCACCTATCCCGTCGTCAGCCCCCAGCCGCTCGATCCCTTGCTCTTTGTCGCCTTTGATCAGCGCATCGATCGGCAGGCGATGCTCGACGCGATCCAGGCGTTCGCCGGCGGGCGAAGTTACCCCTTGCGCCTGGCCACCGCCGAAGAGATCGCTGCAAACAAAGAGGTGAACGGGTACGCGCAGCAGTTCCCCGCCGAGCGCTGGCTTGCGTTTCGCTCCGAAGAGCCGTTCCCACCCGCGACGACGGTGACCATCAACATCGGCCCGGGCGCGCCTTCCGCCGAAGGGCCGCTGACCACGACGCAGGTGCAGTCTTTCAGCTTCCAGACTTACTCGCCATTGCGCGTGGTCGACCAAAACTGTAAATCGTCTCAAGATAGTTGCTATCCAGGGCAGCCGTTTTACGTGCGCTTCAACAACCCGCTGAAGGTGGAGGCGATCACCAGTGACGTTGTGACCGTGGAGCCGGCCATCTCAGACATGGTGGTGAGCGCCGCCTATGACGGGCTTTCGATCGCCGGCGTCATGGCCGGGCGCACGACCTACAAGGTGACGCTCAAGACCGACATTGAGGACATCTTCGGCCAGCGCCTGGCCGAGCCGATGACGCTGACCTTCTACACCGGCGACATGGGCGCGTATCTTTCCGGCCCAAGCGGCCCGCTGGTGACGCTCGATCCGACGGCGCCAACGCCGGCCTTCCCAATTTACACGGTCAACATCAGCAAGGTGCGCGTGCGCGCCTATCAGGTTTCACCAGAGGACTGGCCTGCCTTCGTTCGCTATCAAACCGCCTACTACAACCAACCGAGACCCGACCCGCCGGGCCGCGAGGTGTTGAATACGACGATCGAAATCGACGCGCTGCGCGATACGCTGACCGAAACTAATATCGACCTATCGTCCGCTCTGGGCGGCCGTTACGGTCACCTGATCGTCATTGTCGATACGCCGCCTTCCTTGCTTGAGATGCTTTTTCCCAACCGCTACGCTCCGGTCGTCCAGGCGTGGGTGCAGGTCACCAGGATCGGGCTGGACGCCTTCTACGACGCCGACGAGTTGCTCGCATGGGCGACGGCGCTAGACGACGGCGCTCCACTGGAGGGCGCGACGCTGAGGCTGCATCCGGACGGCGTGCAAAAAGTCACCGACGCCGACGGCATGGCGCGCTTCGAGCTGACGCAGTCGCCGCAGACGTTGCTCATCGCCCAACAGGGGGACGACGTCGCCTTCTTGGTTTCCCCCAGGAGTTACTGGGGCGAGGACGGATGGCGAAAGGAGACGTTGAGCGACAGCGTCCGCTGGTTCGTTTTCGACGACCGCCAGATGTATCGACCCGGCGAGGAGGTACACCTCAAAGGCTGGGTGCGCACCATCGGCGCCGGCCCGCAGGGCGACGTGCGCCTCGATCCGGCGCCGAATGGGGTGGTGGACTACACGGTCTTCGACCCCTTCGGCAACCAACTTGCGCAAGGTTCGGCGCCGTTGACGGCGCTGGGCGGCTTCGACCTGAGCTTCACGATCCCGGAAAACAGCAACCTCGGCTACGCCAGCGTGCAACTCAACACGCGCAACACGCTGCTCTTTGGCAGCTACACCCACAGCTTCCAGATTCAGGAGTTCCGCCGGCCCGAATTCGAGGTGACGGCGCGCAACGAGACCACCGGCCCCTACTTCCTAGGCGAAGAGGCGATCGTCGCCGTCTCCGCGCAGTATTACGCTGGTGGCCCTCTCCCCGGCGCAGAGACCACCTGGACGATCAGCGCCCAGCCCACCACCTACACGCCGCCTAACTGGTCGGACTTCGTCTTTGGAGAGTGGACGCCCTGGTGGTGGAGCGCACGCAGGGCTTACGTTGACTTTTATCCGACGCCTTTTGGGCCGAGCAGTGCAGGCGGCCAGACCTACAAGGCGCGAACCGACCCCACCGGCAATCACTACTTGAAAATGACCTTCGTCTCGGCGGAGAAGCCGCAGCCTTACAGCGTCAACGCTGAAGCCGCCGTCATGGACGTCAACCGGCAGACCTGGGCTGCACAGACCGGCCTGCTCGTGCATCCCGCAAAGCTCTACGT
>CALFWA010000204.1 GCA_937928035.1 uncultured Caldilinea sp. | reverse complement strand
GGCATCGACAACACCGTCGTCGCCTTTGGTCAGCCGATCTGGTTCATCAAGGGCAAGGCGGCCGAACCCTTCTGGCCTGCGGCGCCGCTGACGTTGGTCATCGCCGACAGCGGCGTTCCCAGCCCAACGAAAGAGACGGTCAGCGCGGTGCGGCGCCTCTGGGAGCGAGAGACAGCACGTTGCGAGGCCATCTTTGACGAAATCGCCGAGCTGGCGCAGCGGGCGCGCTCGGCCATCGAGCAGGGCGATCGACGGACGCTAGGGCGGCTTTTCGACGCGAATCAAGCGCTGCTAGAGGCGCTCATGGTCAGTTCAGAGACGCTGGAGAGGCTGATCGACGCCGCCCGCCGGGCAGGGGCTTGGGGAGCAAAATTGAGCGGCGGCGGTCGCGGAGGCAACATTATCGCTCTGGTGGAGCCGGCGCGCGTCGATGCGGTGTCCGCTGCGCTCAGGGTCTCAGGCGCGCGGCGCATCATTGTCACTCGGATAGAGCGTCGCTCTCCTGTTTCTCATCTTCACTGACCGGCAACCAGAGCGTCAGCGTGAGCGTTTTCTCCGCTCCATGTTCGACGGTCAAGTGTCCCCCGTGCAAGCGCGCGACGCTGCGCGCAATGGTGAGACTCAAGTCGGTGTCCATTTCGTTCATCCATGCCTGGCTGATCGCCTCTGCGGCTGCGCTCCGGGGCAGGAACAGCGCAGCGCAGCGATTGCAGTGGAAATAGATGCCAACATAGGGTGGGTCATCGATCAAGCCGCTTTCAACCGCGCCGGAGTCAGACTGGCAGACGCGTTGCGCGTATTCATACAGTCGTCGCAACGCTTCAGAGAGGAGGCGGACGTCCCCATGAATAATGGCCTTAATTTCTTGAGCGTTCGATTGCGCCTCCGTTCCCAGGATCCGAGTGAAATCGGTTTCCTCGCGAAGGGCGTCTTTCCAAAGTGTAAATGCGTTGATCGGCTCGGCGTGGTGCAGAGGGAGGGACAAGTTTTGGAGCTCTGCCATCAGCAAAAAGTTTTCGATCAGATGCTGCAGGCGCCGGCCGCCTTCCAAAATAGCTTGCGCGACCACGCGCAGCTCTTCAGCGCTGATGGAATCGTCGCTGGCGGCTAACAGTTCTGCGTAGCCGAGAATAAACGTCAATGGGTTGCGAAATTCGTGTTGCAACAGGCCGACGATCTGACTGCGCAGCTGCTCCATGTTGCGCTCGATTTCCGCCTCGATCAATTGGCGTCGTTTGAGTGCATTTTCGATGGACGCCACCAGATCTTTGGGATCAACCGGTTTGGTCAGGTAGTCTTCGACGCCGATGGCTTTGGCACGGCGTTGATTTTCCGCCGCGCTATAGGCGGTGAGAAAGATGACGGGTAAGAGGCGAAAGTCTGGATCGCTGCGCAGGCGCTGCAGGAATGCGTACCCATCCATTACGGGCATGGCGATGTCGCAGATGATGACGTCCGGGGTAAAGCGACGAAGCGCCTCCAGCGCCTCGCGGCCATTGTAGGCGCCTGTGACGCAATAGCCGTAGAATTGCAGTATCTCGGTGAGCGCCAGATTGAGATTTGCATCGTCCTCCACCAATAGAACCGACGCCTTATTCTCTTGTTGGCTTTTATCTGAAAAGGTGCTCATCAGCTTCGTTTTTCATTGCGAGCTCCGGAGAAGCCTCACCATAGTGGACAACTGTCGCTAAAGATTTTGTCGATCTTTTCCATCTTTCCCACCTTTTCTTCGGTTAAACGCACTCTTTTTAAAGAGTTTAAGGGTTAGAAAATTGCAAATCTGTAAACTAAAGTCCTGATACGGGTGAACTCCTGCGCTACGGCGCAACAAATCCCCACCGCACAGGATGCGTTCGGGCGGGTGAGCGCAGGCTGTTTTCTGTTTCACACAAACGGCTGTCGTTATGACGTCGGTTCCACCGGCTTAAGCACAAAGACGCCCAGTGGAGGCAGGCGAAGGGGGGCCGAGAACTTACAATTTTGCCATGGCAAGTCCTGAGCTGCGATCAATCCTGTGTTTGTCACCCCGCTGCCGCCATAGATTGTCCAGTCGCTGTTGAGCACCTCACGATAAAATCCATGAATCGGCAGTCCAACGCGGTAGGACTCGCGCACGACAGGGGTGAAGTTGCAGACGAAAATGAGCATCTCCGAAGGCTCCTTGGCGCGGCGCTGGAAGCTGATGATCGACTGTTCGGCGTCGGTGAAGTCGATCCACTGAAAGCCTTCCCAACTGTAATCCACCTCAAAGAGCGCCGGCTCGTGGCGATAGAAATGGTTCAGATCGCGCACAAAGCGCTGTAACTTCCGATGGTCTTCGAATTGCAGCAGGTGCCAGTCCAGGCTGCGCGCCTCGCTCCATTCCGACCACTGCCCGAATTCGCCGCCCATAAACAGCAGCTTCTTGCCAGGATGTCCATACATGTAGGCGTAGAGGGCGCGCAGGTTGGCGAACTTCTGCCAGACGTCGCCGGGCATCTTGTCGAGCATCGATTTTTTTAGATGCACCACTTCGTCGTGGCTGAAGGGCAAGATAAAGTTCTCGTGGAAGGCGTAGATCAGGCTGAAGGTGATCTCGTTCTGATGGTAGCGCCGATAGATGGGGTCTTTTTGCATGTAGCTGAGCGTATCGTGCATCCACCCCATGTTCCACTTGTAATCAAAGCCGAGGCCGCCCATATAGGTGGGGCGGGTCACCATCGGCCAGGAGGTGCTCTCTTCGGCGCAGGTGATGGCGCCGGGCGCGTGTTCATGCACAAGCTCGTTGAAGCGCCGCAGAAAGTCGATCGCCTCCAGGTTTTCGCGACCGCCGTACTTGTTGGGGATCCATTCTCCGGGGCTGCGACTGTAGTCCAGATAGAGCATGGAGGCGACGGCGTCGACGCGCAGGCCGTCAATGTGATATTTCTTGAGCCAAAAGAGGGCGTTGCTGAGCAGGAAGTTGCGCACTTCGTTGCGGCCGTAGTTGAAGATCTTGGTGCCCCAGTCGCGATGTTCGCCCTGGCGGGGGTCGGCGTGTTCGTAGAGATGGGTGCCGTCGAAGAACGCCAACCCATGTGCATCGCGCGGAAAGTGTGCAGGCACCCAATCCAATATCACGCCGACGCCGTGCTGATGGCAGTAGTCGACGAAATACATGAAGTCGTCCGGCGTGCCAAAGCGGCTGGTCGGCGCATAGTAGCCGGTGACCTGATAGCCCCAGGAGCCGTCAAAGGGATGCTCGGCGATCGGCATCAGCTCGATATGGGTGTAGCCCATTTCTTTCACATAGTCAACCAGTTGGTGCGCAAGCTCGCGATAGTTGAGAAATGAATTTCCTTCTCCTCTCCGCCAGCTTCCCAGATGCACTTCGTAGATGCTCATCGGCCGAT
>CALFWA010000203.1 GCA_937928035.1 uncultured Caldilinea sp. | reverse complement strand
CCTGGCGTATCTGCGCCAGTATTTAACCGTGGATCTGTGACCTCTTGTCAGGGATTGGCAGAGGACTGGACTTCTGGAGGGGTGCGATGAACGGTCTGATGATGAACTGGCAGCTGACCATCGATAAGATTTTGGAGCATGGTCATCGTCTCTACGCCCACAAGCGCATCACGACGATGCAGCCCGATGGCTCGCTCTTCCGCTACACTTACGCCGACCTCTATCGTCGTTCGAAGCGGCTGGCCAAGGCGTTGGTGAAGCTCGGCGTCGAACCTGGCGACCGCATCGGCACCTTTGCATGGAACAACTATCAACATCTGGAGCTGTACTACGCGGCGCCGGGCGCCGGGGCGGTCTGCCATACGCTGAACATCCGCTTGTTCCCTGACCAGCTGGCCTATATTGTCAATCACGCCGAGGATAAAATTGTCTTTGTCGATGGGACATTGCTTCCTCTCTATCAGAAGGTGGCGCCGCAGACGCCCGGCGTTCAAATGTACGTCCTCTTCAACGCCCCGCGCGAGGCAAAGGACGCTCTGCCCAATGCGCTCTTTTACGAGGACTTGATCGAGGAGAGCGACGAGGATTTCGTCTGGCGCAGCACCGATGAAAACATGGCAATGGGGATGTGCTACACCAGCGGCACAACAGGCGAGCCTAAAGGCGCGCTCTACTCGCATCGCTCGATGTTCCTACATACGATGGGGGAGAACGCCGCCAATGCGCTGGGTGTGCGCGAGTCGGACGTGGTGCTGCCGGTCGTGCCGCAATTTCACGCCATGGCCTGGGGCTTGCCCTATGCGTGCGTGGCGTCGGGCGCCGACATCGTCCTGCCCGGCCCGCATCTGCGGCCGCAAGCCCTGGCCGACCTGATCGCCAACGAGCGCGTCACCATTGCGGCCGGCGTTCCGACCATCTGGAACGGCCTCTACCATGAGCTGAAGCAGAACCCTCGCGACGTCTCCTGCATTCGTGCGCTGGTGGTCGGCGGCTCGGCGATGCCGCGTTCGCTCATCAAAGCCTACGAAAGCGAGCTGGGCGTCAACGTTCTGCACGCGTGGGGCATGACCGAAATGTCGCCGCTCGGCACCGTCTCGATCCCGCTCAAGGAGCATGAAGCGCTCGACGACGAGGCGCGTTGGGACATCAAGGCCAAACAGGGATACCCGGTGCTGGGCGTGGAGATGCGCATCGTCGACGAGGTGGGACGAGAGCTGCCCTGGGACGGCAAGACGATGGGGGAGCTGCAGGTGCGCGGCCCCTGGATCATCCGGCAATATTTCAAGCGCGAGCCGACGCCGGACTACATGACCGCCGATGGCTGGTTCCGCACCGGCGACGTTGCAACGATTTCACCGGAAGGCTACATGACCATCACCGACCGCACCAAAGATCTGGTCAAGAGCGGCGGCGAATGGATTTCCACCGTGGAGCTGGAAAACGCTATCATCGATCACCCGAAGGTGCTCGAGGCGGCGGTGATCGCCATCCCTGATGAAAAGTGGTCGGAGCGGCCGCTGGCGTGCGTGGTGCGCACGAAGGAGGGATGGGACCTGACGGCGGAGGAGCTGCAGGCTTATCTGGCCACGCGCGTCGCCAAGTTCTGGATTCCAGAGCGGATCGTCTTCATCGATGAGGTGCCCAAGACCAGCGTGGGCAAGTTCGACAAAAAGGAGCTGCGGCGCCGGTACGCCGAGGGATTGTTGACATAAATGGAAGGCAGTGACGAGCTTCAACCTGAGAGACTCGGAGGATGCAGAGAAAATTGAGTAAACACTGCGGCGCAATCGTCAAATCGGTGCAACGACGACTGTTTTGGATGGTGTTGTGTCTTGCCCTATCGATCGGCGCAACGACGCGCTTTGCAGCGGCGCAGACGACCGACGTTCATACCGTGGCCCCCGGCGAGACGTTGACCGCCATCGCCCGGCGCTATGACACCGACGTCGACACCCTGATGCGCCTCAACGGCATTCAAAATCCGGAGGTGATTCGGGTCGGTCAGCGGCTGGCGGTGCCGTCGCACGTGGCGGGCAGCGGCGCGGGGCGCGCTTCGCTGCGAGGGTCAAGTCCACAGCCATCGCTTACGTTAGGTCTTGAAAATACGCGCATCTATTTTGCGTCGCCGGGCGACACGCTCTCCGGCGTCGCCGCCCGGTTCCGCACCACGCCGGCGCACCTGGCGGAAATGAACCTGCGTTCGCCCTCCGCACCGCTGCTGCCGGGCGAGGCGCTGCGCGTTCCCGTCAACGATGGCGCGGCGCCGGTCTTTGCGGCTAGGAACGCGGTTCCGCTCTTGGGCAGGTCCTATGTCCACGTCGTCCGCGAGGGCGAGACGCCGGCCTCGATTGCCAGGGACTATGGGACCTCGCTCCGCCGCATCCTGGAGCTGAACAAAATTGCCGACGCCAGGCAGGTCAAAGCCGGTCAGCGTCTGATTGTGCCGCCGCCTTCCCTCGCCGAACTCTTCGCCGCTGCGCCGATGGGCGCCGACGGCGCGCCCCTCTATCCGGTCGTTCCCACCGAAGGCAAGTGGATCTCCGTCGATCTCGACCATCAGCGCGCCTACGCTTGGGAAGGCAACAAGCTAATCAAGCGCTTTGTCATTTCATCGGGCAAGGCGAAAACGCCCACCGTCACCGGCGTCTTCCGCATTTGGGCCAAGGTCTCCTCACAGGTTATGCAGGGCGGCAGTCGAGCGGCGGGAGATTACTATTACCTTCCCAACGTGCAGTGGGTGCAGTATTTCTATCGGGACTATGCCTTCCACGGCGCGTACTGGCACAACAATTTCGGAACGCCCATGAGCCGCGGTTGCATCAACATGACCAACAGCGACGCCAAATGGCTTTGGGACTGGACGACGCCGACCGTCGGCCCTGGCTGGCATGTGTTGGATGAATCCAACCCAGGCATGCTGGTGATCGTTCATCGATGATGGCGCATGGATTTTGGAACAAAGTTCTTTTGATGGAACACCTTATCACGAATTGAGGAGAGCTTATGGTGTATCAAGCAGATGCGCAACGTTATGATGGTCGGATGCTCTATCGCCGCACGGGGCGCAGCGGCCTGTTGTTGCCGGCTGTGTCCCTGGGATTGTGGCACAACTTTGGCGGCGTCGATGTGTATGAGAATGCTCGCGCCATGGTGTTGCGCGCCTTCGATCTGGGGATCACCCATTTCGATCTCGCCAACAATTACGGCCCGCCTCCTGGATCGGCGGAGGAGAACTTCGGGCGCATTCTGGCGCAAGATTTGCGACCTTATCGCGATGAGCTGATTATCTCCACCAAGGCGGGCTACTATATGTGGCCCGGCCCTTATGGAGAATGGGGATCGCGCAAGTATCTGATCGCCAGCCTCGATCAGAGCCTCAAACGCATGGGATTGGAGTATGTTGACATCTTCTACAGCCACCGGCCTGACCCCAACACCCCAATGGAAGAGACGATGATGGCGCTCGATTACGCCGTCCGTTCGGGCCGCGCGCTCTACGTCGGCATCTCGACCTATTCGCCTGAGCAGACGCGCGAGGCTGCAGCCATCTTGCGCAGCCTGGGCACGCCTTGCCTGATCCATCAACCCGCCTACAGCATGTTCAACCGTTGGGTGGAAGACGGCTTGTTGGACACGCTGGGCGAGCTGGGCATCGGATGCATTGCTTTCTCGCCGCTGGCGCAGGGACTCCTGACGAACAAATATCTGGCGGGCGCCATCCCGCCCGATTCGCGCGCGGCCAAGCCTCATGGCTTCTTAAAGGCGAATGAAGTCAGCGCAAAGCGCATCGAACTGGCCCGACGGTTGAATCAGATCGCCGAGGCGCGCGGTCAGACGTTAGCGCAAATGGCGATCGCCTGGGTGTTGCGTCATCCTCAGATGACCTCGGCGTTAGTGGGCGCCAGCAAAGTCAGCCAGATCGAAGACAACGCGGCGGCGGTCAAGAATCTCACGTTTACGCCGGAGGAGCTGGCGGCGATTGAGGCAATCTTGCGCGAAGATGACGAGCCGCCGGTGTGGTGATCGAGCGCGCCAACGCATGATTAAGGTTGGAATAGAGTGCGGATTGCGGCATTTAGGTCACTCCACGATCCGCACGTTTGTCTCCATCGAGACAGCCTGCACCGAAACCATGAAGCTTCGGATTACGCAACGTCTTGCAAATTGTTCTTCAGCCACGCTTCGATGAACATGTCGATTTCGCCGTCGAGCACGGCGGTCGTATTGCTCGTCTCCACGCCGGTGCGCAGGTCTTTGACCAACTGGTACGGATGCAACACATAGCTGCGAATTTGGCTGCCGAAGTTGGCGTCGTCTACTTTGCCCTTCAGCTTGGCTTTTTCTTGTGCCAATCGCTCTTGCTCCATCTCATAGAGCTTGCCGCGGAGGATGCGCATCGCCATTTCGCGGTTCTGCGTCTGGCTGCGCTCGTTCTGCGAGGTGACGACGATGCCTGTCGGCAGGTGGCGAATGCGCACGGCTGTCTGGTTCTTCTGCACGTTCTGGCCGCCGGCGCCGCTGCTGAGAAAGACCTCCACTTCGATGTCTTTGGGATCGATCTGAATCTCGATGTCTTCGTCCAGCACCGGCATCACCTCGACCTTGGCAAAGCTGGTGTGGCGACGGTTGTTGGCGTCGAAGGGACTGAGGCGCACGAGCCGGTGCACGCCCTTCTCCGCCTTGAGCAGGCCGTAGGCGTTGGGGCCGTTGACCTCGACGGTCACACTTTTAATCCCTGCCTCTTCGCCTTCGGTCTCATCGGTGATAAAGGTTTTGAAGCCGTGTTTTTCCGCCCAGCGCAGGTACATGCGCAACAACATTTGCGCCCAGTCCTGCGCTTCGGTGCCGCCGGCGCCGGCGTGAATGCTGAGGATCGCCGAACCGCCGTCGTAGGGGCCGCTGAGCGCCAGTGTGAACTCGCGCTCGTCGAGTTCTGTTTCCAGCGCGTCCGCCTCCGCTTCCAGCTCGGTCAACATGGCCGGGTCGTCCTCGGCCATCTGATAAAGCTCAAGCGCGTCATGGGCGCGACGCGCCAGTCCCTCCCAAACTTCCACCTTGTCGCGCAGCGCGCTCAGCTCCTGCATGACCTTTTGGGCGTTCTGCGGATCGTCCCAGAAGTCGGGTTGTTGGCTGCGCTGCTCCAGCTCCTGGATGCGGCTCAATTTACCGGGAATGTCAAAGACGCCCCCGAATGGCGTCCACGCGTTCGACGATTTGATTCAGTCTGTTTTCCAACTCGCTCATAGTTCGTGATTCCTTTTGAAATCTCCATCAATCTAGGAAAATTCGTCAATTTTCGCAATCTGACCCATTGCGCACGAGGCTTCCTACTCAACCTTCACCGGCTTTAACCTCCAGATGTCTTGTGCATACTCTCGGATCGTGCGATCGGACGAGAAGTACCCCGTGCGCGCCGTGTTGAGGATCGACATGCGCGTCCAGGATTCCTGGTCGAGATAAGCCTGCGACACGCGCTCCTGGCAATCGATGTACGCCTGGTAGTCGGCGAAAACTAGATACTCATCCCGGCTCAGCAGCGACTCCACCAACGGGCGGAAGAGCGAGGCGTCCCCGCGTGAGAAGACGCCGGAAGCGATCGCATCGACGGCGCGCTTCAATGCCGGATTGCGTGCGTACCAGTCATACGGGCGATAGCCGCGCGCCTTGAGCTCCATCACCTCCTGGGCGTTGAGGCCGAAGAGGAAGAAATTCTCCGGGCCGACCAGTTCGCGAATTTCGATGTTGGCGCCGTCGAGCGTGCCGATGGTGAGCGCGCCGTTGAGGGCAAATTTCATGTTGCCTGTGCCGGAAGCTTCCTTGCCAGCCAGTGAAATCTGCTCCGATAGCTCGGCGCCCGGGTAGATGATCTGCCCCATCGTCACATTGAAGTTGGCCGGGAAGACCACCTTCAGGCGGTCGCGCACGATGGGATCGTTGTTGACGACTTCGGCCACGCTGTTGATGAGCTTGATGATCAGCTTGGCGGTGGCGTAACCGGAGGCGGACTTGGCGCCGAAGAGGAAGGTGCGCGGCACGATGTCGAGGTTTGGGTTGTCCTGCAGCCGCTGATAGAGCGTCACGATGTGGAGCAGCTTGAGCAACTGCCGCTTGTATTCGTGCAAGCGTTTGACCATGGCGTCCATCATGGCTGCAGAGTCGAGCGTCACCCCTGTGCTGTGTTGCGCAAACGCAATCAGGTCGGCTTTATTTTGTTGCTTGATTGCTCGCCAGCGCTGACGGAACGCTGCGTCATCCACAAACTTTTCCAGCTCGCGCAGGCGGTCTAGCTCGTTGATCCAGCCCTCGCCGATGGCTTCGGTGATCAGGTCGCACAGCCGTGGGTTGGAGAGCAGCAGGAAGCGCCGCGGGCTGACGCCGTTGGTCTTGTTCTGGAACTTCTCCGGGAACATCTCGCCGAAGTCGGCCAGCGTGTACTCGCGCAGCAGCTGCGATTGCAGCTCGGCGACGCCGTTGATGGCGAAGCTGCCTACGCTGGCAAGGTTGGCCATGCGCACTTGGCGGCCATCGTTTTCATCGATCAGCGACATGCGCACCACGCGGGCGTTGTCGCCGGGGAAGCGGGCGCGCACCTGCGCCAGGAAACGATGGTTGATCTCGTAGATGATCTCCAGGTGCCGCGGCAATAGATACTCGAACAAGCTCACCGGCCAGCGCTCCAGCGCCTCCGGCAACAGCGTGTGGCAGGTGTAGGCGAAGGTGCGCTGCGTGATGCTCCACGCCTGATCCCATCCCAGACCTTCTTCGTCGACAAGGATGCGCATCAGTTCGGGGATGGCGATCACCGGGTGCGTGTCGTTGAGCTGAATCGCCACCTTGTCTGGGAAAGCGTTCCAATCCTGGTTGCGCAGCCGGAAACGACGAATGATGTCTCGCAGCGAACAGGCTACGAAGAAGTATTGCTGACGCAGGCGCAGCTCGCGGCCCTGAGGCGTGCCGTCGTTTGGGTAGAGCACCTTGCTGATGTTCTCCGAGAAAATTTTCTGTTGCACTGCCTGCACGTAGTTGCCGGTGTCGAACATCTGGAAGTCGAACTCTTCAGCCGCGCGCGCCCGCCATAGCCGCAGAATATTGACCGTATCCGTGCCGTAGCCGGGCACGAGCATGGTGCAAGGTTCGCCCAACACCTTCTGGCCGGGAACCCAGCGTGTGCGCAGTCGGCCGCTGCTGTCCGGCGCGTGTTCGGTGTAGCCGCCGAAGCCGACCTCGATCATGTCGTCGGAGTGAATGAACTCCCAGGGGTTGCCGTGGAGCAGCCAGGCGTCGGGCTGCTCCACCTGCCAGCCGTCGACAAAAGTTTGGCGAAAAATGCCGAACTCGTAGCGGATGCCATAGCCGACCGCCGGCAGATCGAGCGTGGCCAGCGAGTCCATAAAGCAGGCCGCCAGACGGCCGAGACCGCCGTTGCCCAGTCCAGGCTCCGGCTCCAGCTCTAGAAATTCCTCCAGGGTGACGCCAAAGCTCATCGCCACCTGCGCAGCCACTTCGGTCAAGCCGGTGTACGCAAGGTTCTGACCAAGCTGTTTGCCGAGCATGTATTCGGCGGAGAGATAGTAGGTGAACTTGGGATTGGCTTCGTAGTGCGCTTCGGTCGTCTTGCGCCAACGCTCTGTCAAAAGATCGCGGATGGCAAGTGAGAGCGCGCAATAGAGGTCGTGTTTGGTGGCGGATTGAATCGCTTTGCCCACCGAGTTATACAGGCGCTGAATCATTGCCCGCCGCAACTCCTCAGCGCCGATCGGCGCTTGTAGAGCGGAAGGCGCTGTTTTTGTCGTTGTTTGAGACATGGTTCATCACTTTCATTTCAATGATTCCAACTCGTCATCTGACCGACAGGTATTTTTATCACCAATTCGCAGAGACGCGAAGTCTGGCTTCCTCGTGTTTTGCATCAAGACGCAAAATCATCTCACGATCCCCGTAGCTGCGGTTCGTAGCCGCAGGCTCGCAGCCTATGCGAGCGCCCTTTTCACAACGCCAGATGCGGCCCTCAGCCGTACATTCTTGGCAATCATAAGATTTTGGATGATTCGAGCAAGCCCTGCCAAGAACGGCGCTACAAGACGCCAGAACAATTGAAATCCCGCCAGACTGCGAGTCAATAGTATACCATTTGTTCATTTGCCGGAATAATGCAATGATTGAACATGTCTTGTGATAGGTTTTGCAAGAAAGGGGGACGCGTTGAATGGGGTGTTGCGCATCTTGCTGATTCTGGCCATCGCCTACGTGCTGTTCGTCTTGCTCGCCTATTGGATGCAGCGTCGCTTATTGTATTTCCCGTTGCAGACGCTTCCCTCCGATGCCCAGCTGGAAGGAATGGGCCTGCGCTTCTGGCCTGCGGATGGCGGTGAATACCGAGGATTCATCTCCGATGCGTCGTCGCCGGCAAGCAACGGCGTCGTGATCGTGTTTCATGGCAACGCCGGCGCGGCCTGGCAACGCAGCTATTACGTCGAGGCGCTGGAGCCGCTGGGCTATCGCGTGCTCCTTGCCGAATATCCGGGGTACGGCGGCCGGGCAGGTAAGCCAAGCGAAGATGCGCTCATCGCCGACGCGCAGGAAACGCTGCGTCGCGCCTACGAGGAGTTTGGCGGGCCGGTTTACCTGTGGGGCGAGTCTCTGGGCGCCGCCGTTGTCGCAGCGTCGGCAGCCCAACCCTCGGCGCCGGTCGCCGGCCTGGTGCTGTTGACGCCCTGGGATAGTCTGACTGCGCTGGCGCAGCGCATTTACCCCTTTCTGCCCGTGCGCTGGCTCCTGCTCGACCGTTACGACAGCCTGCGCCACCTCGAAGGTGCCTCCCTCCCCATTGCGATTGTAATCGCAGAGCGGGACGAGATCATTCCTCGAGAGCATTCAGAGCGCCTCTATGCTTCGCTTGCAGGCCCTAAACGACGCTGGGTGCTCCCTGACGCCGGCCACAACAGCTGGCCGGTGGAGCCATGGCATGGTTGGTGGAGCGAAGTGATGGCTTTCGTTGGCGGCGCTCGGTGAACGTTCAGCCTCGGACCAGGCACGCCCGGCTAACTCGTATTATTGCATTCCAAGCTTTCTTTCTGGATGAGTTTAGCGGCAGCCGGATTGCGCAATGTTGCGATGGCGACCCCAACCAGGGCAGCGGTCATCGCCATTCCGAAGAGGGCCGTCAGCCCCCACCACTGCAAGACGAAGCCCAGTGTCCACACGCCTATGCCGTTGCCCAGGTCAAAACCAAGGTAGAAGGTGGAAACCGCCTGCCCACGCAGCGAGGCCGGCATGTGACGCACATGCAGCGCGATCAGGAGCGGATGCAAGACGCCGCCGCCTGCAGCCATCAATGCGGTTGCTGCAAGAAAGGTGGGCAGCGACGCCGTGAACGCAAACAGGCTCAGCCCCAACGCCATGACGCTAAATCCAGAAAACAGGAGCAGCCGCTCTCGTCCCCTGTCCTGCCAGGGCGCCGTCAGGAGGCGCGTCAGCACGATCGTCAGACCGTACACGCCGTAGAGCGCGCCCACCGGCTGGACCTCGCGACGCAGCGCCAGCAGCGGCAGAAATTGCAGCCACACGCCAAAACCGACGCCCAGCAGCGCAGCCAAAAGCCAGGGCCGCCGAATCTCTTCAGGCAACGCCCAGAAGCGCAGGAGCGCGCCAGGTTCTTGCGCCTCGACCGGACGCTCGCCGAAGCGCAGCGCCATCAACCCACACAAGCCGGCTGTCAGCGCAGCAGCGATAAAAATCTGTTCCGTCGTTGCGCGTCTCAGCGTCAGGTCGACGGTGGCGGGCGTCATTGTCATGGCCAGATTGGCGGCGACGCCAAAGCGGGCGATGGCTGCGCCTCGTTGCGCAGGAGGCGCCAGGTCGGTGATGCGCGCGGTGGCCGCCGTGGTGACCGCCACGTAGCCCAGCGCCTGCAAGGTGCGCGCAACCATGAGCCAGAGCATGTGGGCGCTCGTCAACACGGCCAGCACGCCGACGACGAAGCTCAACACGCCAGCCCAGACGACGGTGCGTCGCCCCAGGCGGTCGGC
>CALFWA010000202.1:2500-20588 GCA_937928035.1 uncultured Caldilinea sp. | reverse complement strand
CCTCCGCCGAGCACTGGTTTGGCACCGACCACCAGGGGCGCGACATCTTCTCGCAGATCGTCCACGGTGGGAAGGATGTGATCTACGTCGCAGCCGTTGCAGCCTTTCTTTCCACTTTTATCGCCGTCACCTTCGGTACGTTGAGCGCCTTCGCAGGCGGCGCGGTGGACAGCGTCATCATGGGCTTCACCGACATTATTTTGACGATTCCGCAATTTCCGTTGCTTGCCGTGCTGGCCGCCTTCATCAAACTCGATAATCTGACTTTGTTGGGCGCCTTTTTGGGGTTGCTCAGTTGGCCTGCGCTGCTGCGCGCCGTGCGTTCGCAGGCGCTTTCGCTGAAGGAACGCGACTTTGTCGAGGCGGCGCGCGCGCTCGATCTCGGCGCCGGGCACATCATCTTCCGTGAGCTGGTACCCAACATGATGACCTACATTGTGATCAGCTTCACGCTGGCTATGACCGCAGCGGTCTACACGCAGGTGGGCCTGGTGTTGTTGGGCCTGGTGCCGGTGTCGAGCAGCAACTGGGGTGTGATGATCAGCCTGGCGTGGACGCAGGGCGCCATCTTCTTTCGCGACGCCATGTGGCGCATCATGATGCCGATCCTGGCGATCGCCGTCTTCCAACTTTCGGTGATCACGATGACGCGCTCGCTGGAGCTGGCGTTCAACCCGCGGCTGCGCACGATGGCCTGATGAGGGATAGGACTGGGAAGCATGACCAAGGGGAAACTGGACTGGCAGATGGATGAGCAACAGAACGGAAAAGCGCCGCTGTCGCTGCAAAATGTGCACGTTTCCTACGCCACCCGTCGCGGCAAAGTGCAGGCGGTGCGCAACGTCACGCTCGACCTTCACGCCGGGGAAAGTCTGGCGCTGATCGGCGAGAGCGGATCCGGCAAAACGACGCTGGGGCTGGCGATCGTGCGGCTGCTGCCCGAAACTGCGCAGATTGAGCCCGGCGCAATCTTCTACCGCCGCAATGGCCGAGAAGTCGATCTTCTGAAACTCGACCGCAACGAAATGCGCGAGTTCCGCTGGCGCGATTGCGCGATGGTCTTCCAGGCTGCGCTCAACGCCTTCAACCCTGTGCTCAAAATTTGGGCGCAGGCGTGGGACACCGCCAAGGCGCACGGGTGGCATGATAAAGAGGCGGTGCGTCGACGCCTGGTGGAGTTGCTCGAATTCGTCCAGCTCGACCCGAAACGCGTGATCGACGCCTACCCGCATGAGCTGAGCGGCGGCATGCGCCAACGCGTTTTGCTGGCCCTCTCGCTGTTGCTCAACCCGCAGGTGCTGATCTTGGACGAGCCGACGACTGCGCTTGACATCATCACGCAACGTACGATTATCAAGTTGTTGCGCAAGTTGAAGGAAGATCAAGGCTTCACCATGATCTTCATCTCCCATGACCTGGCCATCGCCGCCGAGCTGGCCGACCGCGTGGCGACGATGTACGCCGGTCGCATCGTGGAGCTGGGGGCTTCCGAGGACATCTTCTATCGGCCGCGCCATCCCTACACGCTCGGCCTGATCCGCGCCGTGCCTACGGTCACGGGCGGGTTTGAGCAGCTCTTTTCGATCCCTGGCTCTCCGCCCGACCTGATCGATCTGCCGACCGGCTGCAAGTTTCATCCCCGTTGCACCTTCGCCACCGACCGTTGTAAGGTGGAAGAGCCGGAACTCGAAGAAGTCGGTCCTGGCCACACGGCGGCGTGCTGGCACTGGCAGAAGGTTGAAGAGGAGCTGCGGCGCAATCCACTTCACCGCGGTGTGCTCAGCGTGCTTGAAGCCGTATCCTTCAACGAAGAGGCGGTGTCCTGATGGCTCCGATTCTGGAAGTGCGCAATCTCACCAAAAAGTTCGGCAAAGGCAAAGAAACGGTGACCGCCGTCGATTCGGTCTCCTTTGCCATCGAACCGGGTGAGACGGTCTGTCTGGTGGGAGAAAGCGGCTGCGGCAAGAGCACGACAGGACGCATGGTCGCCGGCCTGCTGGAGCCGACCTCCGGGGAGGTGCTCTTCGAGGGCAAAAATATCAAGGAGCTTGACAGCACAGGTTTCCGACGATATCGGCAATCGGTGCAGATCATCCATCAGGACCCCTACGCGTCGCTGAATCCGACGCAGACGGTGCGACAGATTCTTACGGCGCCGTTGCTGCGCCACAATAAAGTGAAGAATCGGGCGGACGCCGAGGCGCGCGCACTGGAGCTGCTCGAAGTCGTCGATCTGACGCCTGCGCGCGACATGATCGACAAATATCCGCACCAGTTGAGTGGAGGGCAACGCCAGCGCGTGGCCGTGGCGCGGGCGCTGACGGTCGAGCCGAAGTTCATTGTCGCCGACGAGGCGGTGTCGATGGTCGATGTCTCGATCCGCGTGAGCATCCTCACCATGCTGTCGCGGCTCAAGGAGCAGTTTCACGTCACCTTTCTGTTTATTACGCATGACCTGGCGCTGGCCAAGTATTTCGCCTGGGAGGGGCGCATCACCGTGATGTATCTGGGGCGCATCGTCGAAGATGGGCCGACGCAGCGGCTGATCACCGACCCGCGCCACCCCTATACGCAGGCGCTGCTCTCTGCCGTGCCGGAGGCGGACCCAGAGCTGGCCCATCGAAAACGACAGATCGAGCTGCGCGAGGCCGAAATTCCCAGCCTGCTCAATCTTCCGCCAGGGTGCACTTTTCATCCGCGCTGTCCGTATTTTGTGCCCGGACAGTGTGATCGCCAAGTTCCTGCGTTAGAGCCGCTCGACGTCGGTGGGCGCGTGGCTTGCCCGGTGCGCAAGCACGAGCACGTTCCTTTGTTGGTCTAGCCGATGAACCGCGAGATCGTGCGCGCCGGATTGTTGATCGGCTCGTTGATGCTGGTGACGGGGATTCCGTTGCTCTTCATCGTGACGCCCGGATCGGCGGAGCATGTCATCACGCTGTTCACGGTGTTGATCGCAATTGTATTTCTAACTGCACTGGTCATCGTCGTTCGCATCCATCAACGTTAATTGCAAAGAACGTTCATAGAAAAGGAGGTGAAGCGAGGGGAATGGCGCTTTTTTCGAGGATGGTCATGCGATCGGCGCTTTGAAATTGATTCCAAGCGCCATCGATGACGTCGACTTTGGATGCATCTGTTGTTTTCCACGTTCAACCATTTCAAGGAGAATCGGTATGAAGACGTCAAAATGGTTTGCGCTGTTGTTGGTGTTGGCGTTGACCCTCTCGGCCTGTGTTGCGCCAGCCGCGGCGCCGTCCGCTGCGCCAGGAGAAGCTGCGGCGCCGACGGTCAGCGAGATGCATATTGCCTGGCCCTACTCCGTGCCGCCGACCGGCCACTTCAACACCTTCGTCACCAACGGCCTTTCCCTGGCAATTTATCAAGCCTTGATGGAGCCGCCGCTCTTCTATTACATGTGGGCGGATGCAAGCTGGATGCCCATCGCCGGCGAATCATGGGAGTGGGTTGACGACGTGACGCTGCGCGTTAAGCTGCCCGCGGGCGCCGTGTGGAGCGACGGCAGCCCCTACACATCCAAGGATGTCGTCGACACGTTTGCCATCTATCGCCTGCAGAACACCGTCGCATGGACCGATCATCTGGCGGATGTGGTGGCGGTGGACGACACGACCGTCGACTTCATCCTGCGCAGTCCCTCCTCTGTGGCGCCGCGACGCCTCCTGCGCGATAGCTTCATCCATGCCTCCTCGGTCTACGGCGAGTGGGCGCAGCGCGTCAACGAACTGGTCGCTGCCGGCAAGACGCCGCAGGATCAGGAGTGGAAAGACCTGCTCAACGCCTTCAACGAGTTCCGCCCGGAGGACATGGTCGTACTTGGCCCGTACAAGATCGATCCGGCCAGCATCACCGAGTCGCAGATGATCCTGAACAAGGTGCCGACCTCCTTCATGGCGGACTGGGTGAAGTTCGACCGCCTGGTCAACTACAACGGCGAGACGCCGGTCGTAACGCCGCTGGTGCTGGCCGGCGACATTGACTACGCCACGCATGGCTTCCCGCCCGCCACCGAGCGCGAGTTCATCGCCAAAGGCTACCGCATCATCCGTGCGCCGAACTACAACGGCCCGGCGCTCTACCTGAACCACAAGGTGGCGCCGTTCGACAATAAGCTGGTGCGGCAGGCGCTCGCCTACGCCATCGACCGCCACGAAAACGGCGTGGTCTCTTTGGGCGACTCCGGCAAGGCGGTCATCAACATGGTGGGCTTCTCCGACAACCTTGTGCCGCTCTGGCTGACGGAAGAGACGGTTAATCGCCTCGACAAGTATGAGTTCAACCGCGACAAAGCGGCTGAAATTCTCACCAGCCTGGGCTGGACGCGCGATTCCGACGGCGTCTGGAAGGATGAGACCGGCAAGCGTATGGAGTTTGAGCTGACCGCGCCCGCCGAGTTCGCCGACTGGTCGGCCGCTGCCGAAAATCTGGCGCAACAGCTCACCGACTTCGGCATCAAGACCGCCTTCCGCGGCATCACCTTCACGCAGCACGACATCGACGTGCAGGACGGCAAGTTCGAGATGGCCATCCGCGCCTGGGGCGCCGGCAACCCGCATCCGCATTTCTCGTACAACTTCAACTTGCGCACGCCGTATAACCAGGTGATTTCGGGCGTCGGCGATCCCACCAAGCCGGGCATCTCCTTCCCGCTGGTGCAGCAGACCGACGTGCTTGGCGAAGTGGACCTGGGCGCCATGGTGGTGGCCTCGGGCGCCGGCAATGACCTCGAGGCGCAGAAGGCGGTGATCAACGAGCTGGCGTTGGCCTACAACGAGCTGTTGCCGCAGATTCCGCTGTGGGAGCGCTACGGCAACAACCCGGCGCCGGACATCCGCGTCACCGGCTGGCCGCCGGACGGCGACCCGGTCTATCAGAACGGCACCTACAACGATCCGTTCGTTATCGTGCTGTTGTTGACCGGCCGCCTGCAGCCGAAGCAGTAGGTGGGTCCAGTTTTATTACAACGCTAGGGGGTCGGCGCTCCATCGTCCATCACGATGACGCCGACGCCCGGCCAATTGAGAGAATGAGGAGATGGAGCCGGTGCACAACACCGGCTCCTGTTGCGACAATGAACAATTATCGAATTCTGACCTCAATCAACCTTCTGACCCTGGTCGCCATCGGCATTAGCTCTCCGCTGTTCACCCTCTATCTCCAAGAATTGGGCGCCACCTTTGCGCTGATTTCTCTGATCATCACCAGCGCCATGGTCGCCATGCTCGCCAGCAACGCAGCCTGGGGCTGGCTGGCCGATGGGTTGCAGGCGCGCAAACGGCTCTTCGTCGCTGCACTGGCCGGCGTGGCGCTCGCCTATGCCTGGCTCAGCGCGGCCGGCGACCTGACGATGGCCTGGCTGGCGCGGCTCCTCAACGACGTGAGCATGGCCGGCGTGGCGACCTTGAGCCTGGCGCTGATGGGCGACGCGCTTGACGCCTCGACGCACAGAGGGCGCAGCATGGGGCTTTTCCGAGGACTAGGCTCGCTGGCCTTTGCTGCAGGGGCGTTTGGCGGCGGCTGGCTGGCGGACGTCTTCGGCTTCAGCTTCATTTTTCTGGTGTGTGGGGGCTTCTATCTTGCGGCCGCTCTCGTTGCCCTCAGCCTGCATAAGACGCCTGTACGAGCGACTCCCTCCGTCACAGTGTCTGCGTCCGAAGGCCGCCCATCGGGCTTGCCGCTGCTCTTTTTGAGCGGCGTGGCGCTGTGGACGATGGCGCACGTCGCCTCCACCACGATGTGGCCGAATTACATGAGCGCGCTCGGCTACAGCAAGGCGGCCATCAGCAGCCTGTGGGGGCTGGCCGCCGTCGTCGAGATGCCGGCGATGGTGCTCAGCGGCGCGCTTTCGGACATGGTGGGGCGGGCCATCGTGCTGGCGGCCGGCGGCGTGGGCATTGCGCTGGTGCAGATCGGCTATCTGCTGTTGGCCGCAAGTCTGCCCGCGCTGATCGGCGTTCAACTTGTGCGCGGCTTCGGCTTCGGCAGCTACACTGCAGCCTCGATGACCCTCGCCGCCGAAACCGGAGGTCAGGCGCAGCGCGGCCGCAACAGCGGCGTCTTTAACATGGCCGGCGTCGTCGGTCAGCTCGCCGGCAGCCTTACCGGCGGGATGGTGGTGCAGGCTGCCGGCTTTCACGCCTTGTTTATCGTCTGTGCAGGGTTGGCGCTAAGCAGCGCGCTCTGTTTTCTCTGGCTGCGCCGGCACACCCTGGTGTTGACGCCGCCTAGATGGATTCCAGGATGATCGGTGCAGAAGAATATGATCCTCTCCCTTAAAACGACGGTTTAGAACTATGCAAAAAATAGGCGTGATCGGAACAGGCTCCATCGCCGATGTTCATCTTGAGGGCTGGCGGCGCATGCCGGGCGTCGAGATCGTCGGTTACTATGATCTTTTGCCGGAGGCGGCGGCGCGCGCGGCACAGCGTTACGGCGGCCGCGCCTTCGCTTCGTTGGAGGCGCTGCTGGCCGCCGTGGATGTCGTCGATATCTGCACCCCCGCCTCCACGCACAAGGAACTCGTGCTGGCCGCTGCAGACGCCAGCAAGGCTATCATCTGCGAAAAGCCGTTGGCGCGCCATTCCGCCGATGCGCGCGAGATGGTGGAGGCGTGTGAACGCGCCGGCGTGATGCTCTTTCCGGCGCAGGTGGTGCGCTTTTTCCCGATGTATCGCCGCGTGAAGGAGCGCATCGACGCCGGCGCCATCGGCAAGCCAGCCGTCTATCGCAGCGCACGCTGCGGCGCGTTTCCTCGGCCGGGCGGCAAGTTCTCCGCCGTCCATTACGCTGACTTCGCCCAGAGCGGCGGCGTCGTGCTTGACGTCGGCGTGCATGACATTGATTTTGCGCGCTGGTGCTGCGGCGACATCGAGCGCGTCTTTGCCCGCGGGCTGACCTTCGCCGGCCGCCCCTATCAGGACCACGCCCAGATCACCTTGCGCTTCGTCACCGGCGCCATCGGTTTCATCGAGGTGAGCTGGGCGCATCCACGCGGAGTCTTTCGCACGCGTGTCGAAGTGGCGGGCGATGGGGGGTTGATCGAGTGGGACTCGTTGGATCGTCCGCCGCTGTTGGTGGAGCTGTACGACGAAGAACGCGGCCTGCAACGCATCGCCAGCAGCCCCACTGCGCCGGAGGACGAACCCTACTATGCGGAGCTGGCCCACTTCATCGACGTGATCGAAGGGCGCGCACAGCCGATCGTGACCGCACGCGATGGCCTGGAGGCGGTGCGCGCCGCGCTGGCTGCCATCGAGTCGATGCGTAGCGGCTGGCCCGTTGCACTCAAAGAGTTCGGAGGATGACGCCATGAGCGAAAAGACGGTGTGTATTGGCTTCTTGGGCGTCGCCCACATGCATTCCGTCAGCTATGCAGCGAATCTGCTGCGCATGGCAGACGTCGAAATTGTCGGAATGTGGGATCGTTCGCCGTCGCTGGCGGTAGATTGGTCGCAGCGGCTGGGCATCCGTCGCTACGAGCAGGCGGAGCAGCTTCTCGACGCCGGACCGGACGCCGTCGTCGTATGCAGCGAGAACGCGCTGCACCGGCCGCTGGTGGAGCTGGCGGCGGGGCGGGTGGGCGCCATCCTTTGTGAAAAGCCCATCGCCGTCACCCTCGCCGACGCGCAGGCGATGATCGAACGGTGCGCGGCCGCCAATACGCGGCTGCAGATCGCCTTTCCGGTGCGTTTCGCACCGGCGGTCGTGGAGCTCAAGCGTCGGCTCGACGCCGGCGAATTAGGCCAGGTCTTCGCCGTCAATTGCACGAACCATGGTTCGATGCCGGGCGGCTGGTTCATCGATCCGGAGCTGGCGGGCGGCGGCGCAGTGATCGACCACACCGTGCACGTGATCGACCTATTGCGCTGGTTTTGGAACGCCGAAGTGACGGAGGTCTACGCCGAGGTGAGCGACAGTCTGCTGCATCCCGGCCTGGGCATCGACGACGCTGGCCTGCTTTCCTTCACGCTCAGCAACGGCGTCTACGGTTCGCTCGACACGAGCTGGTCGCGCCCGCCGAGTTATCCCATCTGGGGAGATGTCAAGATCGAAGTGGTGGGAGAGCGCGGCGCAATTTACCTGGACGCGTTGCACCAATATGTCACCGTGGCGTCGAATGAAACGGGCAAGACGCAGTGGGTGAGCTACGGCAGCGACATCGATCGTGGATTGATGGCGGATTTCGTGGCCATGGTGCGCAGCGAGCGCGCGCCTTCCATCACGGGAGCGGACGGCCTGGCTGCGCTGGCGGTGGCCCTGGCCGCCTACGAGTCGGCGCGCCGGGGGGAGCCGGTGCCATTGGAAAACGTAATCCCGAGCCTGAATCGGTGAAGCCAGGCGCCGGATGGAAAAGTCAACTGCAAAGAGAGGAGAACATGACAAAATTGCGTTTGGGAACGTCCAGTTATTCTTACTGGCACTTCACGCCGGAGGCGACGCCGCTGGAGCAGGTGCTTGAAGCCGCTGCGCAGTTGGGGTTGGCCGGCGTCGAGCTGCTCCATCGCCAGATGGCGTCGGAGAAGCCTGCATACTTGCGCTCGTTGAAGCGCCGCGCCTTTCAGCTCGGCCTCGACCTCTACAACCTGAGCATCCATCAGGATTTTGTCTGGGCAGAGGAAGAAGAGCGACGCCGCGAGATCGAACACACGCTCCATTGCATCGATCTGGCGCATGAGTTGGGCATCCCTTCAATCCGCATCAATTCCGGCGGCTTCCGCAAGCGAGCGCCCTTTTCGGAGCTGATTGCGGCGCGCGGCTGGGTGGAGCCGTGGGAAGGCTACACGCTAGACGACGGCTTCCGCTGGTGCATCGACGCCATCGAGCAATGCCTGCCGCACGCCGAGCGTCGAGGGGTGATGCTGTTGCTGGAAAATCACTGGGGGTTGACCACCACCGCCGACGGCATGCTGCGCATCCTCAGCAGCATCGACTCTCCCTGGCTGCGCGCAATTCTGGACATGGGCAACTTCTATTTCGAGCCGGACATGTACGCGGCCATGGAGAAGATCGCCCCTTATGTCTGGCTGGCCCATGCCAAGACCTATCCGGGCGGCGGCACGGTCTACACACTTGACCTGGACTACGCGCGCATTTTCCGCATCCTGTTGGACGCCGGCTTCACCGGCTACGTTTCCATAGAGATGGAGGGGCATGAACCGGCGGAGACCGCCATGCCCAAGAGCATTGCGTTGTTGGAAGCCGCCTGGCGACAGGCTAATGAACGATAGAAAGAAGGTGGGTGATGTCGAAACCGGTTGAATTGGTTGTCATCGGCGCAGGTTCGCGCGGGGCCAATGCGTATGCTTCGTATGCGCTGCGCCACCCGGATGAAGTGCGCATCGTCGGCGTGGCCGAACCGGACCCAATCCGACGACAGCGCCTCGCCGAAGCGCATGACATCGACGACAGCCGTTGCTTCGTCACCTGGGAGGATTTGATCGCCGCCGGGCAACTGGCCGACGGCGCCATCATCGCCACCCAGGATCAGATGCACGTCGAGCCGGCGATTGCGGCCATGGAGGCGGGCTACGACGTGCTGCTGGAAAAGCCGATGGCGCACACGCTGGAAGGCTGCGTCCGCCTGGTGCAGGCGTCGGAGCGCACCGGCCGCGTGCTGCAAATCTGCCATGTGCTGCGCTACGCACCCTTCTGGCGCAAATTGCACGAGATTCTGGACTCCGGCGTCATCGGTGAAATCGTCACCGTAGAGCATCGCGAAAACGTCGTCTACTGGCACATGGCGCACAGCTTCGTGCGCGGCAACTGGCGCAACAAGGCGCTTTCCAGCCCGATGATCCTCGCCAAATGCTGCCACGATTTTGACATCCTGGTCTGGAATCTCAAGCAGCCGGTCGTGTGGCTCTCCTCGGTCGGCTCGCTGATCCACTTCCGCAGCGAAAACGTGGGGCCGGAGATTCCGGCGCGCTGCACCGACGGCTGCCCGATCGAGCCGGAATGCCCCTTTTCGGCGATCGCCATCTATCTTGACTACGAGCGCACCATTCCCGATGCGCGCCAGCGCCTGGCCGCAGCCGGCCTGGACCCGGACGCCCCCAATATCTGGCCTTTCATCACGATCTCGCCCGACGTCAGCCGCGCCGGACGGAAACAGGCGATTGAGACCGGACCCTACGGCCGCTGCGTCTACCGCTGTGACAACGACGTCGTCGATCATCAGACGGTGTTGATGGAGCTGGAGAACGGCGCCTCGGTCACGCTGGTCATGCACGGTCATTCCAACCAGGAGCACCGCTCGATGCGCTACGACGGCACCAAGGGCACGCTGCGCGCCCGTGCGGTGGAGCCGGGCGAGATCGAGATCAACATCCACGGCGGCAAGACGGAAACCATCCGCGTGGACACGGCCGCAATGGGGCACGGCGGCGGCGATGAAGGCATCATGCGCGACTTCGTGCGCGTGCTGCGCAGGGAGATTGCGCCGCTCACCACCGCGCGCGTCTCGCTGGAAAGCCACCTGCTCGCTTTCGCCGCCGAAGACGCCCGCTTGAGCCATCAGGTCATCCACATGGCCGACTATCGGGCGCAGGCAGAGGCGTTGACGCAGGCGCTGAGGTGAAGATGCGCGTCGCCGGGCTGATGAGCGGCACCTCCGCCGACGGCGTCGACGTGGCGCTTGCAGACATCACAGGGCTGCCCCCACCTCAGGGCGAAGGCGTGCATATACAGATGCTCGCCTTCGCCACCCTGCCCTGGCCAGAGGCGGAGCGCGCGCTGATCTTCGACCTGTTCGCCGGACGGGGGACGCCCGCCGAGCTCTGTCGCGCCAACTTCCGCCTCGCCGAAGTCTTCGCAGAGGCGGTGCTGCGTCTTGCGACGGACGCCGGTCTTCCGCTGTCCAGCCTTGACCTTATCGGCAGCCACGGACAGACCCTCTGGCACGACGTGGCCGGCGACGGACGGGTGACCAGCACCTTGCAGATCGGCGAGCCTGCGGTGATCGCCGCACGCACAGGCGTGACGACGATCGGCGACTTTCGCGTGGCGGATGTGGCCGTGGGCGGCCAGGGCGCGCCGCTGGTGAGCATCTTCGACTGGTTGCTGCTGCGACCGCCGTCCAGCCTTCACGGCGTTGCAGGCGGCTGGCGTGCGGTGCAAAACATCGGCGGCATCGGCAACGTGACGTTTCTGCCGCCGGTCGACCTGGATGCAACGCCGTTGGCCTTCGACACCGGCCCCGGCAACGTGCTGATCGACTGGGCCGTGCGGTTTGTCAGCGGCGGCGAACTGGCTTACGATCAAGACGGCAGGCTTGCCGGCCAGGGGCGAGTGATCGAACCTCTACTGACGCAATGGCTCTCGCATCCCTACTTTCAACAGCCGCCGCCGAAGACGACCGGTCGCGAGCTTTTCTCTGCGCAACTGGCGGAAGCGATGCGCATGGAGGCGGAGGCGGTGGGCGCAAGTCCGGCTGACTTCGTCGCCACGGTGACAGTCCTGACGGCGGCCAGCATTGTGGATGCTTATGCCCGTTTTGCGCCTGGCCCGATCGCCGAGGTGGTTGTGGCTGGCGGCGGGGTGCACAATCCTGTGTTGATGGCGTCGTTGCGCGCAAGGCTGGCGGCGCAGTTCGGATGGGAAGCTCCGGTTATCCCACACGACGCGCTAGGCTTCTCCGCCGACGCCAAAGAAGCGCTGACCTTTGCGTTACTGGCGTATCTGTGCGCGCACGGGCTGCCGGGCAACGTCCCTGCATGCACTGGCGCAAAGGAGGCGGTTGTGCTGGGCAAAATTGCACCGGGAAGGAATTACCGCAGGGTGGTATTGGAGCTGTAGGGGCGGCCTGCGGCCGCCCATTTCAATAGACTTGTGGGTTGCGCAGCGAACCAACAGAGCGCAGCTCATAGCTGCGTCTGGCGTCATCAAAGGCGCTCCCGTAGGATTATCGCCTTTGGCGTAATTATGGGGGCTTACGAGAGAGTCTACGAAGTGGTCGAAATGATGATCACGATAGGCATCGACGGCGGCGGCACGAAGACGCGCTGCGTGGCCGTCAATGAAGAAGGCGATGTGTTGGCGACAGTCACTGTCGGCTCCACTAACATCAACGCCGTAGATCACGCCACCGTGCGCGAACGGCTGGCGGAAGCTGTGGTGGCGGTGCTCTCCCAGGCCAGCGCCGAGCCGGGCGAGGTGGCGGCGATCGGCCTGGGCATGTCCGGCGTGGGTAGGCCGGAGGATGCGCGCATGGTGCACCAATGGGTGGCGGAGATGCTGCCGCACGCCTACGCCTACGTCGATCACGATGCTGCAGCGGCGCTGGCGAGCGGCACAGGCGGCGACCTCTACGGCGTCGTCGTCATCAGCGGCACGGGAATGATCGTCTTCGGCGTGGATGGCCAGGGGCGCAGGCGACGCGCTGGCGGTTGGGGGCCGATCCTCGGCGATCCCGGCGGCGGCTTCAGCATCGGCGCGGCAATCCTGCAGTCGATCACGGCGGCGACCGACGGTTGCGGGCCGGCCACAGCGTTGACCGCGCGCGTGCTGGCGCATCTGAAGCTGAACGAAGTCAACGACCTGATCGCCTGGGCGTACAATCAGAACGGCTGGGCGCACGTGGCCGCGCTGGCTCACCTGGCCGAGGAGTGCGCCGCCGAACGCGACGAGGTCGCCTATCATATTCTCGCTTGGGCCGCCGACAATCTGGCGTTGCGGGCAGAGACGGTGGTCCGCGGGTTGGGCCTGGAGCGCGAGCGCTTCCCCCTCGTCCTGGCCGGAGGCAACCTGACGCATGGCGACCTTTTGCGTCATCTGTTGACGTTGCGCCTGGAAGAAGTTGCGCCCCAGGCCGGGGTCGTCACGCCTCACCTGGACGCAGCGGTTGGCGCTGCACTGCTGGCGCTCAAGCAGGCGTGGAAGGAGAAGGGAGAGGAGTGAGAGCGCAAAACTGTCCGCTTTTGGGGGGCTTGGTCTTTCACTGTGAAGGAGAGGAGCGAGCGCATGAGCAACGAGCAGAAAACTTTGGAAGTCGCCACGCTCGGCGGCGGCTGCTTCTGGTGCCTGGAGGCGGTCTACAGCGAGCTGCAAGGTGTGGAGCAAGTCGTCTCTGGCTACGCGGGCGGGCATGTCAGGAACCCAACCTATCGTGAAGTGTGCAGCGGCGCCACCGGCCATGCAGAGGTGGTGCAGATCACCTTCGATCCGTCGGTGATCAGCTATCGCGATCTGTTGCGCATTTTCTTCACGATTCATGACCCGACGACGCTCAACCGTCAGGGCGCCGACGTGGGGACGCAGTATCGGTCAATCATTCTCTATCACAACGAGACGCAGAAGCAGACGGCATTGGAGGTGATGGAGGAGGTGACGCAGCAAGGGCTGTGGCCGAACCCAATTGTGACCGAGCTGAAACCTTTCGACGCCTTCTATCCGGCGGAGGAGTATCATCAGCGCTACTTTGCGCGCAATCCGCTGCAACCCTACTGCCAGGTCGTGATCGCACCGAAGGTCGCCAAGTTCCGCAAACAATATTTCGAGCGGCTGCGACGGTGACGGCTTAAGAATAATTTGAGAATTCTGGCAAGCGCGGCTTCACGGCCTTGAACCAAAGACTACCCCAATTCACGTAGGTGCGGCTCCTGGCCGCACATGCCTGACGAATACAAAGCTTGGGAATGATTCAAAGATTCTTTTCACACCTAACAAGCAACACGCAACACAACAAAGGATAGCCCCATGATTCCGATTTCATTTATGTCCGCCAACTATGTGGCGCGAGAGCTCAACTACCACATGACCGAAGGCTGGAAGCAAGGCGACGAGGCCACACAAGCCTACTTCCGGCCCTTGATCACCTACAGCCGGCGCTTCGACGCGTTGATCGCCGAGATCGCCGAACTGGGTTTCACCGCCGTCGACATCTGGCTGGCCCATCTTCACTACGCCTGGGCGACGCGAGAGCACATCCGCATTGCGCGCACGACGCTGGTGCGCCATCGCATGCAGGTCGTCAGCACAGCGGGTTGGTTCGGCAACACCCGCGCCGAGTTCGAGAAAGCCTGCTGGCTGACGCGCGAGCTAGGCGCGCCGGTGATGGGCGGCAACTGCGCATTGCTCGTCAACGACCGCGCCTGGATGGCCGACACGCTGCGCCATTACGGCCTAAAGTTCGGCTATGAAAACCACCCAGAAAGGTCGATTCAGGAGATGCTCGACAAGGTGGGCGACGGCGACGAGGACGTGATCGGCTTTTGCGTGGACACCGGCTGGTTCGGCACCTACGGCGTAGACGCCGTGGCTGCCCTGCGCACAGTTGGGCCGCGACTCTTCCATGTGCATCTCAAGGACGTCGTTGCGCCGGGCGGCCATAAGACCTGTCAGCTTGGAAAAGGCGTCGTGCCGGTGGTCGATTGCGTGCGCGCGCTGGTGGAGATGGACTACAAGGGCGCCATCAGCATTGAGCATGAGCCGGAAGATCGCAACCCGAACGAGGAATGCAGCGCCTCTCTGGCGTTGGTGAAACAGGTGTTGAAGGAAAGCATGAAAACACCCGCGGGCCGATAAGGTGAGAATCAAACGATTCACGATGACGAAGAAAGCTCCCTGCCATGACGAAAATCGAAACGCTCTATTTCATCCATCACAGCCACACCGACGTCGGTTACACCCACGACCAACCTATCGTGTTCGACCTGCACGAGCGCTTCCTGACCGAGGCGCTTCTGCTCGCCGAACGCTACGCCGACAGTGACAGCGACGCCGCCTTTCGCTGGACGGTCGAAAACACCTATGTGCTCGAACGCTGGCTTCAACGCGCCTCCACCGCCGAGATCGAGCGCTTCCAGGCCATGGAGCGCGCGGGGCGCATCGAAGTCACGGCCATGTTCGCCAATATCACGCCACTCTACGACACCGACGAGCTGATCGAAAGTCTGGAGCGCGTCGAGCGCCTGCGTCGCGATTATGGCTTCACCATCACCTCGGCCATGAACTGCGACGTCAACGGCGAAAACTGGCCGCTGGTAGACCTCCTGCTCGACGCCGGCGTCGAGGGTTTCACCATGGCGATCAATACGCACTTCGGCGGCGCACCGCTCGATCGCCCCGATCTCTTCTACTGGCAAGGGCCGAGCGGACGCTCCATCCTGGCGTACAGCGGCTGGCCCTATGACCAGGGCTGGCGCTATGGCGTCGGCCGCAGCTTCGATGACTTCGAGCATGTTTGGTGGCCGCGTGTGTTGGAGCGGCTCGACGCCATCAATTATCCCTTCCCGATCGTGATGGTGCAGAGCTTCCACCCCTTCGGTGACAACGGTTCGGCCTTCGAGGGCTTCGTCCCCTGGATCGAACAGTGGAACGCTTCCGGCAAAGCGCCGTACATTAAGCTGGCCACCCCGCGGCAGTGGTGGGCTGCAGTCAAAGCCTACGCCGACCGTCTGCCGACCTATCGAGGCGACTGGACTGATTTCTGGAACTTTGGCTGCATTAGCAGCGCCCGCGAGCAGGCGATCAATCGGCAGAGCCGGCTGCGTTTGCGCACAGCGGACGCTGTAACCGCCGTCTTGCTCGCCGGCGCCGAACAAAACCCGACCGCTGCTCCCACAGAGCAGGCTATTGTCCTCGATCCCTGGCTGCAACGCTCCTTTACGCACTATCGACAGGAGGCGTGGGACAGCCTGATGTTGTGGGATGAACACACCTGGGGTGCAGATCTTTCCGTGACCCGGCCCGACAGCGACGACACCGCCAGCCAGTGGAACCATAAGGCGCACTTCGCCTATCAAGCGCGCAGCCTCAGCCTGCTCTTGCAGCGCGATGCACTGGCGGCGCTGGCCCGGCAGGTGCAACGCGAGCGGCCCGACGACCTGCTGCTCTTTAACCCTCTGCCCTGGCCGCACACCTTCGCCGGCGACGTCTCCGAGTGGGTGCTCAAGCCGCGCGGCGCACCGGAGGACTCGACCTCCGGTCGCCATTTCCAGGATCGAGATTCAACACGACGCCGCCCCGATATGCCCGGCGTCCAGGACGAGTTCACCGACCTGCTCACCCCGCGCACGGCGCTGCCGCCGACCGTGGCGCAGGCCTTTGGTTACATTGTTGCGCCGCGCAGCCGATTGACGACCTACTCGCCCGCCGACCAGTTGATGGAAGATGACGTCGTCGAGAACGCCTACCATCGCCTCACTTTCGACGTGGAGCAGGGCGGCGTCATCCTCTGGCGTGATAAGCGTCTGGCGCGCGAATGGGTGGACGGCGACGCTGGCTATCGATTTAACAGCTTTGTGCACGAGGAGGTGGCCGACCTCGACCACCCTTGGCCGCGGCATCGTCTCTTCCAGATGAAATGGGACTCCGAGCACGTTGAGCGGCCGCGGGGTTGGAAGCGCGGTTGGCGGGCGCGACGACGCACGCCGACCCGCGTCCTCGCCCACAACGTCTATCGCACGCCTTCCGGTCTGCGCGTGGTGCAGGTGTTGGAGGCGCCCGGCGTCGAGGGAACCCTCATCCAAAGCGTCTTTCTGCCCGATTACGCCGAATGGGTGGAGTTCCGCGCCGCCTGGCATATGGGGCTGACCACACATCCTGAGGCGACCTATCTGCTCTATCCGTTCAACCTGCCAGGCGCCACCCCGCGCCTCGATTTGGGCGGCCAGGCCATGATCCCAGGCATGGACCAGATTCCCGGCGTCTGCTACGACTATTTCACCGTGCAGAACTGGGTCGACTTCAACAACGGCCGTTACGGCGTGCGCATCGCCATGCCGGAGAACCCAATGGTGCAGATCGGCGACTTCCACTTCGGCCACAATCAGGCCGAGTTCACCTTCGACCGGGCGATGTTGCTGGGCTGGGTGACCAATAACTACTGGGAGACCAATTTCCGCGCTCATCAGCCGGGGCTGGTGACGGCGCGCTATCGCATTGAACCTTACGCTGGGAGCTTCGACGAGGCACAGGCGCATCGCTTCGGGCTGGACGCTGCCTGGGACAGTCTACTGCTTCAACACCTCGGCGAACCGACGCCGGCGACACCCTGGCCGACGAGCGGCTCGCTGCTATCGCTGCCGCAGCCGCCGGTGCTGACGCTGCATCTCAAGCCGGCCCACGGAGGCGGTGTGCTCGTACGCCTGCTCAATGCCAGTGATTCGTCGCAGGTTGCACAAATCGGCTCTGGCCTGCTCGCTGTGACAGCCGCCCAACGCTGCGACCTCTTCGGCCAACCTGTGGAAGATCTGCGCGTGCACGAAGGGAGCGTGGAGATTGCGCTGGCTCCGCGCCAGGTGACGACCGTCCGCCTGTTTTGAGAAGCCTTCAATGCAAAGACGTAGCGCGGCTCGGGCGGGCCCTCACCTCTCTGCCCCCTCTCCCAAGGCTGGGAGAGGGGGCGAGGGGCGCCGTGCGCCTCCTCGTTTGGCCGATTCCGGCGAGCCTCTACGCCGGAATCAACCGCAGCGTCACGATCTCGAAGGGGCGAATGGAATAGCGCACGCGATCCCCCTCGACGGAAAGCGCCTGCTTCTCCTCCTCCAGGAGATTCGTGCGCATGGCGGCCCGCAGCGGAAAACTTGTCGTCAACGTGATCGGTCCGCGATGCCGTTGCGTGTCATACAGGCGCACGATAATCCCGTTCCCATCCTCCGCCCATTTCACCGTCTCGATAACCACGTTGGGCGCATCGCAGAGGACAAGCGGAGCGTTCATCTCTTTTGCACTTCGTCCTGCACCCTTCCGCGCGATCAGCGGGTCGTTGAGCGCGTAGGCGGCGCGCACCGTGCGTTCGTCCCAGCCGCCGGCGTGCGGCAAGATGCTGTAAGCGAAGGTGTGATGGCCGAGGTCTGCGGTGGGGTCGGGCGAGCCAGGGCCGCGCAGCAGACTGATGCGAATGACGTTGTCCTTGATGTCGTGACCATATTTGCAGTCGTTGAGCACGCTGACGCCGTAGCCGCCCTCACTCAGATCGACCCATTTCTGTGCACATGTCTCAAAGCGCGCCCAGTCCCAGCTTGTGTTCCAGTGCGTCGGTCGCTCGGTGTTTCCCCACTGGATTTCGTAGGTAGCCTTGGGGCTGAGCACATCGACGGGGAAAGCCACCTTTAGGAAGATGGCCCGCTCT
>CALFWA010000201.1 GCA_937928035.1 uncultured Caldilinea sp. | reverse complement strand
AAACAGAACTGCACCCGCTGCGACGGACAACGAGAGGCGCCGTAGACGAGACGTCGCTGAGCTCAAAAAAATCGCGCGAATAATCACAAGGTTTGGGAAACGCATCTCTACTCTCCTTTTGGGGCTGGAATGGGTCGATAGTCAAGAGTAGAGAGCGTTTGCTCTTTCCTCTCTTGAAAGATGGTTTCAGGATACGACGCGCAGCACCTTCGACGAAATGATTTTATCCACTCTGCGAATGTAGTTTAGCGCACAGCGAGATATATTTGTAAACCCATATTACGCGGTTAAAGTGGAACCTTCTTGTGGAACACCGGCTTCCAGGAAGGCGGTCCATCGAGGGCATGCGGTTGGAAGCCGCATCTGCGGTGAGCCCGGGGCATTTCTCGTAGGCGCTGCTCGTAGCAGCGCTTCCCTGGATTTTCCAAGGCCTTGCGCGCCATCAAGGACGTGCGGCTACGAGCTGCACCTGGTGCTTCCTTCTCCCCCTCTCCCGATGTTGGGAGAGGGGGCAGGGGGTGAGGGCCTGCAGCGTTTCCTCACATTCCCCAAGGCCTTGCGGGCCGTCGAGGACGTGCGGCCGCGAGCCGCAGCTGCGGTGGCATCCTACTCTTAAACATCGCACCAACAGGGTGCGTCCGTTTTCATACCAAAATAAATATTTGGTATAAATTTTAACCAAACTATTGACAATTTATAGACCAAAATGCTATTGTAACAACGCCACGAGTTTATTCTATCGAGCTTTAAGCGATGCTTGCACGCGATCTGGCCGCCGAGCGGTTGCGTCGGCGCATTGAAAGTGGAGAGCTGAAGGCCGACAGCGCGTTGCCGTCCGAACGCGAGCTGGCGGAGATGCTCGGCGTCAGCCGCATGACGGTGCGCGTGGCGATCGAGCAGTTGGCCGGCGAAGGGCTGCTCGTGCGGCGCCCCAATCGTCGCACACTGGTGGCGGGCGACAAGATCAGCCGCAGCGCCAGCTTCATGTCCTTCAGCGAAGAGATGCAAGCGCGCGGCTGGCGTCCTCACTCGGTGGTTCGCCAGATGACGACGGCGGTCGCCGACGTGGCGGTCGCCGCGCAGCTCAATCTGGAGGTGGGAGCGAAGGTCATTTACCTGGAGCGTTTGCGCTTCGCCGACGATGAGCCGCTGGCGCTAGAGCGCGTCCACCTTCCCTATGCGCGCTTCGCCGGGTTGTTCAATTTCGACCTTGCCCAGCGCTCGCTCTATGCCCTCATGGAGCAAGAGTTTGGCGTGCGACCGGTGCTTGCCGAGGAGAGCGTGGAGGCGGTCCTGTTGTCCACCGAGGAGGCGGAGATTTTCGGAGTTGCGCCGGCGTCGCCTGCGCTGCTCACGCGGCGCATTACGCACGACAGCGAAGGGAGGGTGGTCGAAGCCGCCACCAGCCTCTACCGCGGCGACCGCTATCGCATGGCGCTCGTGCGACGACGATGACAGACGTGCGCAGAGGGGTGTTTACAGAAAACGCAGAAGTGAACAAGGAGTGCTTGCGTGGATTATCAGCAGAAGGCGGAGGCGTTTCTTCAGCAGGTGCGAGGACGCCTGATCGTTTCTTGCCAGGCGTTGCCGCATGAGCCGCTCTACGGCGCCGAGATCATGGCGCGGATGGCGCTGGCCGCTGCGCAAGGCGGCGCCGCCGCCATCCGCGCCAACACCCCTTCGGACGTTCGCGCCATCCGCGGCGTCGTCTCACTGCCGATCGTCGGCCTCTACAAGGCGGAGATCCCCGGTTACGACGTCTACATTACACCGACCCTGGCGCACGCGTGCGAAATCGCTGCAGCCGGCGCCGACGTCATCGCCATCGACGCCACGGCGCGGCCGCGGCCCGAATTCACCGACCTGACGTCCTTCATCGCCGCCATCCATCGAACGACCGGCCTTCCGGTGCTCGCCGACGTCTCGACCGTTGAAGAAGGCGTTGCAGCGGAGGCGGCCGGCGCTGACTTTGTGGCGACGACGCTGTCAGGCTACACCCCCTACAGCCCACAGCAGGATGGCCCGGACATCGCCCTGGTCGCCGCCCTGAGCCGCGTGCTGAAGACGCCCGTGATCGCCGAAGGACGCTATCACACGCCGGAGCAGGTCACCGCTGCACTGGCGGCAGGGGCTGTGAGCGTCGTCGTAGGAGGCGCCATCACGCGGCCGCAGGAGATTACGCAAAGGTTTGTGAAAGCGATCGAAACATTCAAACGCTGAAAGAGGAGCGTCTGTCTTTGCCGCAAGCCGTTGTCTCGATCATCCCGCTCGATGATCGCTCTGTGAATTATGAATGTTTGCAAATGCTTGGCGAGGCCGCCGGCTTTGAAGTGCGCCTGCCGCCGAAAGCATGGTTGGGCACACCCTGGCGCATCGGCGAGATGGAACTGTTGCGTGGGTGGTTGCTCGAACAGGCGCAATCCGCAGACGCCATGATCGTCGCCATCGATACGCTGGCTTACGGCGGGCTGGTCAGCTCGCGGCGTTCCGCCGACAGCCTGGAGACAGTCATGCAGCGTCTCGCTTCTCTGCGCAAGATCAAGCGATCTCACCCCGAACTTACGCTGCTGGCCTTCAACGTGCTGATGCGCATCACGCGCAGCAACGACGCCGAGGAGGAGAAAGCCTACTGGGCGGACTATGGCGCACGCATCTTTCGCCTTTCCTATCTGGAAGACCGCGCCGCCATGGCCGTTGTTGCGCCCGCCGAACTGGAAGAGATTGCGGCGCTGCGCCGGGAAATTCCCGCCGCCCTGGTCGAAGATTTCCTGGCCGGGCGCACCCGCAACCACGCCGTCAACCGCACCATGATCGAGTGGGCGGCGCAGGGCGTCTTCGACTATCTCATCATTTCCCAGGACGACACCGTCGACTATGGCTGGAACATCGCCGAAGCGCGGCGTCTGCGCCACTATGTGAACGAGATCGGCGCAACGGAGCGGGTCTCGATCTATCCCGGCGCTGATGAGACGGCGATGCTGTTGCTGGCGCGCTACGCCGCCCGTCGCGCCAGCTTTGCCCCGCGTGTGCGACTGCGTTACAGCGGCGCTGGCGCCGATCAGGTGATCACCGCTTATGAAGACCGCCCCATGACGGAAATGGTCAAGGCGCACCTGGGGCCGCTGGACGGCGTGGTGACCGAAGCCCCAGACGCCGACATCGTTCTCTTTGTGAACGCACCCGCCGAGGCGCAGGGCAATGGCCCCGAACAGTGGGCGCTGCGTTTGAGCGAGGCAGAGATCGCGGCGCTGCCGTCCGCCTCTCAGGCGGCGCTGGCCGCCTATCGTCGACACAGCAGCGGTGCAACCACCCTGCGCGAAATGCACAGTGTGCGCCGCAACCTGCCGGAATTCGTGCGGGCGTTGGCGCAGGAGATCGCCGCCGGACGCACCTGCGCCGTGGTTGACGTCGCCTTCGTCAATGCGGGCGACCTGGCGTTGGGCGAGCTGCTGACGCGCATGCCGACGCTCAGTCGGTTGGCGGCCTACGCCGGCTGGAATACAGCGGGCAATACGCTGGGCTGTGCGCTTGCTCATGCTGTGGTTCGCCATCTTCAATGCTTGCATGGCGCAACGCCGGGAGCGCTGGCAGCGCATGCGCGCTTCCTCTTCCTGCGTCTGGTCGAGGATGTTCTGTTCATGGCCCAATTGCGCAGTCAGATCGCCGTGGAGACGCTGCCGACGCTAGGGCTCCCGATCACGCTGGGCCATGTCGGTGAGCACGTAGAGACGGTTCGTGCACAGGTCGAGCAGCACCTCACTGCGGCGGCGGCGCAATTGGCGCAGGAGCGTTTCGTCGGCGCACGCTTGCGCGCAGGCGAAACGACCATCGCGTTGGAAGACCTGAAAGTGACCGGGATTGAGCTGCCGTGGGGCCGACTGTTCGACCTTACGATGAACGTGGAAGCGACCTATGCAGTTGACTGAGCCGATTCTGGTCTTCGACATTGGCGGCACGAAGGTGGCGGCTGCGGTGCTGGAGCCGGACTTCAGCCTGCATCAGCGCCAGGAGATCGCCACCCAGGCGACGGAAGGGCCGGAGCGCGTCGCACAGCGGACGGCTGCCCTCGGTCACGCCGTCATGCGCCGGTATACGGGGACGCAGGGGGCCATACGGCGGGCCGGCGTCGCCAGCGCCGGCCAGATCGACCGAGAAACCGGCGTCGTGCGCTACGCCACCTTTCATCTGCCGGGGTGGAGCGGCTTCCCACTCGGCGAACGCCTGACTTTGGCGCTGGGGATGCCCGTATCTGTGGATAACGACGTGAACTGCCATGCGCTGGCTGAGGCGGTGCTGGGCGCCGCCCGTCCCTATCGTCATTTCTTGCTGGCGGCGGTGGGCACAGGCGTCGGCGGCGGCGTGGTGATCGATGGCAAGCTGTATCGAGGACGGTTTGGCGGCGCAGGCGAAATTGGGCAGGTGTTGGTCGAGCTGCAAGGCGGCCGCCCTTGCAGCGATCAGTTGAGCGGCTGTCTCGAGGTGTACGCCGCCACCAGCGTGATGCTGCAGCGGAGCGGCTATGCATCGGTGCAGGCGCTGGCACAGGCGTATTGCGACGGCGAAGCCGTTCCTGCCGTCGATGAAGCGGCGAAGTGGCTGGGCTGGGGGTTGGCGAGCGTCGCCCACGTGCTTGCGCCGGAGGCGATCCTGATCGGCGGCAGCGCTGCGCTGCTCGGCGCGCGCTATCTCGACGCAGTGAGGGCGGCCTTCGTCGAACGCACGCTGCCTTCGCATCGAGACACTGCGTTGTTGTTTACACAGTTGGGCGCAGACAGCGGACTGATCGGCGCCGGCCTGATTGCGGCGGAAGGGTAACGTCAACCAGACGTTGCGTTTGAGCGGGGCATGCAGGTCAAAGTTCAGTCCGCTGTGAGTCGCAATTCTTGCTTCGGTCGATTTTCAGGTGTGTTTTTCCAGAAGGGGTGAAGCCATGTCAGAACAATCGAAACATCAAATGAGTCGGCGTGCATTTTTGCAGATGGTTGGCGCCGGGGGTGCAGCCATGGCGCTGGCGGCCTGCGCAGTGCCTGCAGCCCCTGTGGCTGCGCCGGGAGGGCAGGCCGGCGGCCAACCTGCGGCTGCAAGTGGACAGGTTTTTCTCAATTACTGGACCGGCTGGAGCGGCTTTGAGTTTGATGAGCTGCAAAAGCTGGTGGACAAGTTCAATCAGGAGCATGAAGGCGAGATTTTCGTCAACATGACGACCGTTTTCGGGCAGTATGAAAAGGTGCTGACGGCTATCGCCGGCGGCAATCCACCCGATGTTGTGTCGGCGGTCTGGCTGCGCCAGTTGGTCTCGATGGCCTCGCGCAACGGTCTGCAGCCTATCACCAAGTACGCCGAGGCGGCGGGCATCGATGGATCAGAATACTTCCCGCAGTTCTGGGACGCCTGGTGGTGGAATGACAATTTGTGGGGGCTCATGATCACTTCTAACTCCCAGGTGATCGCCTACCAGCCAGCCTTGTTCAAAGAAGTCGGAGCGGACCCGAACAATCCACCCAAGATGACGCCAGAGTTAGACGAGATCGCTCAGAAGCTCGAAAAGTTTGACGCCAACGGGAACATCGAGCGCGTTGGATTGCTGCCAGCAGGGTTGACCTGGTGGGGACGCGTCTTCGGAGGCAGCTTCTACGATGCAGAAAATCAGAAGATCACCGCTAACGATCCTCGAATCGTGGCGGCGCTGGACTGGGAAGCGTCCTATCGGCAGCGCTTAGGCCCCGAAAAAGTGGCGGCGTTCCAAAGCGGCTTTGGCGATTACATGAGCACGCAGAACTCCTTCTTTGTCGGCAAAGAAGCCATGACGCAGGTGGGCGAGTGGTTTATTCAGTTCCAGAAAAAGTTTGCACCCGATCTCGTGATGGAGTTCATGCCGGCGCCCTATCCCGAAGGCGGCAACGAAAACACTACCACGTTCGACGGCAGCGTCTTCACGATTCCGACCGGCGTCAAGGCGCCCGACGCATCGTGGGAGTTCATCCGCTGGCTCAGCGAGCCGCAAAACATGGGCGATTTCTGCTACGCCATCCAAAACGTACCGCCGAAGATCGCTCCCGCCTCCGAAGAGCGCTTCGTCAGCGACCATCGCTTCCAACTGGCCGTCAACCTCTTGAACGGCCCGCATGCGTTTGGTCCGGACAAAATGCCGGTCAATGACCTGCTTTACTCAAGGCTGGCGGAAGCTGAAAGCGCTGTATTTAATGGGCAGATGAGTGCACAGGAGGCATTGGATCAGGTGACTGCCGAAGTCCAGGCGGAGTTGGACAAAGTGCTCCAGCGCGGCAGCTAATTCAGATGTTTCATTCTCTGGCGAGGAATGCGCAATATTCCTCGCCAGAGAACGAGGTCGGTGAAAGCGATCTTACAGGAATCATCAGTATGACAGCAGCAACCCATGCCCGAAACTTGAACTTGAACGCACGCAGGCTGCGCTCGCTTCTGACCGGACTTGCCTTCATATCACCGGCAATAATCGGTTTCCTGGCGTTTGCAGCCTGGCCGATTGTGCAATCTCTCTACTATAGCTTTACCGACTATAACGTGCTGCAGCCGCCGATCTTCATCGGACTGGAAAACTATCGAGACCTGCTCAACGATCGCGTCTACGGCATCGCTCTGCGCAATACACTCTACATGGTGTTCATTGGGTTGCCTATCCATTTAATCTTCGACTTTTTAATGGCGCTGCTGCTTGCGACCCAGATTCGTGGATTGTCGATCTATCGGACAATCTTCTACCTTCCTTCGATCACGCCTGTGGTAGCGGCGACCATTGTCTGGCTGTGGTTGTTTAATGGTCAGTACGGCATTTTGAACGTGTTTTTAGAATGGCTTGGATTTCAGCGCATCGGCTGGCTGACCGATCCTCGCTTCACAAAACCTTCGCTAATTTTCATGGGGCTGTGGTTCGGAGGAAACACGATCCTCATCTATCTCGCTGGGCTGCGTGATGTGCCGGTCTCGCTGTTAGAGGCGGCGGAGCTGGACGGCGCCAATGCCCTGCGCAAGACCTGGCATGTGACGTTGCCGATGATGAGCCCCGTCATTTTCTACACAATCATCATAAACGTCATCGGCTACTTCCAATATTTTACAGAAGCATGGGTGTTGACGGCCACACGCGACGGCTCGGCCGGCGGCCCTCTCAATTCAATGCTGTTCTACGCCATGTATCTGTACCAGTCGGCGTTTCAGTTGTTCAAAATGGGATATGCAAGCGCACAGGCGTGGATTTTATTTGCCATCGTGTTGCTTGCGACCGCTGTGCTTTTCCGCACTTCTGGCTGGGTTTACTATCGTTCTGAGGAGTAGCTATGCGCGCAAGTAAACCTCTCATGCCTCCTGCTTTTTCACTCCAGTCGCTAGGGCTGCAAAGTCGCCGCAGACAGAATGCGCTCATGAAGGGCTTCGCCTACGTTGTCTGCACGTTGATGGCTGTGGCGTATGTCTTTCCTCTCTATTGGATGATTACGACGGCCCTAAAAACAGACGTCGAAGTCTTTCTCGTACCCCCCAGTCTTTTCCCAAAAGATCCGCAATGGGGGAATTTTATCGCCTCAACCCAATATATTCCGTTTTGGCTGTATATGTACAACACTTTGGTGATCTGCGCGCTGACCATCCTCGGCACTGTGATCTCCTGTTCGCTCATTGCGTATGGGTTTGCGCGCGTGAAGTGGCCCGGTCGCAATCTTGTGTTTCTGATCTATCTGAGCACGATTATGTTGCCCGCCCAGGTGACGATGATTCCCCTTTACATTGTCTTTCGCCAGCTTGGCTGGGTGGGCACCATCTGGCCACTTGTCGTGCCCGCCTTTTTTGGCAATGCACTTTACGTTTTTCTGCTACGTCAATTTATGATGACCATTCCCAACGAGCTGTCGGATGCAGCGCGTATCGATGGGGCAGGGGAATTGGGCATTTTTTGGCGAATCATTGCACCGCTGATTAAACCAGCGCTGGCCACCGTAGCGCTGTTCACCTTCGTCGCCACCTATCGAGATTTTTTGGGACCGCTGATCTACCTCACCGAACAAAATCAATGGACTATCTCACTCGGTCTCAAAATGTTCCAAAATATGTATGGCGCACAGTGGCAGTTGATGATGGCGGCTGCAACGCTGACCATGATTCCAACCGTGATTCTGTTCTTTTTAACGCAACGCACCTTTATTGAAGGAATTGCTCTAACAGGAATTAAGGGGTAGAACTGTCCACTTCTCCTGAAATTGTGGACAAAGCGAGGCAACATCCCCATGCTCTATCAGGCGCTCATCAAAAGCGGTGATGTATGAACAAACTGCGCATCGGAGTCATCGGCGCTGGTGGTATCGGCGATGCTCACCTGCGCGCCTACGCCGCCTGGCCTGAGCTATGTGAAATTGTCGCAGTTGCCGACATCGATTTGGCTGCCGCTCAGACGAAAGCCTCCCGATATCATGCCACAGCCTTCGGCGATTATCGTGTGATGTTAGAACAATGCAGCCCAGACGCTGTAAGCATCTGCACGCCGCCCAAGTGGCATCTCCCCATTGCGCTCGATGTAGCGGAACGAGGAATCGCCTGTCTATGTGAAAAGCCGCCGGCGCGCACCCTGGCCGAAACCGAAGCGATTGTGGCTGCATTCGAGCGCTCAGGCACAATCTTGCAATTCGCCTTCTGTCACCGTTTTCATGAACCGGTGCGTCAGGTGAAGGAGTTAATCGGCGCCGGTAAACTGGGCAAAATCGTCCAGATTTATAACCGCTTCGGTTTTCGTTTTGAGCGCGCTGCGACGTCATGGTTTACCGATCCAGAGATAGCGGGCGGCGGCGTTCTGATCGACACGCTGGTGCATAGTATCGACATTTTTCGAATGCTTGCCGGAGAGATCGAGCGTATCGATGCCGTTGTTTCAACCACGCTCCCTATTTCCGTGGAGGATACGGCCTCGATTCAAGTCGCCAGCCGTTCTGGCGTGATTGGTTCGTTGAACTGTAGCTGGGTCACGCCGATCTCCGAAGCCGAGATTCGAGTGTGGGGGACGGAAGGTGAAGCAATCATCGATTACACAACAAACGGCGGCGCACGCTACCGCCTGGCTAACGACTCGGAGTGGACGGTGCTTCCGGCGATGGCGCCCGACCGATTTGTCCTCCAGGCCGCCCATTTTTTGAACTGCGTACGTTATCGCCAATCGCCCCTCGTCGGCGCCGCCGACGGCCTGGCGGCGATGCGCGCAATCGAGGCGGCGTATCGTTCAGCCGGCAGAAAATAGTCCGCAAAGATGGGGCACAATCGTCGAAGGAGGCGGATACATGGCGGCGTTAAATCTTTCCAAAGCAGGCTCAACGAAAACCTTAACCAATGTGCATCCTTTGGAGTCGGGTGACCGATTGACGCGGGTCGAATTTGAGCGCGCCTACGACGCCATGCCTGGGTTGAAAAAAGCGGAGCTAATTGAAGGGGTCGTCTACATGCCATCGCCTGCCCGCTACGAGAGTCATGGAGACTGTGCCGCACACGTCGATGGTTGCGTGGTTAGGCGTCTATAGCGCTCATACACCGCATCCAGGCGTCGGCGACAATGTCAGCGTGCGGCTCGACCTGGAAAATGAACCCCATGGAAAATGAACCCCAGCCTGATGCACTGTTGCGTCTGGATACAGCAGCAGGTGGCGCCTCGGTGAT
>CALFWA010000200.1 GCA_937928035.1 uncultured Caldilinea sp. | reverse complement strand
GTGCACTCCTCTTCTGGGAGAACCGGTGAAAGTCTGCTCTCCTCTGGTCGCCGGGCCTGGCTGCCAGGGTAGGAAAGACGGTCAATGGTTGCTATTGTAACAAATTCCGCTGGAAGTGAAAACCGGCCAAGCGTATTTTTGCAAGGGAACCGTCGATTCGCCTGGATGACTGCAAGCCGAAGCTCTTTGCGATTATGCCGTGATGGTGGTGCCGACAGGCTCGCCAAGCACGACGCGTTCCAGCGCCCCTTCTTCCCAGAGGTTGATGACCGCAATCGGCAGGTCGTTGTCCATGCACATCGCCATGGCTGTGCTGTCCATGACGCCGAGCCGCATGTTGAGCGCTTCGATGTAGGTCAGATGCTCGAAGCGCTTGGCATCTCGATCTTTCTTCGGATCGCGGTCGTAGACGGCGTCCACCTTGGTAGCTTTGATCAGGATTTCGGCGTCGATCTCCATGGCGCGCAGCGAGGCGGCCGTGTCCGTCGTAAAGTACGGGTTGCCGGTACCGGCGCCGAAGATGATCACGCGCCCCTTCTCCAAATGTCGCACAGCGCGGCGTTGAATGTAAGGCTCCGCCACGGCGCGCACCTCAATGCCGGTCATCACCCGCGTCGGGATGCCGATGCGCTCCAGCGCGTCTTGCAGCGCCAACGCGTTCATCACCGTGGCCAGCATTCCCATGTGATCGGCGGTGACGCGTTCCATGCCGTGGTCGAGACCATCTTGTTTGCCGCGCCACAGGTTGCCCCCGCCGATGACGATGGCGACCTGCACCCCCATATTGACGACGTTGCGCACCATGCGCGCCACAAACTCCGCCTGGCGCGGATCGATGCCGAAACCGCCTTCGCCGGCCAGCGCCTCTCCTCCCAGCTTGAGCAAGATACGTCGATATTTGAGCTCCGCCATAGCTGTTCCTTTATCGCTCTCTCAATAGAGTTTTCAACTTTGCGTCGATCCTCCAGAACCGGATAAAGAAACGCCCAGCCTGCTCAGTCGGCTGGGCATTTCCGATTACTCTGCACCAACTTCAAAGCGACAGAATCGCCTGACTTTTATGTTCTCCCCCAACGAAGCGATGCGGCTGGTCAGCAGATCCCTGATGGTGATCTGCGGGTCTTTGATGAACGGCTGTTCGAGCAGGCAGACCTCCTCGTACCACTTCTCGAGCTTGCCGTCGACGATGCGTTCGATGACGTCGGCGGGCTTGCCGCTGTTGGCCATCTGCTCTCGATAGACTTCGCGCTCCTTGGCGATGACGTCGGCAGGCACGTCTTCGCGCGAGATGTATTGCGGGCGAGAGGCCGTCACATGCATAGCCAGGTCGCGTGCCAACTGCTGGAACTCCTCGGTGCGCGCTACGAAGTCGGTTTCACAGTTCACTTCAACCAGCGAGGCCACTTTGCTGCCCGGATGCACGTAGGAGCCGATCAGCCCTTCGTTGGCCTCGCGGCCGGCTTTTTTGGCGGCTGTGGCAAGACCTTTCTTGCGCAGAATTTCGACGGCTGCGTCGAAGTCGCCGTTCGTCTCGAGCAGCGCTTTTTTGCAGTCGAGAACACCGGCATTGGTCGCCTCGCGCAGCTGTTTAACCATTTCGGCGGTGATTTCAGCCATAGTTGCGTCCTCTTATTCTTCGTCTTCAAGCTCTTCTTCAAATTCTTCTTCGGCTTCCTCGTATTCCTCTTCGATCTCTTCGTATGCCTCAAATTCCTCATCGTCGAGGCTCTTGAGTTTGGCCAGCACACTCGGGCCGAGATACTGCTCCATCTCCGCCAGCTCTTCGCTGCTGACCTGGCCGGTTTCCACCATTTCGACTTCGCGGATGCGCAGGCCTTCCTCGGCTGCATCGGCGATGGCGCCGACGATCAGCTTAATGGCGCGGATGGCGTCGTCATTGGAAGGAATCACGTAGGTCACCGGCTCCGGATCGGAGTTGGTGTCGACCATGCCGACGACGGGGATGTGCACCTTATTGGCCTCTTTCACCGCCAGCTCTTCAACAGTGGTGTCCACAACGAAGAGCAGGTCGGGCAGGCTGCGCATGGTCTTAAGACCACCGATGCGTCGGTTGAGCTTTTCCACCTCGCGCTGGATGCCGAGGCGCTCTTTCTTGCCCAGGTTGTTGAATTCTCCGGCGTCGATGCGGCGCTCCAGCTGCAGCAGATAGGTGATGCGCTGGCGGATGGTCGTCCAGTTGGTCAGGGTGCCGCCCAGCCAACGCTGGTTGACGTACGGCATGCTGCAGCGCAGTGCCTCCTGTTCGATGGTGGCTTGCGCCTGGCGCTTAGTGCCGACAAAGAGGACCGTCCCCCCCTTGGCGACCGTGTTGCGCACCACGTCGGTCGCCCTGTTAAGCGCCTCTAGGGTCTGCTGCAGATCGATGATATGAATCCCACTGCGCTCCGTGAAAATGTAGGGGCGCATTTTGGGATTCCAACGCCGAGTGCGGTGCCCAAAGTGGACGCCCGCCTCCAAAAGCTGTTTCATGGTGATGTTTGCCATACATTCTCCTCTTGGGTTAGACTTCCGCCTTCTTCATTCCGAAGAGTCGACCCCCAGACGCACTGCTGAAGGCACCCATTCTCCGGTCGGAAGGCGTGATAGATTGCTCGAGGCGCCGAAAACACGCCAAGCAAAAATAATACCACAGTCCAAGAATTGCGTTCAAACGGCGGGCGACGAAAATTGCAACAAATCAAAAGGGCAGATAGAGAAGACGCAGACGGCAATGACAAGAGATTAGAAGGCCCCTTGCGCGTTGTCGCGATTTTTGAAATCGACGAAACGATAGCCCAACCCGCGCTCTGTGAAAATATAACGCGGATTGCTAGGGTCTGGTTCGATCTTCTGACGTAGGTAGGTGATGTAGAGGCGCAACAGATGGTTATCGTTGGCGTATTCGTGGCCCCATACTTTGGTGAGCAATGTTTCGTGAGGCAACACCCAGCCGGCGTTCTGAATCAGATGATAGAGCAGGCGATATTCGGTTGGACGCAGGTTGATGCGCTTGCCCTCGACGATCACCTGGCGCCGTTGAAGGTCAACCTGCAAGCGGTCATCGATCGTGATGATCTGATCTTCGGGCCGGCCTTGCGGCTCAAAACGGCGCAGCACGGCGCGGAT
>CALFWA010000199.1 GCA_937928035.1 uncultured Caldilinea sp. | reverse complement strand
TCATTTGGTTACGGTCTTTGCTCCGCGGGGATTTCCTGCAGGCGCGGGTTAGCGCGATCGCGCGCCGAGAGAATAGGCGCGCTTACGTTCCAGGGCACGGCCAGGTCTGGGTCGTCCCACGCCACGCCGAACTCATCGCCGCCGTCGTAATAATTATCGACAAGATAGATCAAGGTGGCGTCGGTGAGGGCGTAGAAACCGTGCGCTACGCCGGAGGGGATGTAGAGGCCGTATTCGTTCTGCTCGCCCATCTCGACAGTTTCACTTGCGCCGAAGGTGGGAGAATCTTTGCGCAGATCCGCCAGACCCACGCGGATGCGTCCCTGGGCGACGTACCAGTAATCGACCTGATGGAAGTGGTAGTGTAGTCCGCGCAGCACACCCGCCTGGCTGTCGCTGCGGTTCATCTGCACGAGCGACCACGTCCGCTCTGGAAACCATTCTTTCCGAAAGGTTTCCAGAAAGCGCCCTCGTTCATCTCTGAATACTTTGAGTCGAACGATCTTGACCCCGGCGATTCGGGAAGATTCAATGATTTCCGCCATTCCAGGTCTCTTTCTTCTCTCGTTCTGTCAGGTGATGGCGCAGACGGCCGATGACCTTCTCCACCGCCTGTCGTTTGAGGTGATAGGCGGCGCGGTTGGCGATCAGGACGGCCTGCACTTCTAGAATGGTGCGCGTTTCGACCAATCCGTTGGCGCGCAGCGTGTCCCCGGTTTCCACCAGATCGACGATCAGATCCGCCAGCCCAACCAAAGGGCCTAACTCCACAGAGCCGCTCAGCGCAATGATCTCGGCGTTGACCCCGCGTGCGCGGAAGAAGTCGGCGGTCAGGTTGGGGTATTTGGTGGCGACGCGCGGCTGGCTTTCGTAGCGCAGAGGGATGTCAGGCCGGCCGGCAGGCGCCGCCAGGGAAAGCCGACAATAGCCAAACGGCAACAGCAGCGGTTCATAGACGTGGCGTTGGCTTTCGCGTAGGGTGTCCAGCCCACAGACGCCCAGATCGGCTGCGCCGTATTCCACAAAGGTGGGCACATCGCTTGGCTTCGCCAGCACGTAGCGCACCGTGCGATCGACACTTTCGACGATCAATTTGCGACCGTTGTCAAGCGCGGGCTTGGGCAGGCCTGCGGCTGCAAACAGTTCGATGGCCTGGTCGGCGAGCCGGCCTTTGGGCAGCGCAATTGTCAATGGCTCACAGGCGCCATCGTGCAGGTGCGTCATCGAGCCGCCTCCTTGCGCAGTGAAGCTGACGTTGCGTTGCGTTCCTCCACCAGCGCAGTTAAGGCGTGCAGCGCGTTTTCAGCCGTCAGCCCGATGGAGGCTGGCTCGTCGCAGGTGAGATCCCAGAAGAGCGGACATCCATCGCACCAGTCGACGACTGCACGCGAGCCGATCGATTTTGCATAGGCGCACAGCGCTGCGCCGCAACGGTGCTCCAGGTCGAGCGCAACCGTAAGGCCAGCGTGCCGCGCCTGCGCCACAAAGGCGAACGCATCGGGGTGGTTGCCGGTTGCAACGACGAGGTCTGGCGCCGGCGGCTGGGGTGGCGGCGCAGCGCCTCTTCTGCGTGCCAGCAGGAGGCGTTCCACGCCCAGTCCGACCCCCACGGCGGGCATCGCTGCGCCGAACGTCCCCACCAGATTATCGTAGCGTCCGCCGCTGGCGATTCGAAACCCGACGCCCGGCGCCAGCGCCTCGAAGGTGATGCCGGTGTAGTAGCCGAGATTGTGAATTTCGCTCAGATCGAGCGTCACGTAGTCTAGCGCGCCTTGGGCGGCAAGCACCTCGCAGATGGCGCGCAAATTGGTCACAGCAGTCTGCATCGGTTTGTTGAGCGCTAATTTCTCTGCGCGGTGCAAAATCGCATCGATCTTTTCACCGCCGAGATAAGGCAACTCGGCAAGGGCGCGCTGTTGACGTCGCGGAAGGCGGGTCTCACGGAGAAACGCCTCCAGCGCAGGCTGACTGTTGCGGTCAATCGCCTCGGTGAGGCGCGCACGGGCTTCAGGCGGCAGCTGCAGCGCCTGGAGCAACCCCTCGAAAAACTGCATCTGTCCCACCACGAGGCGAAAGCGTTCGATGCCGGCGACTTGAAGCGCCTCGATGGTGAGCGCCAGAACTTCGGCGTCGGCTTCGGGTGCAGCGCTGCCCATCAACTCCACGCCGACTTGCCAGAACTCGCGCTGCTGCCCTGCGCGCATCTCTACGTCGCGAAAGACGCTGCCGGAATAGCAGTAGCGCTGAGGGAGTGGAGCATCGTGGAGGCGAGTGCCTACCAGACGGGCGACCGGGATGGTCATGTCCGCGCGCAGCGCCAACATGCTGCCGTCCCGGTCGAGAAAGCGGCACAGCTCGGATTGCAGCTCACGGCTGCCTCGCTCGCTCAAGGTCTCGGCGTACTCGAACGTGGGCGTCACCACATCGCTGTAGCCCCAGCGACGGAAGAGGTCCAACAACAGACTTTCCAGCCTGCGCCGTTCATACGCTTCTCCCCAGAAATAATCGGCCACCCCTGTCGGCGTCTGCGCCGTCATGGGGCGCAACCTGCTCTCTCCTGTCACGTCCTGCGTTCCTCGTCCTTCCACAAGGCGTTCCCAATGCTTTGAGGGAGTATACCACAGCCAGGGCTTCGAGCCATCGAGCAACAAGGATATGTTACAATTGTTTAGAAGTTGCGCAATTGATTCTGGCGATCCATAAAGCAGATCGAGCAAATAGACGGCGATGAGGGTGGGTGCGGCTCCCAGCCGCACGTTTTCGATGAACCGCAAGGTCTTGGGAAATTCGAGAAAGCGCCGCTGCAAGCTGCGCCCCAGAGCGCCAGAATCCTTTGTGAAATTCGACTATTGTCGGCGCAACGATGCTCGACGCTGCAAGGCTAGAGAAGGCGCGGACCTGCAGAAAGGATTTCTCTGATGTGTGGACGGTTTGCATTGTATGCAACTCCGGAGGATCTGGCCGAGCACTTTGGATTGGTCGAGCCGCCAGCGCAGCTGGCTCCTCGCTACAATATCGCGCCGACGCAGCCGGTCGGCATTATCCGCTTCGATCCGCAACGTCAGAGACGCGAGTGGGCGTTGGTTCTCTGGGGACTGATTCCCTCCTGGAGCAAGGAGCCTGCGATGGCCGCCCGCATGATCAATGCGCGTGCGGAAACCGTGGACGAAAAGCCTTCCTTTCGGGCGGCCTTTAAACGGCGTCGATGCATCATCCCCGCCTCTGGTTTTTATGAATGGATGAAGCGGAACGGCGGCAAACAGCCTTACTACATCACTTCTCACGATGGGACGCCGCTCGGGTTCGCCGGGTTGTGGGAGCGCTGGATCGGTCCTGAGGGCGAGGAGATCGAAAGCTGCACCATCTTGACCACCGACGCCAACGAAGAGGTGGCTCGACTGCACAACCGCATGCCGGTGATTTTGGCGCCGGAGGATTATGCGACGTGGCTGGGAGATGGTCAGGAGGCTGCGTCGGCCTATCTGACGCAACTCAAGCATTTGTTTCGGCCTTTTCCCGCCGGGCGATTGAAGCTGTATCCTGTCAGCCCCTATGTGAACAACCCTCGCAACGAGGGCGTCGCCTGCATCGAAGAGCGCAAAGCCTGACAGCCGAAAGAGGTTTCAAACCCCTGAAGCGTCTGAAGCGGACGCGCTTGCGCTCAGTTGCAGGACCTGTGCAAAGCGCTCCAACGCCTGCATATGTTGCTCGGGCCTGACAAACCCACAGCCCATGGTGTTGACCGAAAAATGCGTCGCGCCGGCGGCCACCCAGTCGGCCATAATGCGACGCTGACGTTCCTCGACGCCATCCTTGTAATGCAGGCGAGGCTCGATGCCCAGATCGCGACGGGAGCGCCCATTTTGCGCCAGATAGACATCCAGCCTGGCGAGTGCGTCGGCCGCCTCCTGCGCCGTGCGATAGTTGGGCAGCCAGCCGTCGCCCAAGCGCGCAATCCGCTCGAGCACGGCGTCGGCGTGCCCTCCCAGCCAGATGGGAATCGGCCTTTGCACAGGCAGCGGGTTGATGCCGGCGTCGGAGATATGATGCCATTCGTCATGGACGGTGACGAGCGGCTCGGTCCACAGCCGACGCAGCAACCGGATCTGCGCCTCGCATCGCCGACCTCGCGTACGAAAGTTCTCTCCCAACGCTTCGTACTCCACGGAATTCCAGCCGATACCGACGCCGAGGCGTAGCCGACCGCCGGAAAGCACGTCGAGCGTAGCAGCCTGTTTGGCGACGAGCGCAGTCTGCCGCTGCGGGAGGATGAGAACGCCGGTCACGAAGCGGAGCCGCGTGGTTGCCGCCGCCATGAAGCTGAAGAGGACAAAAGGCTCGTGAAACGGATCGCGATGGGTGTAGGGGCCACGCCAACCGCCGGGACGCTCGGGATTGGCGCCGAGCACGTGATCGTAGGCCAGCACATGGGTGTAGCCGAGCGCTTCAGCCGTCTGCGCGTAGTCTCGAATCGCTCCCGGATCGTTGCCAAACTCTGTCTGCGGGAATACAACGCCGATCTGCATGACCCATGTCCTTCGCCGAAAGATGATTCATCCGAGGAAATTGAGGCGCCCCCTGTAGGATTCGAACCTACGACCCACTGCTTAGAAGGCAGTTGCGCTGTCCGCTGCGCTAAGGGGGCGAGCATCGTCTATAGATTGTAGCTTTTCCGCAGGCCATCGTCAAACCTTTTGGCTAAATGCGCGCGCAACATTCCTCGCAGGCTTGACGTCAAAGCGGAGAGACCCCATACTACAGGGAAATTTCACACAGTGCGCACAAACCCAGGAAGCTATGAGCGTTTTGGAAACACAGATCGACCCGACTCAGCCGGAGTTCATCGCCAATGCCGCCCATCATCGGGCGCTGGCGGAGGAGCTGCGCGCACGCCTGGCGCAGGTGCGTCGCGGCGGAGACGAAAGGGCGCATCGCCGCCACGCCGAGCAAGGGAAGCTCTTTGTGCGCGAACGGATTGACCGCCTGCTCGATCCCGGCTCTCCTTTTCTGGAGCTGTCGCCGCTGGCTGCATGGGAGCTTTACGACAACGAAGCGCCATGCGCAGGCATCGTCACCGGCATCGGCCGCGTCTCCGGTCGCGAGTGTATGATCATCGCCAATGACGCCACGGTCAAAGGCGGGACATACTATCCCCTGACGGTGAAGAAGCATCTGCGTGCCCAGCAGATTGCGCTGGAAAATCGCCTTCCCTGCATCTATCTGGTCGATTCGGGCGGCGCTTTTCTCCCCATGCAAGATGAAGTCTTTCCCGATGCGGATGATTTTGGGCGCATCTTTTACAATCAAGCCGTGATGAGCGCCGAAGGCATTGCGCAAATTGCGGCGGTGATGGGCCTGTGCACGGCAGGCGGCGCTTATGTGCCCGCCATGAGCGACGAGGCGGTGATTGTCAAGGGCATCGGCGCCATCTTCCTCGGCGGCCCGCCGCTCGTCAAAGCGGCCACGGGCGAGGATGTCAGCGCCGAAGAGTTAGGCGGCGCCGATGTGCACACGCGCATCTCCGGCGTTGCCGACCACTATGCAGAAGATGACCTTCAGGCGCTCCAGATCGTGCGCGACATTGTTGCCACGCTCAACACGCATAAGGCGATCGATCTCGATATCGTTCCCCCTGAAGACCCTCTCTATCCGCCAGAGGAGATCTATGGCGTGTTGCCGCGCAGCTTCAAAGTTGCCTACGATGTGCGCGAAGTGATTGCGCGGCTGGTCGACGGCAGCCGGCTGCGCGAGTTCAAGCCGCGCTACGGCGAGACGCTCGTCTGCGGCTTCGCGCGCATCTACGGCTACCCGGTCGGCGTGATCGCCAACAACGGCGTCCTCTTCAGCGAATCGGCGCTCAAGGGGACGCACTTCATCGAACTGTGCGCTGCTCGGCGCATTCCGTTGCTCTTTCTCCAGAATATCACCGGC
>CALFWA010000198.1 GCA_937928035.1 uncultured Caldilinea sp. | reverse complement strand
GATTTCGACACACTGGCGTTCAAAGTGCTGGACAAACGCAGCGGCTATGTGTGGCATTCGGGCCTGGACGAGCTGCAGGAGGGCGACCGGCTCAACCGCGCCTGGCAGGCCTTTGCGCGCAGCGGCGTGAGCATCGAATATCTCGACGCACGCGCGATCAACCGCCGCGTCTCCCTCACGAACTCGGAACATACATTACAGGTGACGCCCGTCGACGGCGGCGTTGCGGCGGATGTGACGTTTCTGGAGTTTGGGATTTCGCTGCGCCTTCTCCTGCAGTTGGAGGCGGAAGGCGTGCGCGTGGAGGTCCCGTCAAACTCCATTCGCGAGGAGAAGCCGGAGTTCAAGCTCGGCCTGCTTTATCTCTATCCCTTCCTGGGCGCCACGCGCAGGAGCGAAACGCCCGGCTATATGCTGCTGCCAGACGGCGTCGGCAGCCTGATTCGCTTCGCCGACGCCACCAAGGCTCGCAATATGTTTTACGGCCGCTATTATGGACCCGACCTGGGCATGACCGCAGCGGCGCCGTTCGACCCTGAGCTCAGGCGTCCGTATCCGATCGCCTACTCGGTCTTCGGCATGGTGCACGGCGAAGGACAAAACGCCCTTCTTTCAATCGTAGAGCAAGGGGCGGCCTACGGCGAGATTCAGGCGCACCCCGCCGGCATTCTGACCAATTTCAACTTTATCTACAACGCCTTCATCTACAACGAAAGCTACTATCAAGCGACGAACCGGGCCGGCGCTGGCGTGACCGTCGTGCAGCGCCGGACGAACGAGTTCGACGTCGTCGTGCATTTCCGCTTTTTGACCGGCGAGGCGGCGGACTACGTCGGCATGGCGCGCAGCTATCAGCGCTATCTGGTCGAAAAGGGGTTGCTGCGCAAAGTTCCGATTGCGAACCCCAATATCGGTGTTCGTCTGGAGTTTCTCGGCGGGGACAAGGAGCAGATATTGCTCTGGAGCCGTTTTGTTCCGATGACCACGATTGCAGAGGTAAACGAGATTCTCGCTGCGTTGGACGTCGCCAATCCCGAGGTCGTCTATTACGGCTGGCAGCCGCTCGGCGCGTCGAGCATGCCGCCGACGACGCTGCGACTGGAGCGTGCGTTGGGCAGCGTCGCCGAGTTGACTGCGCTGGCGGAGCGGGTCGCGGCGGAGGGTGGACATTTTTCGCTTTATCTGGACCCCCAGGGGGCGCTGCGCAAGGAGGCCGGCTATTCCCCGCGCAACGACTTAGCCATTGCGATCACCAACGTCAGCCTGACCGGCTACAACCGCAACCAGGAGGTCTTCTATTTCACCTTTGAGGCGTTGCGCCGCCGCTTTGCATCGATGGAGCAGGCGCTCGCCGCCCATCCCTCGATCGGGCTGGCGCTCGATCAGATCGGCTGGATGCTCTACAGCGATTTTCGCAGCGGTCGCGCGCTGAACCGCGTGCAAGCCGCCGAGGCCTATCGCGCGCTGTTGGCAGATTCGCCGGTGCGGCTTGTTCTCTATCGTCCCAACGACTATCTGTTCGGCGCGGCGGAGGCGTACTTCGACATGCCGCTGGGAGACAACGGCTATGTGTACACCTCCGAGACGGTTCCTTTCCTGCCGATCGTGCTGGCGGGGTATCTCCCCTATTACGGCGAGGCGCTCAACTTTTCGGCGAACTTGCAGGAGGACCTGCTGCGGCACGTCGATTATGGCGTCTACCCCTCCTATTTTTTGACGCAGCAGCCCACCGCCGCCATGCTCAACACCCGTTCTAACTGGATTTTCACCTCCTCCTACGCCCAGTGGGGCGAGCATGTCCGGGAGACGTATCGCTGGATGAATGCGCTGTTGGGGCCGGTGCGCGGGCAAGAGATCGTCGCCCGTCGTCAACTGGCGCAGGGTGTCTTCGCCACGACGTACACTAACGGCAAGCAGATCGTTGTGAACTACACCGAACGTCCCTTCACCTATCAAGGCGTCACCGTTGAGGCCAGAAATGCGTTCTTGTTGGAGAGTGCGCCATGACCGTCCGCTCGCTTTCTCGCCGACTGCTCAGCCTGCGCACGCGCGAGGCGTTGCACGGCTACGCGTTTATTGCGCTGTGGGTGATCGGCTTTGCGCTCTTTACGTTGGCGCCGTTCATTCAGACCTTCAACTACAGCTTGAATCGAGTGGTGGTGACCGTCGCCGGCGTAAATCTCACCTATGTAGGTTGGGCGAATTACACGCGCGCGCTCGCCACCGACCCGGCGTTTGGCGAGCTGTTGATCGGGTACGCCATCGAGACGCTGGTCGCCGTGCCGATCGTGTTGATCTTCTCCATGATCATCGCGCTCTTTCTGAACCTGCGCTTCCGCCTTAAAGGAGTGTTCCGCACAATTTTCTTCCTGCCGGTCGTGATCACGAGCGGGCCGGTGATCCGGGAGCTCACGGAGCAGGGCGCGGCGACTGCGCCGGGCGTCGCCGACGCTCCGGCGGTGGCGGAGTTTCTGGCGCAATTGCCGAGCGCGCTGCGCAACCCGGTGGAGTATCTGCTGGTCTCGTTCATCCTCATCCTGTGGTTCTCCGGCGTGCAGATTCTCATCTACCTGGCGAGTCTGCAAAAGGTGGATCAGGGCATCTACGAGGCGGCGGCGATCGACGGCGCTTCGGCGTGGGAGATTTTCTGGAAGATCACGCTGCCTTCGCTCACCACAGCGACCGTGGTCAACGCCGTTTACACCATCGTCACATTGTCGCACTTTTCGGAGAACAAGGTCGTCCGCTACATCTCCGGTCAGACTTACGCGCTGCAAGGCGGCATCGGCTACGCCAGCGCCATGTCGTTCCTTTATTTCGCCCTGATGGCCGTCCTGCTGCTGATCGTCTATCTCTTTCTGACCCGACTGCTGGGCAAGGAGGCGCGCTGAGATGCAAGTCTTTCATTCTCACACCGTCGACCGGGTGCGAAGCCTGCTCTTCGGCGGCCGCACGCGCTATGGCTTGATTTTCACGGCCGTGCTCTATGCGCTCTTGATCGCCATCGGCTTCGTGTACCTCTACCCGCTGCTTTTCATGTTCATCACGAGCATGAAGAGCCCCACCGACCTGCTCAACCCGTTGGTGCAGTGGGTTCCGACGGAGTTCTACACCGGCAACTACGTCAAGGCGTTCCGCGTGCTGAATTATCCCAACGCGCTGGTGGCTTCCATCCTGCTCAGCGTGGCGCCTTCGCTGTTGCAGACCTTCGTGGCTGCGCTGATCGGCTACGGGCTGGCGCGTTATCGCTTCTGGGGCAAGCGACTGGTGTTACTACTCATTCTGGCCACCTTCATCATTCCGCCGCAGAACACCGTCATCCCTCAGATGTTGACCTACCGCGACCTGGGGCTGCTGGGCAGCCCGCTGGCGCT
>CALFWA010000197.1 GCA_937928035.1 uncultured Caldilinea sp. | reverse complement strand
CCTGACGTCTCGCCGAGCAGAATGCTTTCTCAATAGAGCATATTATAAAACAAAGCGTTCGCGCTGCACAGGCTCCAGCGATGGCCGCTGAGCGCCGACGCCAACGGAAGCGCCGTTGACCGTCGCCGAAAGCGGGTTGTGAGTTGACAAGCCCGGCGCCACGTTCTGGCAGATCATGATCATCGTGCGCACGGCCTGCACCGGATAGGCGCCGACCGCAGTCTCGCCGGAGAGCATGACGGCGTCGGCGCCGTCGAGCAGCGCGTTGGCGACGTCGCTGACCTCGGCGCGCGTAGGGCGATGGTTATGGATCATGCTCTCCAGCATCTGCGTGGCGACGACCACCGGCTTGTGCGCGCGGCGACAGGCGCGCACGATCTGCTTTTGCAGCAACGGCAACTGCCAGGGGCTGGTTTCCAGGGCCAGGTCCCCGCGCGCCACCATGACGCCGTCGCTCGCCTCGATGATGGCGCGCAGGTTTTCCACGCCGTCGGGCCGCTCGATCTTCGCCATGATGCGTGGAAGCTTATGCACGTTGCTGTGCGCCTGCGCCGCCGCCACGATTGCACGCAGCTCGTTGACGTCGTCCGCCGAACCGGCGAAGCTGAGTGCAATCCAGTCCACTTCCAGGCTGACGGCAAAAGAAGCGTCGGCGCGGTCCTTGTCGGTCAGCGCCGGGATCGGCAACATAGTGTAAGGGACGTTGACGCCCTTGCGCGACTTGATCTCGCCGCCGTGCACCGTGCGACAGTGAACATGACCGTCCACAATCGACTCGACGTGTAGCTCGATGTTGCCGTCATCGATCAACACGGTGGCGCCGGGCTTGAGATGGGGTGCCAGGTCGAAGTCGACTGGGATGAGGACGGCGTCGGATAACAGGCCGTCGCCGTCCTCGCGTGCATCTACCTCCGTGCCCACCAGGATGACCGGCTGGTCGACAGCCACGGGAACCGGCTGCGCCAGCCAGCCGACGCGCACTTTAGCGCCCTGCAAGTCGGCGAGCAGCGCGACCGACCTCCCTGCCTTTTCCATGGCTTGGCGGACAAGCCCGGCCATGCGCGAGTGAAAGGCATAGTCCCCGTGGCTGAAGTTCATGCGCGCCACGCTCATGCCGGCGCGGATCATATCGGCCAGAACGCCCACGTCGGCACAGGCCGGGCCGATCGTTGCAATGATGTCGGTCATAGATGCTGTGCAATCAAATGGCTTTTCTTCCAGAAAGCTCGATGTTTTTAACAAAAATCATCCGGCAAGAATCGTAGGTGCAGCTCCCAGCCGCATCTCCTCGACAGACTACAAAGTTGTGGCCGTCTCAAGAAGGGGCAGCTACGAGCAGCGCCTACGGATTCCCAAATTCATTTGTTAAATTCCACGAAGCTCGCCGAAAGATTGCATGAAGCGACTCCTGGCTTTCGCTGCGCATTTGTTCAATTCACTTCCTTCGCATCCAGGAAGGTCATCATCCGTCGCAACTGTTTGCCGACGACCTCGATCAGTTGGTTCTGCTCCTGGGCGCGGCGGGCGTAGAAGTTCTTGCCGCCGCTGTGATATTCGTCCATCCACTCTTCGGCGAAGGCGCCGCTCTGGATGTCCTTCAGGATTTGGCGCATGGTCTCGCGCGTCTGGTCGGTGATGATCTTCGGACCGCTCTTGTAGTCGCCCCACTCGGCGGTGTCGGAAATGCTGTAGCGCATGTAGCTGAGACCGCCCTGATACATGAGGTCGACAATCAGCTTCAGCTCATGCAAGCATTCGAAGTAGGCAATCTCCGGCTGATAGCCTGCTTCGACGAGCGTCTGGAAGCCCGCCTTGACCAGCTCGCTGACGCCGCCGCAGAGCACCGCTTGCTCGCCGAAAAGGTCGGTCTCGGTCTCCTCGGCGAAGGTCGTCTCCAACACGCCGGCGCGCGTGCAGCCCAACCCTTTAGCGTAGGCCAACGCGTTCTGCAGCGCTTTGCCGCTGAAATCCTGATGGACGGCCACCAGCGCCGGCACGCCCGATCCTTCTTTGAAGACCTCGCGCACGCGATGGCCAGGCGCTTTGGGCGCCACCATGCTGACATCGACGTTGGCGGGCGGCTGGATGAAGCCAAAGCGAATATTGAAGCCGTGGGCGAACATCAAGGTGTCGCCCTCCTTGAGATTGGGCGCAATGTCTTGCTCATAGACCTTGCCCTGGATCGGGTCGGGCAGCGTCACCATGATTATATCGGCTTCGGCGCATGCCTCGGCGGTGTTGAGCACGCGCAGGCCATCCGCTTCGGCTTTGGCCCAGCTCTTACTGCCCGGATAGAGGCCGACGCGCACGTCCATGCCGCTGTCGCGCAGGTTGAGCGCATGTGCATGGCCCTGGCTGCCATAGCCAAGGATCGCAATTTTCTTGTTGCGGATGTCGTCGAGATTCGCCTGGTTTTCGTAGTAAATCTTCGCCATGATGATTCCTTGTCGGTTTTTTGATGGTGTGTCGTGAGAACAACTGAAGTTTTGACGGTCTTGGAGTTTTCAGCAGATCGAGGCATTGCTTTCCCTTGAAAACCCCAAGACCTGAACACCTTCTCTAACAGTCTACACGCCCCCTGTCCGAAACCGTTCGGCCGCAGTTGCATCTCTGCCGTTGGCCTGGGCACGCCAGACAGCTGTGCTACGACGATATTTGTGCTCCATCTGGCCACGCGCCATCGCCACCGGGCCAGTGCGCACCATTTCGATGATACCGAAGTTGTCGAGCAGGTCAATCAGTGAAGCGACGCGGTCTTCAGAGCCGACGATCTGGACGATCATCGAATCGAGCGCCACATCCACGATCTCCCCACGGTAGATGTTGACCATCTGAACGATCTCCGAGCGGTTCTCGGCGTTGGTTGAGACGCGGATAAGCGCCATCTCGCGCGCCACGATCGGTTGCTCGGAGATATTTTCGACGCGCGTGACGTCAACAAGCTTGCGCAATTGCTTAATGACCTGATCGACCATCCGCTCGTTACCATCGACGACGAAGGTCATGCGGCTGATGCCGGGGGTTTCGCTATGCCCCACCTGCAGGCTGTCAATGTTGAAGTTGCGCCTGCGCATCATCCCCGCCACCCGACTCAGCACGCCGGGCTTGTCGCGCATCCAGGCAATCAGTGTGTATTTCATGGTTGCTTCACCTTTTTGTATTTTCGAGAGCAGAGAGTTTGGAAGGTTATCTACCTCTATCTCTCAGTCTGTTTGTTCACCAACTCGGCTGCACGCCGCTATAGCCTTGCATCACCGCCGGCTTGGGGCGACGGATCAGCTGATCCACCGCTGCGCCAGGCGCCACCATCGGATAGACGTTGACTTCCTCTTTGACGCGGAAGTCGATCAGGAAGGGGCCGGGCGTGTTCAGCGCCTGCTCCAGCGCAGGCACGACCTGCTCCGGCTTTGTGACCGCCAGCGCCGGAATCTGGTACGCCTCGGCCAGCTTCACGAAGTCGGGCGACCAGACGGGCGTGCCGACATAGCGCTTCTCGTAGAACAACTGCTGCCACTGGCGCACCATACCCAGGAAACCGTTGTTGATGATGGCGATCTTGACCGGCAGGTTGCCCTCTTGCTTGATGACCGCCAACTCCTGCATCGTCATCTGGAAGCCGCCGTCACCGACGACCGCCCACACCAGCCGATCTGGGTGCGCCATCTGGGCGCCGATGGCGGCGGGCAGTGCGAAACCCATTGTCCCCAAGCCGCCGCTGGTGATTAACTGGCCAGGATGGTCGTGGGTGAAATACTGGCACTCCCACATCTGATGCTGCCCCACGTCGGTCACGATGATGGGCGGGCCGTTCTTGGCGTTGTGGGTGGCGTGCCAGAGCTGGCGAATCACAAAGGGGGGAATCAGCTCATCCACTTCATAGTTGAGAATATCGGTCTGCTCCGTGTCCTTCTTCCACTCTCGAATCTCCTGCAGCCACACCTGATGACGGCGCTCCTCGATCAAAGGCAGCAAGGCCGGCAGCGTCTCGGCCAGATCGCCAACCACCGCCACGTCGGGCACGACGTTCTTGCCCACCTCGGCCTTATCCACTTCAAAGTGGATGATCTTCGCCTGTTTAGCGAAGGCGTCCAATCTGCCGGTGATGCGGTCGTCGAAGCGCATCCCCATAGCGATCAATACGTCGCAGGACTGCACCGCTCGATTGGCGTAGGCTTCCCCGTGCATGCCGCCCATGCCCAGGCTCAACGGATGGCTTTCCGGGATGTTGCCGGCGCCCAGAAGCGTGGTGACCACAGGAATTTCAGCCTTCTCCACCATCTGGAGCAGCTCTCTGCCCACGCCTGCAAGCTGCACGCCGTGGCCAGCAAGCACCAACGGTCGCTCCGCCTTGTTGATCAGCTCTGCCGCCTTGCGCACAGCCTCCATATCCACCTGAGGCCACGGCTCGAAACCAGGGAGGTCGATCTCAAAGTCGTAGCGGAACCACCCTTCGGCGTTCTGAACGTCTTTGCAGATGTCGATCAGTACAACGCCGGGCCGGCCTTCGCGAGCAATGTAGAAGGCTTCTTTCAGAATCAAGGGAAGTTCATTGACGTCGGTGACCAGGTAGTTGTGCTTGCAGACGGGGGCCGTGACGCCGACGACGTCGGACTCCTGGAAGGCGTCCGTGCCGAGGAGGTTGGTAGGCACCTGACCGGTGATGGCGACGACGGGCACGCTATCCATCTGCGCCGTGGCCAGGCCGGTGACCAGGTTGGTGGCGCCCGGACCGCTGGTGGCGATGCAGACGCCCACTTCGCCTGTCGCCCTCGCCCATCCGTCGGCCATGTGCGCAGCGCACTGCTCATGGCGCACCAGCACGTGGTGGATTTTGCCCGCCGCCTCATACGGCGCTAGCGCATCGTAAGTCGGCAGGATGGCGCCGCCTGGATGACCGAAGATCACACGCACCCCTTCGCGCAGCAGCGCCTCCCAAACCATTTGTGCTCCCTTCATTCGCACAGGCGTCTCCGGCGATGCTGAAGCTGCGTTTCCATTCCTTTTTGGCATATTCGAATCTCCTTCGTTGCCGGACCGGAACCAGACTCGACAGAAAAACCGATAAAAAAAGACCCTTCCCGGTTGGGAAGGGTCTACGATGACCTTGTGTGAAGCAGCCTGCGCTTCAACCTTCTCCAACCCCAATCAGCTTCCGGTCTACAAGTACGACCCGAAGCACTACGCTAAGGAGAAGGCTAATTACAGCGACAACTGCGAACATCATGCGAAATTCGATAAACAATTAGGTTAAAATTCGATACGTGACACGCAGAGTACTTTTATGGTTTGCTAGTATAGCGACACACAGAGCCGTTGTCAACTGACGATAGGCAGAAAACACTTTTCCGATACGTGTTACTCCCGATACGGACTCCCTACTCCGATTGGAAACGTTTTGGAAACGTTCTTACGTAAGCGCACCTACATATAGTTTTCCGTCTTCGTTCTATCCTGGAGGCGCCACACAAGAAGTTTTTCATCAAGCATTACATTTTTGAGCACCTAGTCCCGAAATAGATTTCTGAAAAATCCGCTGCATGAGGTAGAGCCGGAGTAGACAAAGGCCATGCTTTTGCCTACCTAAAAGGACATCGACGCAAGCCTCTCCCTTGTCTTTGGTGACACAAGAAGTTTGTCGGCCCAGGAGGTGGATATGTCTACAAGTATGCGAAGCTCGACCCAGTTTTTTGACGCAAAGTCTCTCTTGGCAGGCGTTCTAGCCGGCGTCGGCGGCGGATTGGTATTTGGTGCCATGATGGCGAGTCAGGGGATGCTGCCGATGGTTGCCATGCTTGTCGGCTCGCAAAACCAGCTCATCGGTTTTGTCGTGCATATGGTAATCAGTGGTGTAATCGGGGCAATTTACGGCATCGTCGCCGTTCGGCTGCCGCTGAACTACACCATGGGTATTTTAGCCGGCGCTGTCTATGGAGTGCTCTGGTGGGTGCTGGGGGCGCTGGTATTGATGCCGTTGATACTTGGCATGAGTGCCATGATCCTTCAGGTTGGCCCCCTGCAATGGATGAGCCTGATGGGACATCTGATTTATGGCGTAATCGTCGGTTTGCTCTACGTACGCCTGGCAAAACAACAATAATCACCTATCCGGTCTCAGGGGTATATGCTGCCCTGCTCAATAAAGGTGAACTTTTTTCGGCGAGCGCGCCGGAGATGAAAACTCTCTGTTGCTCCGATCACTTGACTCGGCGCAAATAGGTGCGCAATCGTGCCCAACGTGCAACGATCCGCGTATGGAGTTGCTTGCGTCGATGGACAGGAGCATAGCGCAGCGCGCTGATCTCCTCGCTCAGGCCCAACACCTCACGGCTGACAAGGCGGCATAGCTCCGGCTCATCCTGGCGACAAGTCTGAATGTGCATGGCCAGAGCCGCGCCATATTCCAACACCGTCTCCCCCGACTGCAACGAGCGTCCCAGACGACTGCCCCAGCGCAGCAGCGTCTCCCACGGGTCTTCATGGCGCAGGCGCCAGCGCTGCAACAGCCAGATTCCACCGGCGATCAGCGCCATGGCCGGGAAGAGGAGCCACAGCCAGCGGTCATCGAAGGAGGGCGAGGGCGGCGGCAAGGGCTGCACGGTTGGCGGCGGCGCCGACTCGACAGCCCCGCTACGCGGCAGGCCGATGCGCATAAGCTCGGGCCGGCCCGCCGTTGGCTCGAAGGGAATCCACCCCACCTGCGGGAAGTAGACCTCCGGCCACGAGTGGGCGTCGGCCTCGGTGACCGTCCACGCCTGCTGCTCTGGATTCCAGGACCCATTGGTGAAGCCGGTGACGAAGCGCGCCGGGATGCCGGCAGCGCGCGCCAGCACCACAAACGCAGTGGCGTAGTAGTCGCAATAGCCGCGCTGCAGCTCGAAGAGAAAATAGTCGGCGACGTCTTGCACATGCTCGGGCGGCGACGGGACGGTCAGGTCATAGGGAAAGGTGCGCAGATAGCGTTCAATAGCCGTCGCTTTGGCGAAAAGCGTCGCTTCGTCGGCGGTCAGTTGGGTCGCCAGCGTCCGCACGCGCGGGACCACGCGCTCCGGCAGCTCCAGATAGATGGCGTACTCGTCGGGCAGCGGCTCCACCTCCCACCCCGGCAAGGCGTCGAGCTCGTCCGCAGAGAGCGCAGGAACAAGCGAGACGATGGTGTAGTTGCGCTCGGCGCTGCGCAGCGCCACCAGGTCGCCTGGGAAGCGCTCTTCAGCCTGATAGGTCACCGAGGGCGCCAGCGGTTCGCCAGCGGCGAAGAGGGTGCGACCGACGAGGTTCATGCTCACATTCTGGAGAAGAGGGCGTCGCCCCTCATCCGAGAGGGACGTCCAGGGCTGCTCGGCTGCGCGTTCGGTGCGCAGCAGGGAAGCCGGGTTTTGCCAGCCGCGACCGTCGTAGGCGGAGAAGGTCATCCCGCGCAAGTTGTGGGCCAGCGGAGGAGCGTCGTAGAAGTGGGGGGCTCGCTGGTGCGCACGCGCATCACCGGTCGCTCGTTCAACGTCGGGCCGCCGCGCAACAAGAACTCGTTCGGCAATCCACCGATCGCATCGCCGCCTGACCAGGGATTGACGCCTGTCAATTCTGGGAATGCGCGCTTGGCGAGCGCCTCCAGCCGGGCGTTGACGGGCGCGAGCAGAGCGTAGTACCGACTCGCAAGCTCCGGCGAATGGAGGTTGGGCGCAACCGCCGCCGCTGTGACGACCAGCGCGATCAGCCCCAACGAGACAAACGCGCGCTCGGTCAACACAATCGGGTTGTGGTCGAGGTTTAGGCGGCGCCACCGTTGCAACAGCGCCTGCTGATCGAGCGCCAGATGCAGCAGCAGGGCCAATGCCACGCCGGCCACAAAGAGCCAGCGGTCGACGGCGCTGTAGAGCATCACCAGTCCAACGAGCCATAGGAGGGGCGTCGCCGCCAGCAGGCCGTTGCGATGCCGATAGGCAAGCCATCCGGTCGCCAGGCTGAAGAGCCAGACGACTGCCAGCGCAAAGCCAAAGACAATCAGATCGTCGCGGCCAGCTGCGTTGTTTTGTACGCCTTGCCACCAGAGCGTGTAGCGAACGAGCACGCGTTGCCACGCGTCGACGGCGTGCGCAACGAGGAGTCCCCAGGCGCCGGTCGCCGCCGCCTGCCACAGCAGGCCGGGCCCCGGCGCCCAGCCGACGAGCAACTGCGTCGTCGCCGCTGCGCTGAGCAGCGCCAACCCCAGTCCCTGCCCTAAGATGCGCAGCCTGCGATGCATGGGCGCCCAGGGGCGCCCCCACCCCAACAACAGCCAGATCAGCAGAATCGCCAATGGCCCGGCAAGATAGAGGCGCGCAATCAACGGCCCTGAGCGTAGCCAGCGATTTTCCCACAGCAGCGCAGCGGGCAGCAAGCTCAACGCCAGGCAGAGCGTCAGCGCCGTCCAACCGAGATGAGGGCGGCCACGTTCGATGAGCCAGCGCAGGCTACGCACCGACCATGCGCTCCCCGTCTCTGCAGCGTCTGCATCCCAGCCGAACGCGCGCTCGTTCACCCGACCTCCTCCTCGACCTCAACGGTGAAAGCGCCGCCGGTGGGCGTAGTGCGGATCACTTTGCGGCGTCGACGATAGGTGAGCGCCGTGCGCAGGCGCAGGTCCGTGCGCAGAAACTGATGGGGAATGTCGAGGCGTGTGAGCAGCGCCAGGCATTCATCCGCCTGTGCGCTCTGCTCCGGCGCGGCGACGGCCAGCACGCTGCTGAAGAGGCCCTGTCGGCCTGCGCGCACCAGCTCCGCGATCCACAGCGGAGCGCCTTCGCCGAGCGAAGGCGTCACGACCACCAGCGTGTGGCGACGCCCCAACAAGGGCAGGCTACGCTGCAACAACGCGTGCAGGGGCGTAGCCGAGGGCTGAGCGGGCGCCAATGCCGCCAGGATCGCCCAGAGCTGCGCCTGCCCGGGCTGTGGAGCCAACGTGATCACCTCGTCGCCGGAGGCAGTCAACAGCCCGACGGCGCGGCGCTCGCGGCCGGAAACCATCTCCGCCGCCATGCTGGCCGCCAACATTACGCCGTACTCCAGCGTGCTCTCTGCGCCCTGGCCGGCCTGCACGGCTGCATCCAGGTCAAGCACGATCCAGACGTCGCCGCTCGGCTCCAGCTCAAGCTCCTTCGTCGTCAGTCGCCCCCGGTGCGCCGTAGTGCGCCAGTGCACCAGCCGCAGCGAATCGCCGGGCGTATAGTCGCGCACGCTGGCCGCCAGCCGCGCGCCGGTGAGGGAACGGCGCCGCCGCGTGTGACCATCGGCGCCGCCGCGCGGCAGCGCCACCTCCGGCAACTGCACGACGCGCGGGTAAATCAGCAACCGATCGAAGCTGTCATAGCGCTGCACCGCCCGGAACAACCCGAACGGATCCCCCATTTCGATGGAGTGCGGACCAAGTCGAAAGACCCCGCGGCGCTCGCAGACCGCTTCGGTTTTCCATCGATATTCGCTGTGGGCGCCGCAGGCGACGACGACGCCCGGTGCATATCCTGGCAAATCGGAGGCGTCGACGAAGGCCGCCCACAGCAGTGGCAGCCCGCTTTGGTTGGAGACGACAAATTCTTCTTGTAGCGCATCGCCAGCCACCAGGATGGCCCCGATGCGCCGTCGCGTGAAGCGAACGCCCTGAACCTGCTCGCGCACCCAAGCGTAGCCAATAGCGTAGACACCCACGATCGACGTCAAGAGCGCCACCCACACCGGATGCGGCGTCACGAGCTGACCGAAAAGCGCAAACGGCAGCAGAACAAGCGGCCACACCGTCTGCGCCTCGATCACAACGCCAACCGGCAATCCTCGACTCCAAAGATACATGCGCCAATAGTCGCGCCATGAAATCCGCTGTGAAATCCTTCGTTCAGGTCGAATAGCCATTTGGCGACATTTCCGGAAGATGACAGAATATGTTTGTTGCGTGTTTCGTGTCCTCAATGCAACACGCAACACGCATCACGCGACGCGCACATTTTTAGCCTACCATGAAACACTCGCAATTCACAGCGCCCGAGCGTCCCTCGATTGCAGCCAACGGCGGCGTGATCGCATGCGTGGAAGCGGCGCAGATCATCGCTGGCGGCCTGTTGCTGACGGTGGCTACGCCCGCCGGTCTGCCGCACGACAAGTTGGCAGGACGCTATTTTCTGGCGCGCTGCGCCGAGCTGACGCCCTGGGCGCAAGCGCACGATTGGACGTTGCCATTGCGCCGGCCGCTCTTTGTGGCCGGCTGGCGGCCTTCGCGCACCGATGAGGAGGACGTTGAGCGATGGGTTTTGACCACGCCTGCGCTGGACGATGCAGGCGTCGGCTGGTTAGCGACGCGCAAACCGGGCGAATGCATTCATCTGATCGGGCCGCTGGGCAACGGCTTTGCCTCGCCTGAGCGGGCGCAACGCCTGGCGCTGATCGGCGTTCCCGCGCGCATCCTGGCGCTGACGCCTCTCCTGCACGCGATGCTGGATCGCGGCGGAAGCGTGCTGCTCTTGTTGAAAGCAAAGGGAACGCTTGATGCAACGCTGCGCAGTCTGCTGCCTTTCGCAGCCGAAGTGCATCAGGAGGCCGACGAGGCGCGCTGGCGCGAACGTCTGCAAGAGGCGCTGGCGTGGGCGGACGCCGCAGCGATCGCCCTGCCTGACTGCGAAATCGCTGCGCTGGCCGAGGCCGTGCGCACCGCCCGCATGCGCATCGACCCCGGCGTGGTGCAGTGCCTGGTCGACGCCCGCCTGGTCTGCGGCTACGGCGCCTGTCTCGCCTGTCTCATATCGCTTGCCAACGGCCGCTGGACGCGCGCCTGCGTGCACGGACCGGTGTTCGACCTGGCAAGTTTAAGGGGGGAGAAGTGAGAGAATGAGGATGAAAAGCCTTCTCCCCGCTCTCCTTTTCTCTTATCTCTCAACGGCCTCAGAGGTCGTGATCCGAATCGCTTCGCCCTCATCGGTCACGATGACCATCTCCGGCGAGAGCGCCAACGCTTGCGCCATCCCTGGCTCGTCCAGCAGGGCGAAATAAGCATCGCTGGCGAAGGCAACGACGGTGGTCTCCATCTCCTCCTGGTAGCGCGTGTCCACCCATACAGGCAGGCGACGCCCCTCCGCATCGACGACATAGGAGCGCAGGACGAAGGCCCGACCGGCGACGTAACGCATCTCCAATGGAATCGTTTGCGTGGTTTCCGCTTGGAGCAGCGCCCTGCGCTCCTGGCTGGCGATCACTGCTGTAGCGCCGGCGGCCGGCGCTGCATAGGCATTGGCGGCGATCTCCACTCCTTGGGTGCGCAGTTGCGCCACATCAGGCAACGCCAATTGCGTCGGCGCCTGCGTTGCTGCATCGAGCGACAAGGCTGGCGCATCCGGCTCCAAGACAAGATACGAAGTATAGGGCGTCAGGACGCCATAGTGCAGGCTCAGGTCGATGACCGCCTGCACCAGCTCCGGGTCCGGGCCGCTGCGTCGAATTTGGGCGAGCAGGTGGCCGATCTTGCGCGTGGCCCAGAGCCGAGCGACGAACGGCTCCCCCCCGCTTTCGACCAAGGCGCGCTGCGGGTAGACGTAGACTCTCTCTTTGTCGTTGATGCGACCGGAGAGCGTCACTTCGACCTCGCCGCCTTCGCGATAGCGGCCAACGACGACAAGCTGGCGCCCGGCGAAGAGATCGGGCAGGGGTTGAGGATACACATCTTCGATGAAGATCGATTCGCCAAAGTCGAGCTGGATGTCGGTGAGCACCGGCGTGCTGACCTGGGCGTAAAAGGCGCTCACCGCCTCATCAATGGCGTCGTCCGGTTTGACGTAGTGGCTTGCCCCGCGCAGATTGTCGGCGAGCAAGTCGAGCAGATCGGTGTTGACGTCGTATCCTACGCCGAAGGTGAAGAGCCTCACCGAGCGTTCACCCGGCAAGTTGTTCAGCGCATTGCGCACGATGGCGTCGACGTTCATTTCTCCCTGGGTCGGCTGGCCGTCGGTGAGAAACAGAATGTAAGCGGGTCGGTCGAGGGCCTCGGCCTCGAGCTGTGCCAGCGCCTCCAACAGCGCGCGGTTGATGTCGGTCGAACCGGTGGCGCGCAACTTGTCGATCCAGCGCATCGCCGACTGCTGTGTGCGCGCATCGACCGGCTGCAGCGTTTTTTCCCACAGCGAGACGCCGGTGCTGAAGGCGATCAGGTTGAAGCGATCCTCCGGGTTGAGGTTTTGAACGAGGTAACGCATCGTCTCTCTGGCCTGTTGGATCTTTTTTCCCTGCATAGAGCCGGAGACGTCGATGACCACGATCAGGTCGCGTGCGACCACTTCCTCTGCGGCCACTTCGAGCGCAGGCGCAGCCAACAGCAGGAAATAGCCGTCCTCGCCGGCCGGCTTGTAGGAGAGGAGATCGACGCCGATCGGCTGTTTTTCCACGCCGAAATACAAGTCGAAGTCGCCGGTCGGCTCTGCGCCTGCGGCCTTATAAAGAACCACAGCATGGTCATCGGCGAGGCGCTCGATCGTGATCGGATAGTTCGGGCTGTATATCGTGCGTAGACCGGGGAGATTGCGCAGTTCGATGCGCAATGCAATCTCCTCGGCGGCGCCTGCGTTGCGGTGGGATGCCCGCAGCGGATAGTCGAAACGGTGCAGTCCGTCTTTGTGTTTGAGCAACTGGCTGTAGGCGAGGCGAACGGTGCGCGTTTCACCGGCTGGAATCGGGAAGACGCTGGTCTGGAAGAGGCCGCGCCCCAGATATTCGAGCAGGGCAGGATCACGCTGATTGCGGACGATCTGCTCATAGATGCGTCGTGCTTCCTCGCTGTCGAGCAGCTTGCCTTCCAGCGTGTGGTCATCGACGGTCATCTGAAAATCGCTCACCGTGGCGTCGGCGGGAAGCGGGAACACGTAAACGCCTTCCGCCACGCGGCCTGACAGGTTGCGCAGCACCTGGGTGACCTCGACCTGCGCCACCTGACCTTCGATCACTGCATTGACTGCATGGCGCTCCACGACGACCTGTGGACTGAAAATAATCGGCGGCTCGATCGGAGTTGGGGGCAGGAGCGGCGGCCCCGGCCACGGAGGAGTCCCCTGCGCCTGCACGCTGGCAGGCAGCATCGCTCCCATCACCCATAAATAGACAACGATAGGCAGCGAGAAAATCATGTAGAGTGGACTGCGAGCTGGCGTGCGCATAGCGCCTCCTTATCCGTCTGCGCAAAACAAGTTGCATTCTAGCCAGGTGACGGAGCAGAGGCGGTGAATGTTCCGGGCCAACGGGAGCAGCAGTGAAGAACTTATTTCCCCAGCGAGCGCTGAAGAGCTTTTTTCATCATGATCGCCTGAAACTCGCGCACCTCTTCTCCGGGTGCAGGCATGCGCAGTCGATAGAAACCGTCGCAGTCCAGCTCCCAGGCCGAGCGATTGTCGCTCAGGGCGTCATGCAGAATGTCGATCAAACGTTGCTGCAGCTTTGGATCGGTCACGGGCGTCGCCAGCTCGACGCGGCGCGAGAGGTTGCGCGTGCGCCAGTCGGCGCTGCCGATGATCGTGATCGGCTGGCCGTTGTTGTGAAAATAGAAAATGCGGTCGTGCTCCAAAAAACGTCCCAGGATGCTGATGACGCGGATGTTGTCGCTGTAGCCGGGTAGGCCTGGGCGCAGCGTGCAGTGGCCGCGGATGATCAGGTCGATCTGCACGCCAGCTTGCGAAGCTTCGTAGAGCTTTTTCACCATGCGCTTGTCGTCCAGGCCGTTCATTTTGGCGATGATACGGCCGTTGCCTGTCGCATGCTGGTACGCAATCTCAGCGTCGATCAGCGACTCGAAGCGATCGCGCATATAGACCGGCGCCACCAGGGTCTGCTCGTAGCGCTGCGCAGGCGCATAGCCGGTGAGGAAATGGAACAGGTTCACGATATCGCGTCCTAACTCCGGACGGCACGTGAGCAGCCCTAGATCGGTGTAGAGCCGCGCCGTCTTGGGGTTGTAATTGCCGGTGCCGATGTGACAGTAAGTGCGGATGCGCCCCTCTTCGTTGCGCACGATCAGGGTGGCTTTGGTGTGCGTCTTCAGGCCGACCAGCCCATAGGTGACGTGGACGCCGGCGTTCTCCAAAATTTGCGCCCACTCGATGTTGTTGGCCTCGTCGAAGCGCGCCGTCACTTCCACCAACACGGCGACCTGCTTGCCTCGCTCTGCTGCGCGGATCAAAGCGGCGACGATCGGCGAATCGTCCGAAGTGCGGTAGAGCGTCTGTTTGATGGCCAGCACATGCGGATCTTCCGCCGCCTCTTCCAGCAGGCGCTGCGTGCTGACGGCGAACGAATCATAGGGATGATGCACCATCAAATCGCCTTTGCGGATAATGGCGAAGATATTGGGCGCGTCTTTGCTCTCTCCTTCGTAGCGCAGCTCCGGTGGGATCACCGGCTCCCACGGCTCGTATTTCAGCGCAGGGCGATCGATCTCTGTCAATGCAAACAAGCAGGTCAGATCCAATAGCCCATCGACTTCCCACACATCTTCCGGGCGGAGATTCAGCTCGCGCACGAGGAGCTGACGGTCGTATTCCGGCATGGCTCGGTCCACCTCTAGGCGCACAACCTCGGCGAAGCGGCGTTCACGCAATTCGGCAGAGATCATCTCCAGCAGGTCTTCGGCCTCCTCCTCGTTGCGGCGCACGTCAGCGTTGCGCGTCACGCGGAAAGGGTGAACGCTGATGATCTCCATGCCCGGGAACAAATCCTCCACATGCGCAGCCACCACCTGCTCGATCGGAACGAAATAGTGCGGCTTCGGATTGCGCGTGCATTCGCATTCGCCTGGAATTTCCATCAGACGCGGCTGCGGCAGCTTAATACGCGCAAAATGGATGGTGCCTCGCTTGCGATTGCGCAACACCACGGCGAGCGAAAGGCTGAGGTTGGAGATGAACGGAAAGGGATGGCCTGGATCCACCGCCAGCGGCGTCAGCACCTGATAGATTTCATCGTGGAAGCGTTCATAGAGCAGGCTACGCTGCGCAGTGGACAAGGTGGCGTAGTCCAACACGTGAATGTCGGCTTCCAGCGCCAGACGAGGACGCAGCTCCGTTTCCCAAAGTGCTGTCATGCGCTGGTGCATCTGCGTGGTGGCCGCATGCAAAAGACGTAACTGTTCGGTGGGCGTCAGGCCGTCGTCGGAGAGCTGCGTCACGCCTGCTGCTTCCTGGCGTCGCAGGCCGCCGATGCGCTTCTGCACAAATTCATCGAGATTGCTGGCAGTGATCGCAACGAACTTGACGCGCTCCAACAAGGGGGTCCGCTCATCCATAGCCAACGCCAGCACGCGCCAGTTAAAGTCGACCCAGCTCAGCTCACGATTGAAATAGAGCCTCGGCTCGTCGAGGTCGGCATCTGCAGGCGGCGGCGAAGACTGCACGGCGCGCAAGATCGGGATGGCTGCATACAACCTACTCATAAGGCTTGCCTCGCATGTAACGCTTGATCTTCATCGTGAATCCTACCAGATCGCCGCAGCGGAAGTAAAGCGCGATCGGCGGATGGCTCCACTTTTCCAGGCTCAAGCGGTTGCTCAGTCGAGTTGAAGAGAGTACGATATGCAATGCCATTGCATCGCCTTCAATATTCAGAAAGGAGCATTCGATGTCCGGACAGCAAGGTTTGCGCGTGGGCTTCATCGGCGCCGGCTGGCCCAACCGCGCACAAATTGCCGCCTTTCGGCTCGGTGGGCTGACGCCACAGGCTATCGCTTCGGCACGGCGAGAGCATGCGGAGCGTGTGGCAGCAACGCACAATATTCCTCTGGTGTTCAATGACTGGCAGGCTTTAGTCCAGAGCAACGAGGTCGACATCGTCAGCATCTGCACGCCGCCTCATCTTCATGCGGAAATAGCAGTTGCGGCTTTAGCAGCGGGCAAACATGTGATCTGCGAGAAACCGACGGCGCTCAATGTCCAGGAAGCGGAACGGATGTTGGCCGCCGCCCAGGCTGCGCCCGAGCAACTTGCCATCATCGATCACCAATTGCGCTTCCATCCTCAGCGTGCACAAATGCGTCAGATGATTAGAGAGGGCTACGTCGGCAGTGTCCTCCAGGCCCGTTTTGACCGCTTAGGAGGGGAGCGGCTCGACCCTGCGCAGCCCTGGAGCTGGTGGAGCGACGCCGAGCGCGGGGGCGGCATGTTGGGCGCGCTGGGGAGCCATCTGATCGACCTGGCGCGCTGGATGATCGGCCGCATCGAGTCGGTCACGGCGCAACTGCAGATCGGGCACCTCTTCCGCACCGACCCGGAAAGCGGCGCACAACGAGCGGTGACGGCCGACGATCACGCCGATCTGCTGTTGCGCTTCGCCAACGGCGCGACCGGGCACATCACCGTCAGCGGGCTGACGCCGGGCAGCTATGGCATGTCTATCCTCGTAGTGGGCACGGACGGCGCGCTGATGCTCGACAACCAGGATCGGCTCTTCGGCTTGAAGGGCGTCTATCCCGGCGGAAGCTGGGAGCCGATTCGTACTCGACAGGCGCCGCCCCCCACCGAGGGGTTGCCCAATCAGGGGCCTTTCACCATCGGCGCATTTTACCTGGCACAGACGCTTGCGCTGTCGCTGCCGATGGGAGAAACCATGCTGAGCGACGCCGCCAGCTTCTATGATGGGTTGGTCGTCCAGAGAGTGCTCGACGCCGCCCGACGCAGCCACGCGCAAAAGGTTTGGGAAACACTTTGACGGAACAGCCTTTCTTT
>CALFWA010000196.1 GCA_937928035.1 uncultured Caldilinea sp. | reverse complement strand
CGCGATTGAGCAAAAGCATGCGCTCGTTGCCGTAAACAGGGCCGCCGGAGCCGTCGACAATGAGCACGCGCTTGCCGTGAGCGGCGAGCTCGCCCATCACTTTGTCGAGCAACCTGCTGCGCCGCTTTGTGCGCCGCGTGCCGATCCAGAGCACGTCAATATCTCGTTCCAGCCTGAAATCTCCTCCATGGGAATTGTCCAGCAGCCCCCATTGCGCGTAGCGCGCCGGAATTCCTGCGCAGTTGTAATAATCGGCGTAGACTTTGGAATATTCGACGAGCAGCCCCATCAATCCTGCGTTGAGCGCGTGATGATAGATGCCGACATAGCGAAATTTATGAAAACGGTGATTCAGCCAGCGCAGCGGAGCCGTGTGGGCGAGGCGGCCTCGCAGGTCGGCGGCGTCCTGCCAGCGATCCAGCCAGGCCAGCGCCCTCCCTACAGGCACGGTCACCCAGCCGGGCAATCGAATGTCCGGGCAATCTTCGGTGCTCCAATGCACCCAGAACGGTCGCTTCTGCGGCGGCATCTTTGCGATCTGCGCCGCCACGCGCTGAAGACGCCCCCACGGCGCATAGGTGAACAGAAAGTGGGCGTCCTCCAGCGCCTCGCTGGTGTAATGGGCGACAAATGGCCGATAACCCAGCTCTGTCAGCGCTCTGGTCACGGTCTGCGCTAAGTCATCGACGTCATCATACCAATGCAGGACGGCAACGCGTCGATTCTCTTCCATTAGCATCGATCTCCCTTGTGCATGACAGCAGGCGCTAGCAGAGCTATCGTTCTGGCTTTCATTTTACATAGGCTGACGAAGATTTTGGCTTGCGATTCGCTGACAGTCTCACACTCTCTGGAGAGCAACAACCGGTACAAGCTCAAATTGGAAGAAAATTTACCAAATAAGCTACGCTCGCCAAGGTAGTCTTCGTCAAAACCCAAGAAGGCCTATCCCGGCGAGCTGCGACGGAGACCGATCTGTGCGAGAGGAGACGTCATGACGCTAGACAGAAACAGAGAACAATGGAACGACCTGGGAAGTCTCGATCCATTCTGGGCGATGACAGGAACTAATCGCTTCAACCGGTGGGACATCGAGGCGTTCCTCGAAACCGGCGATCGACAGGTCGCCGAAACCCTCTCGCACGCGGCAACGCTTCGCCGCCCCTCCTGCAAGGAACGCGTCCTCGATTTCGGCTGCGGCGTAGGACGGCTGTCGCGCGGTTTCCGGGCGCACTTTCGCCACTATCTGGGGCTCGACATCGCCGACGCGTTGATCGAGAAAGCGCGGGAAACTCACCGGGATTTGCCCGACGCCCAATTTGCGCAGGGCAGCGTGGAGGCGCTGGCCACACTGCCGAACGACGCTTTCGACCTGGTGCATAGTTGGGGCGTTTTGCAACACATCCCCGATCGCGGCGTCGTCCGTCGCATTGTGCAGGAGTTCGTTCGCGTGCTGCGCAAAGAGGGGCTGATTGTGTTCAGCGCGCTCCATGACATCAAAACGCCCAATCGCCTTCAGCCTCGTCGTCGGCTTTACGCCTTGTTGAAAGCGTTAGGAGTCTCCGAGGCGACGCTTTACTATCGACTCAAGCTCTATCCCCAGGAGATTCACTTCATCCCAGAGCAGGAGATTGTGAGTTGCCTGGAGCAGGCGGGCGCGCAGGTGCTGAAGATCATGGCGGCGGCGCCCGACGAACTCCATCAAGTGCGCATCTATTACGCAACAAAGTAAAACGCAGCGCCTGGCTAGTTCGCCTGCCGGCGGCGCAGGCCTAGCACCAACTCAAACTCTGGCCGACCGATCACCCCCAGAGCGAGTAACAGCCCCAAATAAATCGCTGCACCGATCAGAACGTCGAGCGGGAGATAGAGCGAGCGCATCAGATAGACGACCACGCCCATCGTCGCCGCCGCCAAAACCGGTCGCCATAGGACGTAGCTCCAGTTCACATGGTGCAGCCTGGAGCGCAGCACCCACGCGTACTGGGAGAGCAGCACCGCCTCCGTCAGCACCGTCAGCAGCGCCGCCGCCGTCACGCCATAGATTGGAATCAGCAGTGCGTTCAAGGCCACATTGATAGTGGTGCTGACGGTGATCGCCCAGGCCACGCGACGCTCCGCTCCACTCACCACGATCACATATCCCAGGAACTCGGTGACAAACATGAACGGCACCACCCAGATCAGGATCGACAGCGGCAGCACCGCCCCTGCATATTTGCCGCCATACAGAAAGCCGATGATCTCCGGCGCCAGCGCCCAGCCGCCGACGGCAATGGGCAGGGCAATCATGAGCAGATAGCGCAACATGCGTTCTTGGATGGCGGGCAAGGTCTCCGGATACGTCACCGATTGGCGCGAAAGGGAGGGGTAGAGAGCAGTGTTGACCACATTCGAGATCACCAGCACCGAAAAGATGAGGTTATACGCCGAGTTGTAATAGCCGGTCACAACGTCGCCGGCGTAAATGTTGAGCAGAATGGTGTCGAACTTGTAGGACAGCCCCAACGTAAAGCCAATGACGCCGAAGGGAATGCTGGCGCGCAGCAACGGCAGCCACCAGGAAGGGATCGGCATCGCCGGCCGCACGCCCAGTCGTCGCACGCCCTGCCAGCAAAGAATCGTCATCAACACGATGCCGGCCAGGTTGGCGAAGATCAGCCCGTAGTAGCCGGTGGCGAAGAGCAGCGCCAGCGTCCCCAACGCAACAAACGTGACCTGATGCACCACCTGCGCGCCTGCGGCGATGTCGATGCGCTCATGGCCGGCCAGGATCGCCTCGGCGGCGCCTTGCGCGCTGTAGACAACCAGCCCAATGGCGCCCAGCGCGACGCCGATGATCATCTCCATCGGCCGTCCGGTCAGCCAGGCAGTCGAGATGATGGCGACGGCGGCGCCCAGCGACAACAGAAAGCGCAACGCCAGCACGCTGCCGAAGAGCTTCTCGATCTCCTCTTTGCCGTCTGGCCGATCGCGCAACCGCGCCACTTGACGCACCGTGTAGGGGCTGAGGCCCAAATCGGCGAAGAAAACGAAGACGGCGCCAAAGGCGAGCACCGCCGCATACTGGCCGTAGACTTCAGCGCCCAGCCGCCGGATGACGAGAACCGTGAAAATGAATGAAACCACCTTGATGGTCACGTGCGCCGCCATGCCGAAGGCGGAATTGCGCGCAACGATCTGAGAAAACTTAGATAGCGTGGGGCGTTCTGTGGCCGACGATTCGGGCAGTCTCATAGATGCTCAACAATTGGTGCATTTCGTCTTCGATAGTGCGAATCTTGCGTAGGCGCGCCCCCTGTAGCAGTCGGGTGCGCAGCGCAGGCTCATCTAAAAGGCGCTGCAAAACTCTGGCCAGATCGGCGGCGTCGCCCATGCGAAAATGCAGGCCGTCCTCGCCGTGGTTGACCAGCTCCGCCATGCCTCCCCGGTCGGCGGTGACGACAGGCGCATGCGCTGCG
>CALFWA010000195.1 GCA_937928035.1 uncultured Caldilinea sp. | reverse complement strand
GATCATTTCTTTGCGGCTTTGTGCGGTTACATCAAACTCGAACTGCTCAAGGGCAATCCCAAACTCAATCACTTTGCACTCAAATCCAAACTGTATTTGTCCGCCATGCATGCCGCTTATGCCAAGTTGCGGGAACTCAACCCCGCTCAACTGGCTGCGTAAGGTGAGTTACAACTTGACTGTTGCTTTGGTGAAGAACACTAGACGTTTAATTTCTCATAGACAGATCACCAAATGGATTGGACAAAAACATGAGTTCGTACGCCTCTTCTTCACAACCGATTCGCACCGCTTTTATCGGCAACGGCGCCAGCATCTATCCTCTCCACGAGCGCGCAGCGACGCCGGAACGTTTCACACTGGTCGGCATGGCGGACATAGACCCCGGTGCAAAGGCGCGCGCCGACGCCCACGGCATCCCTTTTTTCACCGACCACCGCTCGCTGTTGGCCGCAGTTGCGCCGGAGCTGGTGGTGATCATGACCCCCCACCCCTCGCATCCATCGATCGCCATCGACGCGCTGGCAGCAGGCGCCCACGTGTTGGTCGAAAAGCCGATGGCGATCCAGGTGGCGGACGCCGACGCCATGATCGAAGCGGCGCGTCGCGCCGATCGCCTGCTGGCGGTCAATTTTCAACACCGCTCGCGACCCGAAATCCGCGCCGCGTATGAGCTGCTTCAAAACGGCGCGCTGGGCAAGCCGCAATTCCTCAATATGGTTGCGGTCTGGCCGCGCTCACACAAATACTTCCGCATGTCCACCTGGCGGGGCACCTGGAACGGCGAAGGAGGCGGCGTCCTGCTCAACCAAGCGCCGCATAACCTCGACCTGATCTGCCATCTCTTCGGCCTGCCGAAGCGCACGGTCGCATGGACGCGCACGACGCTGCATCCGATCGAAACCGAAGACACGGTGCAGGCGATGTTCGAGTGGCCGAACGGCGCCATCGGATCGCTGCACGTCAGCACCGCCGAATCCGGCCAGCCGGAGCGCATCGAAATTCTCGGTACCGCCGGTCGGCTGGAGATCGTACAAGGTAGGCTGCACTTCGAACGCTTCGAGCAGGACCTGCGCGACTTTTTCCCTACGACGGAGGAAATCTACAGCGGCCCCGGTCAACAGGTCATAGAAGTGACTTTGCCCTCTGGATGGACGGGCAGCCACAACGACATCTACGCCAACATCTACGCCGCCATCCGCGAGGGTGCGGCGCTGCTGGCCGACGGAGAATCGGCGCGCATGTCGTTGGAGCTGGCCAACGCCATCACGCTCTCAAGCCGCAAGGAGCAGGCCGTCGAGTTTCCGCTCGATCGGGGCGAATATGCGGCGCTGCTGGCCCAACTGCAGGCCGACGCTCTAACCCACCACTAAGAGAGGAGAATCCATCATGACAGAAGCGACCTTCACCCTCAGCGCGTTCGGCGACGAGATCGCCGTCAAGCTGCACGATCAGCTGCGCGTGCTCAACGAGCTGCGCATCCCCGGCCTGGAGCTGCGCACGGTCTGGGGCAAAAATGTGCTCGACCTGGATGACGAGGAGGCGCACAAGGCGGCGGAACTATGCGCCTCCGCAGGCGTGCGCGTCAACGCCATCGGCAGCCCCATCGGCAAATCGCCGATCGACGGCGCCATGGAGGAGGAATTCCGCAAGCTGGATCGCATCATGCGCACAGCGGAGATCGTCGGCACGCGGCGCATCCGCGTCTTCTCCTACTATCCGCCCGACACATCGACCAATGCGCACTATGACCGGTACGTCGAGCCTGCTGTGGAGCGGCTGGCGCGTCTCGCCGAGCGCACTGCAGCCCATGGCTATCAACTCATGCTCGAAAATGAAAAGGAGATCGTGGGCGACACCGTCGCACGCTGTACGCGCATCATGCAACAGCTCGATCGCAGCAACGTCTGTTTTGTGTGGGATCCGGCCAATTTCGTGCAGGTGGGCGAAGAGCGGGTGACGGAGCGCGGATGGCCGTTGTTGGGTAAATACGTCGGCTACGTGCACATCAAAGATGCTCACCTAAAGGATGGCTCTGTCTGTGCCGCTGGCGAGGGCGATGGCCAGGTGCCGGAGCTGCTTACACGGCTGCGCGAAGCGGGCTATCAGGGAATTCTCGCGCTGGAGCCGCATCTGGCGATCGCCGGACACAGCAGCGGCTTCAGCGGGCCGGAGGGAATGGCGTATGCGGCGCAGGCGTTGCGCCGCGTCATGGCGGAGGTTGGCTGCGTCGAGGCGGTCGCATAACAATCTCATAGATGGGATTGAACGCGGCCAGGCGAAGCGTTCCCGTAAAATGCAACCTTTCAGGAAGCGGCGCTTTCTGGAAGGTTGCATCCTTTGCCTACGCCGACAACTGCAACGTGCGACGCGCAGGTTTCACGCCGAAACGCTCGGCCTCCTGTTGCGCTAGCCGGGCGTTGGCCTCGAAGAAGCCGTAGGTGCGGCGCAACGGCCCGTAATGATGGTTGACCAGCTCCTGCCACTCCATTGACATCAACTTCCAAAGCATCGACTCCACCTCTTCCAGGCGGTGCAGCATCTCCGCCGGCGAGGAGGGGGCGGGGATGTCGCAGTAGGTGGGCGGCTTGCCATAGCTGTAAGGGAAGGTGACCTCTTCTGCAGGCGTGCGAGGGAGCGCGCCGAGCGCCGTCGCCGCCATGCCGAAGGCCAACAACTGGCGGCGCACCAGGCGCAACGTCTCCGCAGAGCTCAGTTCATCGGCGGGCGCGCGCCCCTCCTCAAGGCCAAGCTCCCGGCTGAGCGATGACCAGTCCAACAGGACGCGCTCCAGCAGGTACCGCAGCTCGCCTTTGGTGGGCACGTCGGACTGGCGCACGCTGAGCATGAAGCCCTCCCTCGCTCGACCAACGAAATCTCGCGCCTGCTGCAAGACAATGTACTCGACCTGCTGGTCGCTGCGCGAGTGAACGCCCTCGCTGCGGCCACCTAACTGCGTGCGGTGCTTCAGGTTCAGCGACATCAGGTCGCGCGTGGTGGATGCAATTTCAGAGATGTGAACGAACTCGTACAGACCTCCGTCCTCTGGCATAGAACTCCTCTCCAAACACCCTTATTCTATTTTCAAATTTGCGATGTTTCCTTCATCCCTCTGAGGATATTGTGCTCGATCTTCGGCGATTTTGCAATCGAAATTTGATCTATCTCCGGTGCTGTAGATCTCATGTCAGCAACTTTTTGCGCCGATCGGCGTCAGAGCGGTTAGTCGATGCGCTTGGCTTCGAGTACAATCTTTTTTTGGTAAATTATCTGAAGAAGCAACCGGAGCGAAATTTACGCTCACTGTAAGACGAAACGATGATTCAGCAACTCTCTTTATTCCCCTATCTGGAAGCGCAGGAGTCCGAGCGTCCGCCGGACTTCATCCCGGTCTATACACCCTCGCTCGATGGCTGCGAAGAAAAGTACGTGCTCGACGCCGTGCGCAGCGGCTGGATCAGCAGCCTGGGCAGCTACGTCATGCGTTTCGAGCAGGAGTTCGCACGCTTTTGCGGCGTACGCCATGCGGTCAGTGTGAGCAACGGCACGGCGGCGCTGCATCTGGCGCTGCACGCCCTGGGCGTCGGCCCCGGCGACGAGGTGATCGTCCCCAGCCTGACCTTTGTCGCCACCGCCAATGCCGTCCATTACACCGGCGCAACGCCTGTCTTCGCCGACGTGGACCCGGTGACCTGGTGCATCGACCCAGAGGATGTGGAGCGACGCATCACGCCTCGCACGCGCGCCGTCATCCCGGTGCATCTGTACGGCCATCCGGCGCCGATGCCGGCGCTTCAGGAGCTTGCCGACGAGCACCATCTGATTCTGCTCGAGGATGCGGCCGAGGCGCACGGCGCGGCCATCTACGGCCGTCGCGTCGGAGGATGGGGGCGCATCGCTGCGTTCAGCTTTTACGCCAACAAGATCATCACGACGGGGGAAGGCGGCATGCTTACGACGGACGACGAGGCTTTGGCCGCCCGCTGTCGAACGTTGCGCGACCATGCCATGCCGCCCCATCGCCGCTACTGGCACGAGGAGGTCGGCTTCAACTACCGCATGACCAATCTGCAGGCGGCGGTGGGCGTAGCGCAGATGGAGCGCATCGAACGTTTCCTGGCGCGCAAACGGGAGATCGCGGCGCGCTATCGAGAGCGACTGGCGGGCGTTCCCGGCGTCACGTTTGCCGCAGAGCGCCCCGGCTATACGAACATCTACTGGATGGTCTCGATTCTGGTCGAGCCGCCCTATGCGCTGAGCCGCGATGAATTGATTCCGGCCTTGCGCGAACGAGGCGTCGACAGTCGCCCCTTCTTTCACCCGATGGACACGCTGCCCCCCTATCGCAGCAAGGCCCCGCGCCCGGTGGCGCTGCACCTCAGCCGCTGCGGCCTCAACCTGCCTAGCTCGCCTGCGCTGACGGACGCACAGATCGACTACATCTGCGATGTTCTCTGCGCATTGGGCCGGCAGTGACGGTTTTCTAAAACGCCCTCCGTTTCGAGTTTCACCCATCTCTTCGCTACAATGGGACGCTGTGACGATGCAAGAATTTCTGGCGGAGCAGCCGCAGGGGACAGTCGACGTTTCCATCGTGCTGCCGACGTACAACGAGCGCGACAACATCTGTGACCTGATCGACGCTATTCAACGCGAGCTGGCGCCGACAGGCTATGCGTTTGAAGTCGTGGTAGTCGATGACAACAGTCCGGACGGCACTGCGGAGACGGTGCGCCGACGCTACAATCTCGACGGCGCCGACCTGGGGCGGCTGCCAGGAAAGGGGACGGCTCTTGTCCGGCTCTTCGTGCGCACACAAGACAAAGGGCTGGCCAAATCGATCCGCGATGGCTTGCTGCTGGCGCAAGGCCGCACCCTGGTCGTCATGGACACCGACTTCAACCACGATCCGGCGATGATTCCGCAGATGGTCGATCTGTTGCGCTATTACGACCTCGTGATCGGCAGCCGCTTTGTCATGCGCGGCGGCATGGAGGATCGCCTGCGCTACCATCTCAGCCAGCTTTACAACGTCTTCATTCGGGCGCTGTTGCACACGCAGATCCAGGACAACCTGAGCGGCTATTTCGCCATTCGCCGCGAAAAGCTTTATTCACTGGCGCCGCTCTTTCCGGCGATTTTCTACGGCTACGGCGATTATTTTATTCGGCTCCTTCTGGCAGCGTGGCGCCAGGACTGGAAAATTCTCGAAGTGCCGGTCTTCTACATTTTGCGTCGCCACGGCGACAGCAAGACCGGCTTCTGGTCGATCTTCCAACAGTACACCGCCGCCGTTCTGAGGCTGCGCATCTTTGGGCTGCGCACGTAACGCATCGCAAAGGCTTCCCATGCAACGCACTCGCACCTTCGGCCTCCTGGTCCTCATGGCGCTGCTGGTCACGGTCTACACCTTGACCAACTCCAGCCGCTTCCACATTATCGATGAAGTCAGCCTCTTCGCCGTCACCGAATCGCAGGCGCTGCGCGGGGCGATCGACACCAACGCTATTGCATGGACGCAGTGGGTCAACAGCCCCGGCGAAGTGCTGGGCGCCTTTGGCCCGGAGGGAGACGTCTATAGCAAGAAGGGGCCGGCGCCCGCCTTTCTGGCGGTTCCCTGGTATCTGCTCTTTCACATCTTCACCGAGTTAAACATCAGCCTTGGCCAGCTCCAGGCGACGCTGCTCTGGAACGGGATCGTCACTGCAGTCACGGCTGCGCTGCTGTGGCTGACGGCGCGACGGCTCGGCTATTCCGACCGCACCGGCATGGCGCTCGGCTTGCTCTTTGGGCTGGCGACAATCGCCTGGCCTTACGCCAACCAGTTTTTCGGCGAGCCGTTGAGCGCGCTCAGCCTGCTCACCCTCTTTTACGGCTTGTTGACCTGGAGGCGCAGCGGAGATTGGTGGTGGATGGCGCTGGCCGGCGTCGGCGCCGGCGTGGCGCTCGCCACCGTCGCAGCGCATGCAGTGCTTATTGTGATTTTCATCGGCTGGGTGACCATCGACTGGTGGATGCAGCGCCGCTCTGTGAAGGGCGATGGTCCGCCGGGGAACAACATCCTACAGCGGTTGGCGCCGGCGGCGGCCCTCGCAGCGCCGCTCCTACTCGCAGCCGCGCTGCTGATGCTCTATAATTTCGTGCGCTTCGGGAACCCTTTCGACACCGGCTATCACTTCGACGCGGGCGAAGGCTTCACCACTCCGCTGCTTTCCGGCCTGTGGGGACTGTTGCTCAGCCCCTATCGCGGGGTGTTCTGGCATACGCCACTTTTCATTGCCAGCCTGGCCGCCTTCGTTCCCTTTGCGCAGCGTCACCGCAGCGAAGCCGCGCTGATCGCCCTGCTCAGCATAGCGCTGGTGACGATGTATAGCCTGTGGTGGATGTGGTGGGGCGGCTTCGCCTGGGGGCCGCGCTTTCTCACGCCGCTGACGCCCTTCTGGGTGTTGCCGTTGGCGATCGTCATCGAGCCGCTGACGAGGCAAAGCGCATCCTTGGCGAAGAACAAACAGGCGCGCCTCATGCATCCCTCCGGCACACGGTCGGAGATCGCCTCGACCCTGGAAGAGCCTCTAGAGACGGACGAGCGGCCTTCATCCACGCTCCCGATGCGCGGCGCGCTCGTCTGGCTCACCGGCGCTTTGGCGCTGCTTTCGTTCATCGTGCAGCTCGCTGCGGTGAGCGTCAATTTTGTCAACTATGAAATTCAATTGCGCAGCCTCTACCCAACCGACTGGAGCGACCCGCTGCGCTACGGCCCGCCGGCGCAAAGCCTGACCGATTTCTTCAACAGCCCGGTCTTCGGTCAATTCAAGCTGATGGCGCAGGGCTTCGTCGTCAACAGCGATCTGGGCTGGCTGTGGGCGGAGGGCGAGCCGCCGCAAACTGTCGTACTGTGGCTGGCGCTGCTGATCGGCAGCGCGGCTGTGATTACACTGACCGGCTTCCTGGCGTTATGGTGGCGGACGGCGGCTATGTCCCAGAGGGCGAGCGACAGCATGGCTGCACCGACGTTCGCCCTCGTCGTGCTTGCGCCGGCGCTTGTCATCGCCACCTGGGCCGGAGAAGTGGGACGCCAACCGCACTACGGACAGAAGGACGTCGGCTATCGCGCCATCATTCAGGATATCTGTCGTACAGTCTCGGCGACGGATGTCTTCGTCAACGTGGCGCCCAACAGCTATCAGATTCCGATGAACTGGATGCCTGGCGAGTGCAAGATCGACATCCCCACCTACGGCTATGCGTTGGACAGCATGCGCCACCCAGAGACGGAGCGCGTGATGAGCCGGCTGATCCAACAGCATGATCGCATCTGGTTTGTCACCAGCGGCGTTCAACCGAACGATCCAGACAACACGCTGGAGCGATGGCTGGCCGACCACGCTTTCAAGGCCATCGATACATGGTATGAAGACTATCGCCTGGTGCAGTACGCCACCGGTGTGCGCCTGGGCGGCGTTGAGGAGCGACCGGTCAACCAGACGCTGCTCGGTCGCCGCGCCGAGCAGGTCACCATCCTTTCCGTGCGCTCACCCTCGGTGGCGATCGCCGGCAAGCCGATCCCGATCGAAATTCGCTATCGCCTGGAAGCGCCAACCGACCAAAATCTGCGCTGGTTTGTGCAGCTGCTCAGCGGGCAGAACATCCCGCTCGCCCTGCTCGACACCGGCCCCGACGACAACTACACGGTCTTCAGCGTTTTGCCCGCAGGTGAAAACCTCATCGAGCGAGCGGGCGTGCTGGTGCCAGAAAATATGCCTGAAGGCGATTATTTGCTCATCGCCGGTCTCTATAACCCGGACGATGTCGGAGCTCGGCTCATCACAATCGATGGACCGGATTTTGTGTCGTTAGGCGCCGTACGCGTGGTGAAACAGCCCTAATCGTGAACGCAATGCTTTCTGTCTCTCGTCTGTTGCGTCGGCGCAACCTTCAAGCACTGCTGTTCTTTTTAGGCCTGGCGGCGTTCTTCTATGCGCCGGTGTTGTTGGGGCTGCGTACTTTCCCTGACGGCGACTTCACCCATCATTTCTTGCCTTTCAGTCTCTTTCTTCAACAAGAGATGCAAAATACACGGCTGCCGGTGTGGAACCCCTACACCTACAGCGGCCACCCTTTTCTGGCCGACGTGCAGGCGGCCGTCTTCTATCCAGTCGGCGGCCTGCTGTTGACGCTGACATTGCCCTTCGACGGCGCAGCCGCGCGACTTTATTTTTTACAGGTCGAGGCCATTTTGCAGGTGGCGCTAGCCGGCTTTTTCACCTATTTGCTGGTAGAGCGACTGACGCGGCGCCAGGACGCCGGTTTGGCTGCAGGCGTCAGCTTCGCCTTTTCGGGCTACCTGACAGGCTATCCGGTGACGCAACTTGCCGTGTTGCGCACGGCGATCTGGCTGCCGCTGCTCTTGTGGCTGCTCTTGCGCGCCCTGGAGTCGCCCCGATGCTGGCGACGGTGGAGCGCCGTAGGGATTGCGGCGGCGGTGAGCTTTCTAGGCGGCCATGCTCAAACTTTTCTGTATACGTTGTATGCAACCGGGGCGTGGCTGCTCCTTCTGAGCGCAGCGCGCTGGCGTCAGACTCGCAGCGTCAGGGAAGGGGGCGCGGTCGCTGCGGGCGCGCTGCTGGCTGCGGCGGTCGCTGCAGGATTGAGTGCGCCCCAGCTCCTGCCAGGCCTGGAGTATATGCAACTGAGCGTGCGCGCCGACGTGGACTACGCCTTCGTCAGCGGCGGTTTTCCGTTGCAAGATAGCTGGCAGTTGCTGCTGCCCGGCGTGCTGACCCACTATTCACCCCTGTACATCGGCGTAGTGGGGCTTGGGTTGGCGTTCGTGGCGGTCGGCGCGGCGGCGATGCGCGGCCACTGGCGCGCAGGAGAAGTGGAGGCCGCCTTGCTGCTGCGTCATCGTTGGGGCGCGTTCTTTTTTCTGGGCCTGGCCGGGATTGCACTCTTGCTTTCTTTCGGCGGCAACGGCTTTCTGTATCCGCTTTTCTATCACCTGGCGCCGGGCTTCAATCTGTTTCGAGGGCAAGAGCGGGCCGCCTTCCTTGTGGCGTTTGGATTGAGTGTGCTCGCCGGCTACGGACTGCTGGCGGTACATCTGGCGCCGCAGGTGGTGCGCGCCTGGCTGACGACGCTCTACGCAGGTGTGGTCACCGGCGGAGTTTACATCTTCGGTCTGCTCTGGCAACTGCCGGGGCGCACGGCGATTGGCCCCTGGCGCTTTCTGCTGTTGGCTACGCTGGCGATCGGGATGGCGGCGGGCTTTGCGCTGTTGCTGCGGCTGCCGGGGTGGAGCCGTCAGCGCACGCAGCTGTTAATTCTGCTGATCTTCGCCTCGCTCTTCTGGGCCAACTTCACGACCAATCTCGATCGTTTCAGCCCTTCCCGCAAGATGCTGCTGGCGCCGGAAGTGGAAGCGGTTCAGGCAGTTGCCTTCAATCGTGCGTTCACCACGTCGCTCGGCGAGACAGAGACGCCGCCGGGCCGCGTCTACAACGAATTTCGCGTCTATGAAGACTACGGCATGCGTGTGGGCGTGGAGGACGTCTGGGGCGCCAGCCCGCTGCGGCTGGCCGCTTATGCGCGTCTCTTCGATGCATTTCCGTTGGACCGCATGTGGCGGCTGACCGGCGTCGAACATGTGTTGACATGGCGTCGAGAGCTGTTCGTCCCCTCCACGCTGTTGGCGGAATTCCCCCAGAGCGCGGATACGACCTATTTGCACCGTCTGGAGCAGCGCAACCCGCGCGCATGGATCGTACATGAGACGGTGGCTGCCGACGACGAAGAGAGTGTGAAATTGCTGGCCGATCACGCCTTCGATCTCGACCGCAAGGCGGTCTTGCCGCCGGAGCACGCTGCAGCAGGCCGGTTTGAGCCAACCCAGGCGCTGAATCGCAGTGAGGCCTCAGCTGATGTCCAGCTCGTGCAACGGGCGCCTGGCTGGGTCAAGGTCACCGCGGAGAGCGAGGCGCCCGGCCTGCTGGTTGTGAGCGAAAATTGGATGCCGGGCTGGCGCGTGAGGGTCATGGAATGGCCTCAAGGCGCTCCACTCCCACCCACTGAAGCACTGCGCGTCAACCTCAGCTTCCTCGGCGTCCCTCTTCCGGCGGGGCGAAGCGTCATCGAGCTGCGCTATCAGCCGGAGAGCGTGCGCTACGGCCTTTGGATCGGAGCGGGGACGCTGGCTGCGCTTCTGCTCGCCGTCGCGTTCAACGCGCTGCGGAGACGAAGTAATCAAGGATGAAGGCTCAACGAGCGATGCACAGCGGCGAGCTGCACTCATCAAAGAACCTGCTGCGCCTGATTGCGCTTGGCGCGCTTTTGCTGGCCTTTTTGCTGCGCGTCTATCGGCTCGACCACCAGGAGCTACGCGGAGATGAAGCGTTCGGCTATTTTTTCGTGCAGCGCACCTACGCCGGCATGATCGAGGCCACCGTTGCGCTGGCGGAGCCGCATCCGGTGGGCAGTTACTTTGTGTTGAAGCCATGGCTGAGCCTGACGGGCGACGGTGAGTTTGCCCTGCGCTTTCCATCGGCCTGGTTCGGAGTTCTAGCCGTCGCATTGACGCTGCGATTGGCGCTGCGCCTGGGCTTGCGGCGAGCGACGGCGTTGTTGGCGACGCTGCTGCTGGCGCTCAGCCCCTACGCCGTCTGGCATAGCCAGGATGCGCGCATGTACAGCATGAGCATGGCGTTGACGGTCGCCGCAGTGTGGCTAGGCGTCGAGACCTTGCAGCGGCAGCGCGCTCGCTGGGGGCTGGCGTACGTCGCCGTCGCCTGGCTGGGGCTGCACACGCACTATTACAGCGCCTTTGCACTGGCTGCGCTCACGTTCTTCGTGGCGACGCGGGCGCTCTTTGTCCCCAATGCACGCAGCAGCCTGGCGCGCTGGCTCATGTGGCAGATGTTCGTCGCTGCGCTCTATCTGCCCTGGCTGCTCGGCGTCGCAGGGATCATCGGCGGCTATGGCGGCAACGGCGATTCGCCCGACTTCTGGTCGATGGCGCAGCGCTCCTTAAGCGTCTTTGCAGTAGGGGAAAGTGCACCGGCCGAACAGCGCACGGCATGGACGGTTGCGGCGGGGCTGCTGCTGGCGATCGCCGTCCTCCGCCTCGGCGCAGGCTCGCCGACCGACCGCCGCACTCTCTGGCTGCTGATCTGCTATTTTGCCTTGCCCGTGCTCATCATCTGGTGGAGCGCCCGAGAACGACCGATCTTCAATGAGCGCTATCTCGCCGTCGGAGCGCCGGCCTTCGCCCTGTTGGTCGCCGCAGCCTTCGACGGGCGCCGCTTCTCCGGCCTGCGCAAGCCGCTTGTGCGCGGCGCGACGTTGCTCCTCTTGGCGGCGCTGCTCGCCGGCATGACGCTCTCACTCTATCGCCACTATGCAGACCCCGCCTATAGCAAGACGCGCGGCTGGCGAGAGCTGGCCGCCGCGCTGGAGCGTTTTTCCGCCGGCCTGCCCGCCGAACAGGTACGCATTGCACAAAATTTTCCCGATCCCACATTATGGTACTATTATCGAGGCGCGGTCGAGCATATTGTGTTGCCGCCCGGCCCGCATGACGAAGCGGGCACGCGTGCTGCAGTCGATGCGCTGGCGAAAGTAGGCGTGCGTCGCATTCTGCTGCCGTTGCAGCCTGTAGCCAACTGGGACGACCGCGACCTTGCGATGGCAGCGTTGGCGCAAAGCCCGTATGATCGGGTGGACGAAGAACGCATCGGCGTCTGGCCGCTGCTCATCTACGCCGGTCAACCTTCTTCACGCGTGGAGACGGAGATCAACGCCTTGTTTGAAAACGGTTTTCTACTGCACGGCGTCTCCGGGCTGGAAGGACAACGGCTCGTTCCAGGCGGTCTGCTCACCTTTACGCTCGTCGGGATGCGCCCGCCTGGCGATGTCGGTGCGCTGAAACTGTCGGTGCAGCTGCTCAACGGCGAGGGCGCACTGGCGACGCAACAAGATCTGCCGCTGGCGGAATGGCGTCGAAGCGATGGGCGCACCCTGACGCGCAGCTATGGTTTGCGGTTGCCGACGGAACTTCCTCCCGGCGACTATCGTTTGATTGCCGTCTTGTACGATCCGACGCTCGAAGGGTTGCCGCGGATTCGGACGATGGACGGTGCGGAGATGGTCGAGCTTGCGACAGTGCGGATCGAGGAGTGAAGAACCAACCACAATTTCAAGGGAGAAAGCGAAAAGGCAGGGTTGTCCCATTCGATGCGCCCACGTTCAACGCGCTGATATGGGCGATGCTCATGACTGCAACAGCGGCGGCGGCGGTGATCGGCCTTGGTCTATGGTCCGACGCTCAATTTTCCTCGTCGCGCACTGCTTTGCTTCGGCCTGCCGTCCTCGCATTGCCCGCCTCGACGCCCATCCTCGATGCGTCTGTCACCGAACGTTCAGCCTCTTCGACGCCTCTGCAGCCCTCTGAGGTGATTTCTCCACCTGGAGTCACTCTTGTATCGACGCCGACAGTCACGCCAACGGCGACGCCTGTGGCGACGCCATCGATCCCAACTGCGCCGGCGCGGCCGTCCGCCTTGCTCCGCGGCGTCCGCCACGAGTGGCAGACCTGGAACAATTGCGGCCCAGCTGCTCTGGCAATGAACCTGAGCTACTACGGCAGCCCGCTCGATCAGGCGGCGATCGGCGCAGTCCTGCGCACTTCGCCCGACGACAAAAACGTCAGCCCTCAGGAGCTCGTCGATTTTGCCCGGGCGCAGGGATACGCCGCCGACCTTTACGTCAACGGCAGCGCCGACCTCCTGAAGAAGTTGATCGGCAACGGTTTCCCCATGTTGCTCGAAACCTGGCATGAACGCGCGCCCGGGGACGGCATCGGCCACTATCGACTGGCGGTGGGCTATGATGACGCCGCCGGCCAGTGGACGCTCTACGACTCGCTCGACTACACGGGGCTGATCTCGGCGCAACCATACGCTGGCATCCGCATGAGTTACGACCGCCTCGACCGGTTCTGGAAAGTCTTCAATCGCACCTTCCTGCTTGTGCATCCCGTCGAGCAGACGCTGCAAGTCCGAGCGATCCTGGCGGCGCACGGCTTTGAGCCAGAAAACATGTGGGGAGAGGCCGAGGCCCGCGCACGCAGCGAGCTGGAAATTGACCCCAACGATGTCTTTGCGTGGTTTAACTTGGGAAGCAGCCTGACGCAACAAGGACGCACCGCCGAAGCCGCCGCTGCGTTCGACCGTGCGCGGGAGCTCGGCCTGCCGGAGCGCATGCTCTGGTATCAGTTCACGCCACTGGAGGCGTATGTCGCCGAAGGTCGCCCTCAGGACGCACTCATGTTGATCGACGCCGTCTTTGAAGAGACGGAGAGCGTCGAGGAGCTCTTCTACTGGCGAGCGCGCGCATTCTTGGCTTTGGGGGACATCGAGGCCGCGCGGAAGGCGCTGGTGCGCGCGTTGGAGTTGGCGCCGGGCTTTGCGCCTGCGCTGGCACTTCAGCAGGAGCTATCTGTACACAATCCACTTGACAAGGCCATCGAGGCCGGGTAGGGTATTCTTCGGACAGGCGACAATAACCCAATTGCCAGAGGCGTCGGGCTTTCTCTGGAGGATTTGCTGAAGCACAGGCAATATGAAAACCGATGTATTGATTATCGGTGCAGGGCCCGCCGGGCTGGCGCTGGCCGCAGCACTGTGCGACGCCGGCCTATGCGTCGAAGGCGTTGCACCCACCGACCCGGCGACGCCATGGAGCAACACCTATGGCATCTGGGAAGATGAGCTGCCTTCTCCCGAGCTCGTCGCCATGCTCGGTCACCGCTGGAGCGACTGCGTCTCGTATGCAGGAGGTCAAACGCTGCGGCTGGAGCGGGTCTATGGGCTGCTCGACAACGCCAGACTCCAGGCGCATCTGTTGGATCGCTGCACGCGCGCGTGCATGCGCTGGCGCCGCGGCTCGGCGAGGTTGGTCGAACACACAGCCAGACATGCTGAAGTCACGCTGGAGGACGGCAGCCTCGTGCAGGCGAGGCTGGTAGTGGACGCCAGCGGACACACTCCCGTCTTCGTCAAACGCCCCCTTGCGAGCGAAATCGCCTATCAGGCCGCCTATGGCGTGGTGGGCGCCTTCACCCAGGCGCCGGTGCGACCAGGACAGCTGGTGTTGATGGACTATCGCTCCGAGCATCTGAACGTCGAGGAGCGACGCGTCGAACCGCCGACCTTTTTGTACGCAATGGACCTCGGAGGCGGCCGCTATTTCGTCGAAGAGACATCGCTGGCGCATGCGCCCCCCGTTCCCTTCGATTTGCTCAAAGCTCGCCTGCATCGTCGGCTGGCCCACATGGGCTGCGCCGTAGCCGAAATGGAGCACGAAGAGTACTGCCTCTTCCCGATGAACATGCCCGTGCCCCATCTCGACCAACCGGTGCTCGGTTACGGCGGCGCGGCGAGCATGGTGCACCCGGCCTCCGGCTACCAGGTTGGTGCGGCGCTGCGACTGGCAACACCCCTGGCGCAGAAAATTGCGCATGCGCTGAGCGCGCCGAACGCCTCTCCGTCCGGCGTCGCCCGGAGGGGTTGGGAAACCCTATGGCCGCAGGAGCGGCTGCGCAAACACCAGCTCTATCTCTTCGGCTTGCAGACGCTGCTTTCCCTAAACGAGTCGCAATTGCAGCAATTTTTTGCCGTCTTCTTTCAGTTGCCGGTGCGCTACTGGGGCGGCTATCTGTCCAACACATTGACCATCGCCGAAGTGATGCAGACGATGGGCCGCGTCTTCCTCGCTGCGCCCATGCCGTTGCGCCTGGCGCTGATCCGGGAAGCAGTACATCGTCCTGCGCCTCTGCTGCGCGCGATTAAGATGCCTTCCTCCGCCCACCATATGATTCGTGGCGCCTACGGACATAAAATCAATACACGGAGAAAGACCAATGCCTAGATCCTCTGAATCAAAGGCTGAATCAAAGGCGAAAGTTGTCATCGTTGGCGGTTCCGGTTTCCTCGGACTTAACCTCGCTCGCGCCCTTGTCAACAACGATGATTATGAGGTTTGCATCATTTCGAGACACCCACCATCTGTCCGAGGTAGCTGGAAGTACGTGCATTGGGACGCGCAAACGCTTGATGCCTGGACGGATGAGTTGGATGGCGCAGTCGCTGTTGTCAACCTAGCAGGGCGTTCGGTCGATTGTATCAAAACGCCCGACCATTGCGATGAAATTTTGCGTTCCAGAGTAGAGACAACTCAGCTGATCGGACGCGCGCTGCGCAAAATCAAAGCGCCTCCGCCGGTATGGGTGCAAATGTCGACCGCCCACATCTACGGCGATCCGCCGGAGATCCTCTGCACAGAGGACTCATCGTTCGGCTATGGCCTGGCGCCTTTCGTAGGCAAGGCGTGGGAAGACGCGTACCACAGCGCCGTGTTGCCCGAGATGCGCCGGGTCATTTTGCGGACAAGCTTTGTCTTGGGGCGAAACGGCGGCGCCTTGCGGCGCATGGAGCTTGCCGTCCGACTTGGGCTAGGTGGAAAGATTGGAAGCGGGAAGCAGGGAATTAGTTGGCTGCACGAAGAAGATATGAATCGGCTGTTTCTGCGCGCCATCAGGGACGAAACCATGGAGGGAGCGTACATCGCCACGGCGCCCAATCCAGTTTCAAACGCCGAGTTCATGAAGGCGCTGCGCAAAGCGTTGGGTGCGCCGATCGGCTTGCCATCGCCGGCCTGGATGATCAAGCTGGCTGCGCCGTTGATCCTGAAAACCGATCCAGAGCTTGCCCTTTACGGCCGCTATTGCATCTCCAGACGATTGGCAGAAGAAGGTTTTGAGTTCAAATATCCCACCGTTGAGAGCGCGCTCACAGCTATTTATGAAGGTCGAGCTCCGTGAGGCATCCGCAGCGCGCAAGAGAAAGTCGGCAATGTATCAGATGAGCAAGGAGGAGCTATGACGCGAGTCTTCATTACCGGCATGGGCGCCGTCACGCCGATCGGAAACGACGTGACACACTACTGGCGAAGCCTCGTGGCCGGAGCATCGGGCGCAGCACGCGTCACAGCCTTCGATCCCGGCGATATGCCTTACTCCATTGCCTGCGAGGTGAAAGACTATGCGCCGCCGCCCTCGAAACAAGGGATCGAGCGCTGGCCGCGAGCGACCCAATTCGCGCTCACGGTGGCGCAGCAAGCGGTCGCCGACGCCGAGCTGACAATCGACGCCGACAACCGCGAGCGCGTCGGCGTCTTTATGGCCACCGGCGGCGCCGGCCTGGCGATGGTGGAGCATTACATCATGGGTATGGCGCGGCAGGGATGGGATGTGCTTGAGCCTCTGAGCCTGATGCACATGCTGACGCATGAAGTCAGCGCTGCGGTCGCCATTGAACTCGGGGCGCAAGGGCCGGCGATGACGCACACGCTGGCCTGCGCCAGCGGCCACTATTCGGTGCTGGAGGCGTATCATTTTCTGCAGCGAGGGGAAGCGGACGTTTTCATTGCAGGCGGCGTCGAATCCTCGATTACGCCGATCACCCTTGCGGCGTTCGGGCGCATGGGGGCCATGTCGAGCCGCACCGACGAGCCGGAGCGCGCCTGTCGCCCCTTTTCGATCGATCGAGACGGCCTGGTGGCGGCGGAGGGGGCGGCGGCGGTCGTGTTGGAGACGGAAGAGCACGCGCGACGTCGCAGAGCGAAACTCTACGCAGAAGTGCTGGGCGGCAAATTGACCGGCGACGCCTATCACATCACGGCGCCCAACCCACAGTCAGAGGGCGCCACACGCGCCATTGTCGGTGCGCTTCAGCAGGCGCGCATCGATCCCGAGCAGATCGGCGTGGTCTATGCGCATGGCACCGGCACGCCGCTCAACGACGTGGCCGAGGCGCTCGCCTTGCGCCGCGCCTTCGGCGATTGGACAGATAGGCTCTACGTCACCAGCATCAAGAGCATGATCGGCCACAGCTTTGGCGCAGCCGGCGCGCAGTCGTTGGTCGCCGCCGTGTGCACGCTGTGTGAAGGGATTGTCCCGCCGACGATCAATTACACGCCTGACCCGGCGATCGACCTGCATATCGTCGGCAATCAGGCCGAGCGCGTGGACGCACGCGCGGCCATTGTCAACGCCTTTGGCTTTGGGGGACACAACGTCGTGTTGGTGGTGGGACGGGCATAGCGGCCATGCGCTCACAGTGCGCTGTCGAACAGCTCCCTCCTCGCCCCGGAACACGCAACACACCGGAAGCAAACCTTTCACCCGACCATCAACAAGCAAGGATGCAAACGGATGAACGTCAAAAAGGCTGTGATCACCGCCGCAGGGCGCAGACAGCGCACCCTGCCGCTGCAGACGCTGATCGACCGCGACGGCGCGGAGAAATCGGTGCTTTCTATTTTGATCGAAGAGGTGTTGACGGCCGGCATCGACCAGATCGCCGTCGTGGTGCGGCCGGGCGACGAGCAGGCGTACGCGCAGGTGGCGGGCGATCATGCGCGGCGGCTCGTCTTCGTGCATCAGCCCGAACCGTTGGGCCATGGCCACGCCGTTTTCTGCGCACGCGAATTCGTCGGCCGCGACCCCTTTCTCCACCTCGTGGGCGACCACCTCTATGTGAGCAACGGCGCACAGCGCTGCGCGCAGGCGCTGGTGGCGATGGCAGAAGCGCAGGAATGCGCCATCTCCGCTGTGCAGCCGACGCGCGAGAGCCTGCTTCCCTATTACGGCGCAGTGGGCGGGCGTCGCGTGCCTGGCGCCGCCGGCCTGTATGAAATCGACGCCGTGATCGAAAAACCCACGCCCACGCAGGCCGAGCAGCGCCTGATCGTGCCGGGGCTACGTGCCGGCTACTATCTCTGCTTTTTTGGGATGCACGTGTTGACGCCCACGGTGATGAACATCCTCGACGCCCAGATCGCCGCCGGTGCGCCCGCTGACCACCCGGAGCGCGGCTACACGCTCTCTGAAGCGCTGGTGGAGCTGGCGCAGCGCGAGAAATACCTTGCGCTTGAGCTGGCGGGCAGCCGTTACGACGTCGGCGTCAAGTACGGGCTGCTCACGGCGCAACTGGCGCTGGCACTCACCGGCGACGACCGCGAGGAAGTGCTGACGCGGCTGCTTGAGCTCCTTGCTCAGCGCGAGCTGAGTCAACGATAAGAATCGATTTTCACGCAAACCGGTTGTTGTTGACAAGAGAATATGCTCTAGGAGGCGCTATGCAGCCCAAGATAGTTCTGGCGACCGCGTTTGTTCTTGCTACAAGCCTTTTGCTGGCCATGTTCTGTGGATTTAGTGCCTTCAATTCAGCCCTTGCGCAGTCTCCTCCTCTCGCCCCAGATGCACCGGGCAGCATCTCCGGCAACGTTACCGATTCAAGCGGTGCGCCACTCTCCGGCATCGATGTAACTCTCCACCGACGCGATTCCAATGGTTATTATTCATACTGGCGCTCCACACGCACAGACACCCAGGGGGCTTACCGCTTTGGAGTGCTGCCTGCAGGCACATACGCTCTTTCCTTTAGAGACCAATCCTCCGTTTACGCTCAGACCTTCTATTCCAACGCTTTAACATTACAAAGTGCAACGCCGATCGCCGTGGCGGGCGCAAATGTGACCGACCTGAATGTAGCAATGCCCAAGGCTGGCGCCATTCAGGGCCAAATCAGCTATGTCGTCGGCGGTTTTGTTCAGTCCAGTCGCATTGATGTCCATGCACGCGTTCAGGAGGAGTGGCAAACTGTCGCCTCCCTCTGGATTGAAGGTTCCGGCGTTTACAGCTTTCCTGGCCTTCAGCCTGGCGTCTACGCAATATGCGCATATAACGTCTTTTGGGATAGCGCAGGCGGCAAACCATCCGAATCTTATCCAACGCTTTGCTATCCCGACGTTTATTCGTCCATCGACTATGCCTGGCCTGTCACGGTGACTGAGGGCCTCACCACGACGAACATTGACCTTACGTTCGGGGTGGAGGGAGACAGCGCAACGATCGGCGGCCTCGTGCGCTCATCGGCTGGCCTTGCGTTAGAAAACATCCTAGTTCATCTGTTCAGTAGAAACCTTTCTGAATCTTCCCCATATAGCGCCATGACGCGGACAGATGCAGCGGGTCGCTATGAATTTCGATGGCTGCGGCCAGGAAACTATATTCTGCTCTTTGTGGACTTGGGAGGCCCTTATCTTAGCGAATTTTACGATAACTCGATCGCATATTTCGACGCCACGGTGGTCACGGTGGATCGGTACGAAAAGCGCCTGAATGCGAATGCGGAATTGACCCTGGGCGGCGTTATCAGCGGCAAACTGAGCGTCCTCGGAGACGAGAAACCCGACAACGCCTACATTCAACTGTTGGGCGATCCTCCCCCTTCATGGTGGTTTCCCCTGGGGTATAACCATTATGACCCGACGACCGGCACCTATCGAGTCTCCGGAATTCCACCGGGCATTTACCGTATGCGGGTTGAAGGCATGTTGAATCACATGACTTTCAGCAGCTATTACGGTGAAGGTGCAGGTCGTTATGATCCAGAGCAGGCGACCCCGATCACGATTACCCCCGGCGCAGTGATAGACAACATCGACATCGATCTGGGCGAGGCAGGAATGTTTGATGGAGCGATCGGCGGTCAGGTTCGGGCCGAGGGACGGCCGCTGCCCTCCGCCCGGGTTTCTCTGTACGCTTCGTCTGATAGGGAGCTTCCGCTGGTTGAGATCCAGGCTGACGCCGAGGGCCGTTACTTTTTTGGAGGGCTAACAGAAGGCGTGTATCGCATTGGCGTCGTCGATCCTTTGGAGATTTATGCAACGACGTTCTACTCAGATCGCATCTCTCCGGTAGATGCTTCGTTAGTCTCTCTGGAGGCAAGTCAGCAGCAAATGGATGTAGATGTTGAACTTAAACCCGGCGGCTGGATCACAGGCCACGTGTGGACCGACGACAACCAACCGGCGACTCGGTTTACCGTATACGCCTGGTACGTTGCCTCTCGTGCCGATGAGTATGGATATTCAAGTCTGTTTCCCCTGGTGCAACGCGCTGTCACCGATCAGGATGGACACTACCGGCTCGGCGGTCTTCGAGCAGGCTTCTATCGCCTTTGCACCGGGCCTGGAGGACGATTCCTCGGCGGGTTGCTGGCGTGCTTCGGCCTGCCGCCAGGCTTGATCGATCCCTATCAGGCGGCGAACGTCGAGGTGCGCGCCAGCCAGACGACGGGGGGTGTCGATATGTTCGTCGGCGAAAGACTGCCGTCGAACAGCTATTTGCCGCTGCTGATGCGGTAGTGTGGTACACTGTCTGGTGCAACCGGCTCGAGCCGGTTCTATCGCTTAGATACGAGGACGCACCGTCATCCAATCCGGTGGAGCAGAGACGTGTTCAGCAAACTGTTCGGCAAAAAGCAAGAAGAAAAGACCCAGGACGACCTCAAGTTGGAGCAGAGCCTGCAGAAGACGCGCGCGGGCATCCTGGGACGCATCGGTTCGATCTTTCAAGAAAACGAGATCACTCCAGAACTGTGGGAGGAGCTGGAGGACATCCTGATCATGGGCGACGTCGGCGCGGCGACCACGCAGGAGCTGCTCGCCGCCACGCGCACCCGTGTGGAGCGAGAACACATCAAGGCTGCCAAAGACGCCTATCTCGTGCTCAAACAGGAGATGGTGAAGCTGCTGCAGACCGACGAACCCCTGCACATCGAGGAGCCACGCATCCTCACCGTCGTCTTCGTCGTCGGCGTCAACGGCTCGGGCAAGACCACCAGCATCGGCAAGATGGCGGCCTACTACAAACGTCGAGGCAAGAAGGTCGTGCTCGCCGCCGCCGACACCTTCCGCGCCGCCGCCATCGACCAGCTCAAAATCTGGGGAGACCGCGCCGGCGTTGAAGTCATTGCGCAGGCGCCCGGCTCCGACCCCGGCGCAGTCGTCTTCGACGCTATTCGCGCCAGCCAGGAGAGCCGCAAGGCCGACCTGCTGATCGTAGACACGGCGGGGCGCTTGCAAACCAAATACAACCTCATGAAAGAACTGGAAAAGATGCGCACAGTTGCTGCCAAACAGGTGCACAAAGCGCCCCATGAGACGCTGCTTGTGCTCGACGCCTCCACCGGCCAGAACGCCATTTCCCAAGCGCGGGCGTTCAAAGATTCGGCCGGCGTCACCGGCATCATCCTCACCAAGCTGGACGGCACCAGCAAGGGCGGCGCCATCCTCAACATCAAACGCGAGCTGGGCGTGCCCGTCCGCTTCGTCGGCACCGGCGAAAAGATCGACGACTTCGCCTACTTCGATCCGGTGAGCTTCGTCACCGGTCTGGTGGGCGATTGAACCCAGACGGCGGGCGTCGAAGGCAAGGCTGGTCATCCTCGCCTTCGACGCCTGGTCCGATCCCGCTGATGGCCGAACCCACCCGCGTCTTCGTCG
>CALFWA010000194.1 GCA_937928035.1 uncultured Caldilinea sp. | reverse complement strand
CTGGCCCCCTCTCCCAGTGCTGGGAGAGGGGGAGAAGGAAGCGCAGTTGTGAGCTGCGCCTTTCTTGACTTTCGTAAGGGAATCTACGAATGATCGGCTTTTCATATTCGTGACCGTGCAGTGAAAAATTCGTCAATCGCTCAGAGAGGTTCTTATATGTCGTTGCCAACCCGAGAAGAAGCTTACGCTCTGCTCTGTGAATGGGTGCAATCGGAAAGTTTGCGCCGGCATATGCTGGCGGTTGAAGCCGCCTTACGCGCCTATGCGCGCCACTTCGGCGAGGATGAAGAGCTTTGGGGTATCACCGGTCTTCTGCATGATCTGGACTATGAGCGTTATCCCGACATGGACGACCCGGTCAACGGCCACCCGCGCGCGGCGCTGCGTCTCTTCCGAGAACGCGGCTATCCGGCGGAGCTGATTCACGCTGTGGAAGCGCACGCCACCTTTCTCGGCGTCCCGCGCCAATCGTTGCTGGACAAAGCGTTGCTGGCGTGCGATGAATTGACCGGTCTGATCCTGGCGGCGGCGTACGTGCGGCCAGACCGAGACCTGCGCAACGTCGAGTTGAAGTCCATCAAGAAAAAATGGAAGGATAAAGCCTTCACCGCCGCCATCGATCGTCAGGAGAATATGCGCTTCATCGAGGAACTGGGCGTGCCCTTTGACGAGCACGTGCAGCGCGTGCTCACCGCTATGCAGGGCGTTGCGGAGGAGTTGGGCGTCGCCGGGGCCGGCAGTTCTTCACAGCCCGTCTCCGCAAGTTGAGCGATGGAAAGGCTCTCGCTTTTCTGCGCGTCCCGGCGTTTGGGTTTGCGTTGAGTTGATGTTCACAATCGCCGTCAGTGTCGCCGCTTCGGCGCACTGAATTGAACCCTGCACTGATCCATATAGGCCACCCACCAATCCTTGCAGGTGCGCGGGTCGAGGAAGCTGCCGGTGTCGCGCGTGGCGATCTTCACCGAGCCGCGATCGGCGACGCCGACGACTTCGCCGTTGCGCAGGGCGGGGAGGCGGCGTCGCCCATCTGCGTTCATCTGCCGATAGAGCGCCAACAGGTCCGGGTGCACGGCGAAATCCTCCAGATGAATTAGATAGCCGACGGCAGCGGTGTCTCGCCGCGTATAGGTGATGGTCAACCGACGTTCTTCCGCGTATAACACCAGCGCCTTAAAATCGCCTGCATAAATCGACGGATTGCGACGAGGAATGCTGATCGGCTCGTTGACGCCTGTCTCCATCTCGAGCAACGTCACCGGATACTCCTCGATCGGTGCGCCGCGGCAGCCGTCTGGCCCGCAGCCCCAGTCCCAGTCGTGCACTTTATAGAGCGCACGGAAAGTGGACAGTCGAGGCGGGTCGAACATGCCGTCGATCTGCGGCGCCTGCGCATCGACGTCGCCATCGTAGTTGACCAACCCTAGAAAGCCCGTGGTCGGGACATAGCCGCGCAGCGCCAGGTTCAGATCGCCGTGAATTTCGGCGGGTCGATCGGTGGGCGGCGGCTCAACCGGAACTGTTGCATAGGTGCGCGGGGGCTGCACCGGCGGCGGTGGAGGAGGCGTCGGTGCAGGCGGCGCTTCCTCAAAGGCGATCAAGGGCAGGAAAAGCGCCGCAGAGGGAGGGATGGTCTCGGCGACCGGTTCTGCTGTTTGCGCATACACAGAGCGCTGTGAAGCGATGGCGGCGGCGCCGATAATGCTTACAAACGCCAGCCCCGCAAGCCATGCACAGCCGTTTCGCAATCGTTGCATCTTTTTCACCGATTTCTCAATCACTTCTCAACCCATTTCTCAGCCCATACGGAATGTTCGCCGCCATCTTCCGGGGAAGCTCTGAACTTTTGCAGTTAAAAAACAGGACGAAGAGACGATTCCGTTGTCCATCTTTTTCTGCACCCTACCTTCTGTAATTGATTTCTTCAGGAGGATGATGCAGCATGGAGCCGCCGAGCCGGATCAACGCTGCGCCGATCTGCTGCAGGCAACTCTGGAGGTCACCGTTGATTTGCGCTGCAGAAAAATATAAAAACTCCCAACGCTCGCCCAGAGAAAATAACCGCGACTCTTGCGTCGTCCATTCTTCGTCACAATTGACGCCCACATATCCTCCGCGGGCGCGCAACGTAATGTCTACGGGGCGCTCGCCGACGATGCGATTTTTTAGGGGCCGCAGGTTGTGTTCGCGCAGCGCCGACCACAGTTGCTCGAAAGGACTCTCGCTCTGAAACAAATCTTTTACGTCAGTGGCCGTGAGCAGTCTCGCCATCGTCGTATGGATAAACGTCACCCTACGAAAATTGGTTGCAGGCACGGGGCGCTCCAGTCGCTGAAGCGGGCCGATGTCGATGCGGTAGTAATACTCCTCGGCGCGCGGATGGTCCAGTTCGTCCGGCAACAATTCACATCGCCTCATCAAGCGATAGCGTCGCGTGGCGGCGATGAACGAAATCGTCTGCGCTTCAGGCTGATCTCGAAACGCTCCCGTCTGATAAAATGCAAGAAAATCGGCGCCGATGCGGCGCGGCGCTCGGCGCTGGGGGATGCGATACCAGCCTTCATTTTGCGCGCGAGCAAAATCTAGGGCATTGTTCAGAACGACCACCAATACGGTGCGTCTTTGCGCTGTAACATCAAAATAAGAGAACATCTCTCAACCTTTCTTGAGACGTGACTGTACCATAGAAGGCGGGCGCGCTTCATCGGAATTTTGTAGGGAGACATCGGCCATGATCATCTATCCCGTTCGTCGCTCATTGACCCCCTTCATGTGGTTCGTCGCGCTGTTGTTTGGATTGTATGCAGCGACTCTTCTGACCTTTTGGTGGTTCGTACAGCCGACGTCATTTGACTTGCGACTTTTGGCGATGGTGTTGGGTGGTACGATCGGGTTGATCGGCGTCGGCGGATTTTTCGCTTATCGTCTTGGGTGGGTTCAGCGCATCCCTCGCCCCGGCGGAGCCATGTTCGCCGGCTTTCTTCTCGCTGCGCTCCTTCCGCTGCCGTTCATCTGGACGGCGGTGCAGATGTTGTTGATCGAGGCCTATGATGCGCTGGTGGCGATGATTTTGATGTTTTTTACTGCGGGCGTCGTGGTCGTCCTTGGCTTTCTGCAAACCGCTCTCTTTGCCGAAAGGCTTGATGCCTTGATCGCAGCGGTTGAGCATCTACGCATGGGGCGTTATCACGTGCGCGCCGAGATCGACGATGACGGGGAATTGGCGCGCCTTGCCGATGCGCTTGCTGCATTGGCCGCCAAACTGGAAAGCACCGATCGCAAGGAGCGTCAACTGGAGCGCCTGCGCCGCAACCTGATCACCTGGATCGGTTACGATCTGCGCGTGCCCTTGGTCGCAGCGCGCTCCAGCCTGGAAAATGTCGTCGAAGGTCTGACCTCAGACCCAGAGGTGTCCAAACGATATTTACAAATGGCCTGGCGCAACCTCAACGCCCTTTCCGACCTCATTGACGACCTCTACGATATGGCGCAAATGGATGTCGGTGGGATTCACGTGGAGCGTGCAGACGCCAGTATATGCACTCTGGTGGAAGCCACTTTCGCTGAACTCTCTCCGATGGCCGCACAGAAAGGGGTGACGCTCTCCTATCGTTGCGATCCGAATACGCCTCCTCTTTCGATCGATACGCGTCAGATCGGTCGCGTGCTCAACAATCTGGTGAGCGACGCCATCCAGCGCACGCCAAAAGGTGGCAGCGTCAAATTGAACATACACCCTTCCCGACACAGCGTCCTCGTCGAGATCACCGATATGGCGAATGGAAACCCTTCGGAAGATTTGGCGACCCTCTTCAAATTGCTCTTCAGTGAAGACGATGCACGCAATCAGCCGCAGGAAACGCCGAGGCTCCGACTGGCTCTGGCGGACGCAATTGTGCGCGCCCACGGCAGCCGGATTCACCCTCAACGCCTGGGCGACCAGGGGTTGAGGCTCGTCTTTGCACTGGCCCGCGCCGACACCGCCAATCCGTTGATACGCGGCATGTAAATCCTACTTTTGCGCTTCATTTTGCTACAATTTTGTGCGTCATCTGTCCGATCTTTACCCACGCCCTCCGGCCATATGATGGTCGCAAAATCTCCCCTTTCCGTTGATTGAAGCATATCTCGAAATAAATCCACATTGAGCACTGCTTAACGAACAGACCACTACTCAAGTTGGAAAGGTGACACTGCATGGTGGCATGGCTTAGGACAGGCGCCCGCCGATTGCCCTCGGCGCTTCCTCTGCGACCTGTCGGACGACTTTTCTGGATAGCAGTCGGGAGCGGTTTGGTTTGGAGTGGAGTCTGGAGCACCCACCATCCAGGCGTGCGCGCACAGAATGCCTTCTGCACCATCTGTATCAGTCAGGTTTACGGTGGCGGAGGCAACAACGGCGCACCGTACAACGCCGATTTTATTGAATTATTTAATTTTACTGCAAATCATATTGCATTGGATGGCTGGATTGTTGAATATGCGGCGGCGAACTCCTCTACATGGCAATCGATCAATCTCAATGGGAAAACCATTGCTCCATACTCCTACCTGTTGATTCAGTTAAGGTCGGGTGAGAATGGCCAGCCTCTTCCAACGCCAGATTTATCCGGCTCCATCGACATGGGGCGCGAGCAAGGGAAAGTGCGAGTGCGCCTGGGAGGGGAAATCATCGATCTGGTGGGATACGGCAACGCCAGTGAGTATGAGGGACAGGCTGCGCCGAAAGCCTCAAACACCGAGAGCGTGCAGCGTTTGGGTGGGGGCTGCATCGACACCAACCACAATGCCAACGATTTTCAAGTTGCATTTCCGGCGCCCCGCAATGCCGGCTCGCCGCCTAACGTGTGTGTCCTCACGATCCCTACAGAAACCTCGACGCCCACCCCCTCACTAACGCCTACGGAGACGCTCACACCGACGCCGACTCCCACCGATACGCCGACGCCGACTCCCACCGATATGCCGACGATGACGCCCACCAATACGTCCACGCCGACGCCTACAGAGACGGTTGCGCCGCCACCCACTGATACGCCGACGCCCACCGAGACGCCGACGCCTGTGGAGACGGCGCCGTGGGTGTTGCCGACGGCGACGCCGCGGCCTGTGCGGGTGCGTCTGAGCGAGGTGATGGTGGATCCGAAGGCTGTGGAGG
>CALFWA010000193.1 GCA_937928035.1 uncultured Caldilinea sp. | reverse complement strand
CGCAGGCCCAGCGAGTGGCGATGGGCGTCGGCAGTCAGCGCGCTGGCCTTGAGCAGGAGCAAGTCCGCCGCACCTTCCGCGTGCGTGAATACGCTCCCGATATTCTGCTTTTCGCCAACCTAGGCGCAGTGCAGTTCAACTACGGCTACACGGTGGACGAGTGCCGTCGCGCTGTGGAAATGATCGACGCCGACGCGCTGATCCTCCACCTCAATCCGCTGCAGGAAGCCGTGCAGCCCGAAGGCGACGTCAACTGGCGTGGTCTTCTCGACAAAATCGCCGAGGTCTGTGAACGACTGGGAAAGCCAGTGATCGTCAAAGAGGTCGGCTGGGGAATCAGCGCGCAGACCGCACGGCGGCTGATCGAGGCGGGCGTCAGCGCCATCGACGTGGCGGGCGCAGGCGGCACTTCCTGGAGTCAGGTCGAAATGCATCGGGCGCCGACCGAACGGCTGCGCAGGCTGGCGGCCGCCTTCGCCGACTGGGGCATCCCGACGGCCGAGAGCCTGCTGGCCGTGTCGGAGGTGCGACGCAAGTTGGGGCGCGAGGACGTGCATATCTTCGCCAGCGGCGGCATTCGCACCGGGCAAGACATCGTCAAGTGCGTTGCCCTCGGCGCCGATCTGGTGGGGCTGGCCTCGCCTTTCTTAAAGGCGGCGATGGAATCGACCGAAGCCGTGATCGAGGAGATGGAGTTGCTGGTCGCAGAGGCGCGCATCGCTATGTTCTGCAGCGGCGCCGGCGATCTACAGGCGCTGCGCCGGCCAGGCGTGCTCGTCAGAGAGGGAACCGATGGGGCGGGATATGAAGCAATTTTCTGAGCAATGGCTGCCTCCCCTGGAGGCGGAAATGCGCGCCGTGTTGGCGGGCAATGAACCGTCCACCGCAGCGCACTACGGCATGATTCACTATCACATGGGGTGGGTGGACGCCGACTTTCGACCGGTGGCGCTGCCTGCCGGCAAACGGCTGCGCCCGCTGCTCTGCCTGATGGCCTGCCAGGAGGTCGGCGGCGACCCCGCCCAAGCGTTGCCCGCAGCCGCTGCACTGGAAATTTTGCATAACTTCTCGCTGGTGCACGACGACATCGAGGACGGGGACAAGCAACGGCGTCATCGTCCAACGGTGTGGGCGATCTGGGGCGTTCCTCAGGCGATCAATGCGGGCGATGCCATGTTTGCCCTTGCTTTCGCCGCCTTGCAGCGCCTATCCTTGCGCGCAGTCCCGGCGGAGACGGTGCTGGGCGCCTTGCGAATTTTTACAGAAACCTGCGTGGCGCTCACCGAAGGGCAACATCTGGACATCTCTTTTGAGCAGCGGGCGTGCGTTAGCGTCGAAGAGTACATGCGCATGATCCAGGGCAAGACCGCCGCATTGATCGGCGCCAGCGTCGCCATCGGCGGGTTGGTGGGGGGAGCCGCGCCGGGCGTCGACGCGTCCCTACGCCGCTTTGGCCAATCGATCGGTCTGGCCTTTCAGATTCAGGATGACATCCTCGGCGTGTGGGGCGATCCGGCGGTCACGGGCAAGGCGGCGGGCGCCGATATTCTGCGCCGCAAGAAGAGTCTGCCGTTGCTGCACGCGCTCAACCACCCTGTGCACGGCGACGCGTTCCGCTCCTTCTTCTCACAATCGGAACTGACGAGCGACGATCTGCCCGCAGCGATGGAGTTGCTCGCCCGCACCGCTTCCCATGAGTACGCAACGCAGCAGATGAATGCGCTGTACATGGCCGGGCTGGAAGCGTTGCGCGCGGCGTTGGGTGATCGCGCCGAAAGCAGCCTGCTCTGGTCTGCGGCCCAATGGCTGATGCAGCGCCAGATGTGAGAAAAAGGCAAGGAGAAGGGAATAGCAAACGGATGGGGCGGAGAGACGTAGATGCAAATCTGCGCCCTCCGCCTCTGGTCTTATCTCTCGCGCTCGAACTAGACGGTGTAGCTCTCGAGATGCTTCTTCACAGCCGCGCAGAACGCGTCGGCGGTGGCGCCGTCGAGCACGCGATGATCGTAGCTGAAGCCGAGCGTGGTCATCGGTTTGAAGACCAGCGCGTCGCCCACATTTGGCTCCAGTGGGTGGCCGTTGCTGACAACCACCGGCCGCTTCTCCACTGCGCCGACGCCCAAGATGCCCACCTGCGGCTGCACGATGATCGGGGTCTGGAAGCGACTGCCCGAAGTGCCATAGTTGCTCACGGTGAAGGTGCCGTCGGCCAGGTCTTCGGGCTTGAGTTCGCCTTTGCGCGCCCGCTCCGCCAGCTCGTTGACCGCGCGTGCGATGCCCAGCAGATTGAGCTCGCCGGCATTTTTGATCACGGGCACAATCAAGCCGCCAAGGCCATATTGATCCATCGGCAGGGCGGTCGCCATGCCGATGTTGTAGTAGCGCTTGATGATGACGCCCTCGTCGGTCCAGGTGGCGTTGGCAGCGGGCACCGCCCTCAGCCCGGCCACGACCGCCTCGATGAAGTAGGCCGTCAGCGTCAGATTGACGCCGGCCGCGGCGAACTCCTTTTTGTGCGCCGCACGGTGCTGCAACACCGCCGTCATGTCTACATCCCACATGGTGGTGACGTGCGGCGCCGTGAAAAGGCTCTGCGCCGTGTTGCGCGCCACGGCGAGCCGCATGCGCGAGAGTTTGACCAACTCCTCGCCGGGCTTGAGCTGAACGGGAGCAGGGGCGGGGGCCGCCGCAGGACGGGGCGGCGCCGGGGCCTCCGGCGCGGCCTTGGGCGTCGGGGCTTCCTCCTTCTTGGGCGCCGGCGTTTCGCGCTTGACCGCCGCGTAAGCGGGCTCGACGCGCACCGGCTTGCCCGCTTCGCGGCTGGCGATCGCGCTGAGAACGTCATAAATGGTCAGTGTGCTCAGGGGTCGATCGCCTGCAATCTTGCGCAAATTGAGGTTGTGCTCTGCGGCGAGGCGGCGCACGGGCAGGCTGGCCTTGTCGGCCAGATCGCCTGGCAGCGCAGCTTGTTCCGTCGAGGCTGCTGCACCGCTGTAGGCCAACACATCCTGCTTGGTGATCTGGCCGCCCGGTCCGGTGCCGGTGATCGCAGCGAGATCGACGCCTTTCTCCGCCGCCACGCGTTTGGCGACGGGCGTGGCGCGCACGCCGGCCTCTGCCGCCGCGGTCGGCTGCGTAGGCGCCGGCTCAGCTTCAGATGGCGCCGCCTCCGTCATTTTCGCAGGAGATGCTTCCGCTGCGCTGCCTTCGTCCACTGTTTCGCCGGGCGCGCCGATATAGCCCATCACGGCGTTGACCGGTGCGATCTCGCCGTTGCGATAGTTGATCTTGAGCAAAACGCCGTCGGCCGGCGCTTGGATTTCGGTGTCGACTTTGTCGGTGGCGATCTCGAGGATCACGTCGCCCGCCTTGACGGCGTCGCCTACCGCAACGCGCCAGCGGTTGACGGTGACGTCCTCGATGCCTTCGCCCAGGTCGGGCAATCTGATTTCGGTGGCCATGGCTCCCCCTACTTCAACATGCTCAGGACAGTGGCTTTGATGTCATTCTTCCAGGGCAGCAGCTCCTCCTCCAGCACCTTGGAGACCGGAATCGACGCCGGCGCCATGCCCAACCGCCGCGCCGGCGCTTTGAGCAGATCGGGCGCCTCCTCGTAGATGCGGGCGACGATCTCGGCGCCGATGCCTGCGTTGGCCTGCGACTCGTGCACGGCGAGCAGCCGACCCGTCTTGGCGACGGAGGTGTAGACGGTCTCCATATCCAGCGGCGTGACGCTGCGCAGATCGACGACCTCGACGTCGATGCCGTGCTCGGCCTTGAGTTCCTCGGCGGCCTCCAGCGCCTGCAAGAGCGTGTAGCTGAAGGTGGCGATCGTCAGGTCTTTGCCTTCGCGTTTGACGTCGGCCTTGCCGATCGGCACGGTGTATTCCACCCCTTCGTCGGGCAGGTCGCCGCGCGTGAAGTAGAGCATCTTGTGTTCGAGGAAGAGCACTGGGTTGTCGTCGCGGATGGCGGAGATCAACAACCCTTTGGCGTCATACGGAGTCGCCGGCGCCACCACTTTGATGCCGGGGAATTGGGCGAAGGTGCTTTCCACGCACGAGCTATGTTGCGAGCCGTAGCGCTTGCCGCCCCCCTGCTGGCCGCGGATGACCATCGGCACATGCAGCAGCCCACCGGTCATATAGTGCATCTTGGCCGCCTGGTTGAAGATTTGGTCGGCGCAGACCAGGTAGAAATCCATGTACATCAGCTCGACGACGGGGCGCAGGCCAACCATGGCTGCGCCGATGGCCATGCCCATGAAGCCCTGCTCGCTGATGGGCGTGTCGATCACGCGACGTTCGCCGAATTCCTCCAACAGGTTGCGCGTGACGCGGAAGAGGCCGCCGTAGTAGCCGATGTCTTCGCCGATGAGAAAGACGCGCTCGTCGCGACGCATTTCTTCGCGCAGCGCCTCATTGATTGCCTGAATAAAGGTTGTCTTTCGCATAGTTCAAATCCTTATGCCTTGTACACGTCGGTGTACGCCTCAGCGATGTCCGGCCAGGGCGCCTCCAGGGCGTAGTCTACGGCTTCCTGGACTTCCTCTTCGACTTCAGCGCGGATTTTGTTGAGCTCCTCTTCAGAGACCCCACGGTCGAGCAACTTTTGATGCAGTCGCGCCAATGGCTCATAGGCGCGCTGCATCTCGATCTCCTCTGGCGTGCGGTACGTTTCTAGGTCGCCTGCCATATGGCCGGCCAGACGATAGGTGATGCCTTCGATGAAGGTTGGCCCTTCGCCGGCGCGCGCCCGCGCAGCAGCCTTGGAGATGGCGTCGTAGACGATTTCAACATCGTTGCCGTCGATCTGCATGCTCTCCATGCCGTAGGCGCGCACAAAGAGATATAGGTCACTGACCGAAGAGGTGCGCGCGATAGGTGTCATTTCTGAATAGCGATTGTTTTCGCAGTAAAAGATGACGGGAAGTTTCCACTTTTGCGCCATGTTGAAGGTCTCGTGCATCACGCCTTGGTACATGGCGCCGTCGCCGAAGAAGGTGATGGCGATGCGATCGTCCCCGCGAATCTTAGCGGCGAGCGCCATGCCCGCCGCATGGGGCACCTGTGCGCCGACGATGCCGTTGGCGCCCATCAGCCCGAGCGAAGGATCGACGAAGTGCATGGAGCCGCCCTTGCCTTTGGCGAAACCGGGCGCTTTGCCTAACACCTCGCAGATGGCCCGCTTGGGGTCCATCCCGCGCGCCAAGGAGTGATGATGGCCACGATAGGTGCAGGTCAAGTAGTCCTCCTTGCGCAGCGCCGCAGCCATGCCCACCGCCGCCGCCTCGTGGCCGATCGCCGTGTGCATGGCGCCGCCGATCTTGCCGGATTCAGCCAGCTCCAGCAGCGATTCCTCGACGCGACGAATCAGAAACATCATTCTGTACATCGGGAGCAGTTGTTCGGTCGAAAGCACAGCTGTTGGCTCTGCTACAGCTGCCTTCGCCGAGGGCACACTGGCCTTGAGTGAAGGTTCTGTCATTTTGGTTTCCTCGTTTGTTCTTACTCTTGACCGGATGTCAGAGCTTTTAAGTGTAGCGCCTGGCAAAAGCCATGAAAAATGTTGAAATTTTCTTGACGCTCGATTATAGCATAAGCGCCACCCGGGGTGTGTAATGTCGATAGGGTGTGCATCGTCGGCGAGAAAATTTGCGCTCTTTTGCAGCTTGGCAATGAAGATCGATCTGCGTACACTTGACTGAAAATCGCTCGCATGTCTCCACAGTGTCATGAGCGCGCAACTGCGCCCACAGAGCCTGCGAGTTTCTATCTGATTGACTTCTATGGAGGGCTTTATCTATGGCACAGATGCAATCGTCGACCGACGTTTTCAATTTTTCCACGATCACCTCCACGCAAGCTGTTCATGCCGGAGAGCAACGCTTCCGCAGCCATCATAGCCTGACGGTACCCATAGTTCAGACGGCTGTCTACACCTTTGATACGACCGCCGATCTGGTTAATTACACCGAAGAGCGCCTTTTCTGGAATGAGCCGGAGCGCGAAGAGTATGGACGCTACGGCAACCCAACCGTGCGCGCGCTCGAAGCCAAGATCGCCGAGCTGGAGGGAGCGCAGGACGCCATCGTCGTCAGCAGCGGCATGGGCGCAGTTACCTCCACACTCCTATTGCTGCTGCAACCCGGTCAACACTTTATCCTCACCGACAACTGCTATCTGAGCACGCTGGAGTTTAGCCAGAACTTTTTGAAACGCTATGGCGTCGAATGTACGCTCGTTCCGTTCGGCGACTACGACGCCATCGAGGCCGCCGTCCGCCCGCAGACGCGGCTGATCTTCTCCGAATCACCGACCAATCCGTTCCTGCGCTGCCTCGATTTTGAGCGTCTCGTCTCGATTGCCCGCCGCCATCGGCTGTTGACGGTCGTGGACTCCACCTTCGCCACGCCGTACAATCTGCGCCCCCTCGCCTTTGGCGTCGATCTGGTGATTCACAGCCTGACCAAATATCTGGCCGGCCACAATGACGCCATGGCCGGCGTGGTGGCCGGTCGGTACGACCTCACAACGCCGCTGCGGCAGATGCAGGGACTTTTCGGCAATATCGCTGCGCCGCAGACAGCCTATCTGATCCTGCGCGGGATCAAGACGCTGGCGCTGCGCATGGAGCGCCAGAACGCCGTCGGCCTCGCCGTCGCCCGCTTTCTGGAAGGACATCCTAAAGTGCGCCGCGTTTGGCATCCTTTCCTGGAGAGCCATCCGGATCACGCCGTCGCGCGGGCGACGCTGCGCGGGGGCGGGGGCGTGGTGAGCTTCGAGATCGACGGCGACGCCGAGCGCGCCCACCGCTTCATCGACGCCTTGCGCATCCCGGTGATCGGGCCGAGCCTGGGCGGCGTGGAAAGCATCGTCAGCCCGCTGGCGCTGATGGGCTACGCCAACCTCTCGCCGGAGGAGCGGCTGGCGCTAGGCATCCGCGACGAGCTGGTGCGCCTTTGCATTGGCGTCGAAGAGCCTGAAGACTTGATCGCAGACCTCGCACAGGCGCTCGACCGGATTTGAACCGCTGTAGAGACGCAGAGGGCGCAGATGTTTGTGAAGCAAGTCTTCTTCATGTGCAAAAGATAGGCTTCAGAGGGCTATGTCGGAGCTGCGCCAGAATCTCGCCACCAGGGAATGGGTGATCATCGCTTCGGAGCGCGCGCGTCGCCCCCATGAATTCGCAGAGCCGGGTCGCCCCCTGTGCGACGAAGGGCCGACCTGGGAAGCCACCTGTCCTTTTTGTCCCGGCAACGAAGAGCGCGACCTTGAAGTCGCCCGCTTTCCCGGCGAAGGGCCGTGGCGGGTGCGCATCGTCGGCAATCGCTACCCTGCGCTGAGACCCGCAGCGCCTCTGGAGAGAGAATTCATGGGGTTGATGCGGCGCATCACCGGGGTTGGCTACCATGAAGTGATTGTCGAGTCGCCTGTCCACAACACGTGCGCGGCGTTGGAAAGCGAGGAGAGCGTTGCGCTCGTCTTTCAGGCGTTTGTCGAGCGCGCCTGGGCGGTGCAGAACGACCCTCGCATCGAGTACGTTCTCTTTTTCAAAAATCATGGTCGTCAGGCGGGCGCTTCCTTGCGTCATCCTCATGCGCAGATGATGGCGCTGCCGATGGTGCCCAGCGAGGTGCGCGTGCGGGCGGACGCGGCGCGCGCCTATTTTGACGAGACAGGGCATTGCGCCCATTGCGCTATGCTCGAACAGGAGCTCGCCGCCGGGCAGCGCGTGGTGCTGGAAAGCAAGCATTTCGTTGTCTTTGTGCCTTACGCCGCCGCTTCACCCTTTCATCTGTGGATCGTGCCTAGGGCGCACGCGGCGTCGTTTTTGCATAGCTCGCCCGACGAGATCGCAGATCTGGGTTGGGTCGTGCGCGCTGTGCTGAGAAAGCTCTATAAGGGATTGAACAACCCTGACTTCAATTACGTCATCCGCAGCGCGCCTGTGCGCGACTCGGGCGCACCATACCTGCACTGGTATCTCAGCATTGTGCCGCGCATTTCCCTGGCGGCCGGCTTCGAGATGGGCAGCGGCATCTACATCAACCCTTCCCTACCGGAAGAGTGTGCGCGCTTTTTGCGCACTGTGGACATCGACAGCCTGGAGAGCGAGGCACCCCATGAATCTGCAGGAAATTCGGCGCCATAACGCGCAGGCGTGGGATAAAGCGGTGAAGCGTGGCAGCCGCTGGACAAAGCCGGTGTCGCCTGAAGCAGTCGCAGCAGCGCGTCGCGGCGAGTGGCAGATCCTGCTGACGCCATCTAGACCTGTTCCTCGTTCCTGGTTTCCACCGCTGGAAGGCGCCGATGTGCTCTGTTTGGCAGGCGGCGGTGGACAGCAGGGGCCGATCCTGGCTGCAGCCGGCGCCCGCGTCACCGTCTTCGACAATTCCCCCCAACAGCTCGTCCAGGATCGTTTTGTGGCGCGACGCGAAGGCTTGACGTTGACCACCGTCGAAGGCGACATGTGCGATCTTTCCGTGTTCGAGGACGCCTCCTTTGACCTGATCGTCCATCCGACCTCGAACCTCTTCACACCGGACGTTCGACCCGTCTGGCGAGAGGCGCATCGCGTTTTGCGCAAAGGGGGCGTCCTGCTGGCGGGGTTTTGCAACCCGGTGCTTTATCTATTCGATCAGGATCTTGCGGATCAGGGCGTCTTCCAGGTGCGCCATCGGCTGCCCTATTCCGACCTCACCAGCCTCAGCGAATCTGAACGCAACGTCTATATCGGTGAGGGGCAGCCCCTGGAATTCGGCCACACCTTAACCGACCAGATCGGCGGCCAACTCGACGCCGGCTTTGTCTTAACCGGCTTTTATGAAGACATTTGGCCGGGTACCCCAATCAACGAATTTACACCCACCCACATCGCCACGCGCAGTGTGAAACTACACGGATAGTTGCGTAATAAATTCATCGATGTAGGCGGCGACGA
>CALFWA010000192.1 GCA_937928035.1 uncultured Caldilinea sp. | reverse complement strand
GGCTGGATTGGGGCCAGCCACAACGAACGGCGTGATAGTAACTATATACGAAAAAAGCGCAGGCGTCAAATTTTCCATACAGGCTGATCGATGCTTTGTAGCGGCGCAGCTATCACTCGCTGGGTCAGTATGGTTCCTACTTCCTACCATCCAGCCCCTATGCAGTTTGCCTTCCTCACCCCATAAGACTACAATCGAACTGCTCAAAACGCGCACAAACACGTCCTCTCTTTCGGAACGATATGTCCAATAGCCGTGGCTTTCCTTTTGACCAAGAAATTGTGTGGCAGCCGAACCCAGACTGGATTGCAGCCAGCAACCTGCAGCAGTTCATGCGCCGTCACGGCATCAGCAGCTATGAGGAGTTGCATGCGCGCGCCCGCAACGACATCGCCTGGTTCTGGGAGGCGGCGCTGGCCGATCTGGGCATTGAGTTCTATGCGCCGTACTCGCAAATCGTCGACCTGAGCGAGGGCGTCGAATTTCCACGTTGGTGCGTCGGCGGCAAGCTCAACATTATCCACAACTGCCTGGACAAATGGCAGACGACGGAGGTGCGAGAGCGCATTGCGCTACGTTGGGAAGGCGAAGAAGGGGCCGTGCGCGCCTTCACCTACGCAGAGTTGTACGGCGAGGTCAACCGCTGCGCCAACGCCTTGCGCTCGCTCGGTCTGGGGAAAGGGGACGCCGTCGGTCTCTACATGCCGATGATTCCAGAGTTGGCGATTACTTTTCTGGCGGTTGTAAAGATCGGCGGCGTCGTCCTTCCGCTCTTCAGCGGCTACGGCCCCGGCGCAGTCGTGACGCGGCTGGCCGACGCCGGCGCCAAAGCCGTCATCACCGCCGATGGATTCTATCGCCGCGGTGCGCGGGTCGCCATGAAGCCTGTCGTCGACGCGGCCTGCGCCGAAGTCGCCAGCGTGCGGCATGTGCTCGTCGTCCAGCGCATAGGACTCGCCGACCTCCCCTGGACGCCCGGTCGCGACCACCGCTGGCATGATCTGGTTTCCCAGCAGCCCCCTGAAGCGCCGACCGAAGCGACCGATGCTGAAGATGTGTTGATGATCATCTACACCAGCGGCACCACTGGCCGGCCCAAAGGAGCGGTGCACACGCACTGCGGCTTTCCGATCAAGGCGGCGCAGGATATGCGCCACAGCATGGACCTTAAGCCGGAGGACGCAATCTTCTGGTTCACCGACATGGGCTGGATGATGGGGCCGTGGCTGGTCTTCGGTGCGCTGCTCAACGCTGCAACGATGGTCTTTTACGACGGCGCGCCCGACTTTCCCGACGTCGACCGGCCATGGGCACTGGTGGAGCGCCACCGCATCACCCACCTGGGCGTTTCACCAACTTTGATCCGAAGTCTCCGCCCCTACGGCGCAGCGCCGGTCGAGCGCCACGACCTCTCCTCGCTGCGCGCAGTCGGCTCCACGGGCAGCCCATGGGACCCAGAAAGCTGGCTGTGGACCTTCGAGACGGTGCTCAAGCGCGAGAAGCCGATCCTCAACTACTCCGGCGGCACCGAGATCAGCGGAGGCATCCTGTGCGGCGACTTCTTCCGCCCGCTCAAGCCCTGCGCTTTCAGCGGCCCGGTGGTGGGCATGGACGCCGATGTCGTCGATGAGCAAGGGAATCCCGTGCGCGGAGCCGTTGGGGAGCTGGTGATTCGCCAGCCGTGGATCGGCATGACGCGCGGCTTCTGGCGCGACTGCGAGCGGTATTTGGAGACGTACTGGCGCAAGCTGCCCGGCCTTTGGGTGCATGGCGACTTTGCGGCGATCGACGAGGACGGCCTCTGGTACATCCTTGGCCGCAGCGACGACACCATCAAGGTGGCCGGCAAACGGCTGGGCCCCGCCGAAGTGGAGGCGATCCTGAACAGCCACCCGGCGGTGAAGGAATCGGCGGCGATCGGCGCGCCCCATCTGCTCAAGGATCAGGAGGTGGTCGGCTTTTGCGTGCTCCGTGAAGGCGTGCAGCCGAGCGAAAGTTTAAGGGCGGAGCTGATCGAGCGGGTGACGGCCGAGCTGGGCAAGCCGCTCAAGCCGCGCACAGTGCTCTTTGTCTCCGCCCTTCCCAAGACGCGCAACGCCAAAGTGATGCACCGCGTGATCCGCGCCGCCTATCTCGGCGAGCCGCCCGGCGATCTCAGCAGCCTGGAGAATCCCGAGACAGTCGAGGCCATTCGCCAGGCGGTCTGACTATTGGTTGCTGACCAATTGCACGGCGTTGGCAGCCTGCGAACCCTGTTTCGCCGTCAAGACCTTGAACGCCTCCAGCTCCGCCTGACGCGCCAGGTTGATCGAGTCCGCCAGCACTCGCGCCGATTCCTGTGGGCTGTGGAAGCCGGTGCTGTTCTCCGACGAGATGAAGTCCCAGCGCATCTGAGAGGAGCGATGGAGCTGCAGGGCTGTGTTGAGTTCCTCGTCGGTGGCGCCCGCCTCGCGCGCTGCGACGATGGCATCGATGGCGGCAAGCAACGCCTCCTCGCTGCTGCGCAGCAGCTGCGCCGTGCGCGTCTGGATCGTCTCGATGCGCTGGATCAGCTCGGCCTCCGAGAATTTGTGGCAGGTCTGACAGGCGGTGGCCACGTTGACCTTAGGGCTGCGGATCCAGTGGTCGGAGACCTTCACGCTGCCCACGCGCACGTAGGGCATGTGGCAGTCGGCGCAGGAGACACCGGACTGGTAGTGCAGGCCCGTCGTGAAGAGCTCATACTCCGGATGCTGAATCTTGATCATCGGCGCGCCGGTCTCTTTATGCGTCCAGTCTTTGAAGCCGTACTCGTTGTAATAGCGCTCGATGTCGTCGATGTTCAGCCCCTTTTCCCACGGGAAGACGAGCTCCTTCTTTTCGCCAGCGAAATAGTACTCCACATGACACTGAGCGCAGACGTAGGAGCGCATCTCCTGGCGGCTGGCCTGAGTGACGTCGACGCCGCGTTTCGCCAGCGCGTTGACCAGCGCCGGCCGCGTGATGCGCAGCGCCATCGTCTGCGGGTCGTGGCAGTCGGCGCAGGATGACCCTAAATGCAAACGATCTTTCATGTCGTTGTAGGGTGTGCTGTTGAACGTCTCCCATCCCATCTCGGCGATCAACAGCGGCGCTTCGGCGGCGTGACAGTTCACACATGCGCCCGGTTGATTCGCCACCTGCACGCGCTGCGTGTTGCGTTGGTCGATTTGGGCGTAGAAATGGCCGCGCTCCTCGTTATGGTCGACGCTAAAGGGCATGCCGGCCCAGAGGCGCACCATCGCCGGATAGCGTTCGAGCTTGCTGTACGGCTCGGAGCCGCCATAGGTCGTTGGGCCGTAGTTCTCCTCCGTGCGCTTAAAGGAGTCATATTGGATCGGGAAGTTCAGCCCCCACACCGCCGGATCGATCTCGTTGTCGGCGATCTCCACCACTTTGGCAGGGTAGAGCCTGGCTTCGTCCTTTCTTCCCTGAATGTTCATGAGCAGCGCAACGACCCCAATCGTCGCCGCCGCCGCCACCAGAAAGAGTCCGATATAAAGCCATAAGCGGCTTTTGCTCTGTTTGGGTGCTTGCTCGGTCATGGACACTCTCCCCTCTACTGATCGATTCGGTCGCTTACGGTTCGGCTTCACAACGAAAACTGAGCGCCGAAACACCAAGAGCGCCACATCCTCCGTTCAGTCAACCTCTGTGCGCTTTGCGTCTCGGCGGCGAGATCGCTCATGGGCCATGCGCCACATTACCGTGCCCGACATTCCCATGACAACGCACACATTGCAGCGGCTCGTCAGAGACAAAATGCTCGATAGCGCTCACCATCGTCGTGTGACAGTCTCGACAATTCTGCTCCGCAATGCGGGCGTTAAAGTCGCGAATATGAAGATGCTCAGGATAGGTGTCAAGTGTAAAGGCGAGGCTATGATTGAAACCGTTAACACCTTTGACGATCCACTTATCAAGAAACCCATGGGGCGTGTGGCAGTCATTGCAGGTCGCCACCGCCTTGTGAGTGGAGCGGCTCCAACCGTCGAACTGCTCGCGCATGATATGGCAGTTGACACAAGCGTTAGGATCGTCAGAAAAGTAGGAAAAACCCTCGGCGTAGACAAAGGTGAAGGCGCTCAGTCCCACCAGCACGCCGAACATTAAAGCAAGCCCTGCCAGCCAGTAGCGAGCGCTTTTCGCAGAGGCGCGTTCGTCAGTCATGGCGGTGCTCTCTTTCTGTGGGCCGTCACCTCAAGGGGATTGATGACGGCTTACTGCAAATGAAAGATCAATTACAATTTTCAGCGTAACATGAATTGAAACCATCGACAAATTCGCCCTTCAGTATAAGGAAGACGGCAGACAAGGCATGTGACAAAAATCACAACCTATCATCACAATTGTCCTCAGGCGGGAGGGGAAGCGCACTAGAAGCTCAGAATTCATACTCCAATTCGTTCAACCGTGATAAAATTTTGCTGAAATATCAACGATCAGGAGCTGACACAGGTTGTCATGTCTACCTTCGGTGAACTCCTAACCAAATATATCGAGCGCGCCGGCATCAGCGATGCGGAGCTGGCGCGCAGCACTGGCGTGCAACGGCAGACCATCTTTCGTTGGAAAGAGGGGTTGACCGCCCGACCGCGTTACCGTGAGGATGTCGTCCGCATCGCTGCCAAATTGCGCCTCACACCGGAGGAGCGGGACGAGCTGCTGCTGGCCGCGGGTTTTCCGCCGGAGCATCTGAAGCCAATCACAGGCGCCTCGTCGTTGGAAGCTGCAGCAGGCACGAGCAGAATCGCTGCAGAGCAAGCAAGCGGCGCTCTCCTCCCTGCCCCTGATCATGACGCGTCGACGGCCCAGAATGCAGCGTTCACCGCCGGAGCGGAAACGCCTGCTCGACCCGTGCGCCTCATCGACCACCCTGCGCTGATGCTCGGCGTCGCCGCTGCGCTGATTCTCATTGTCGCTCTTGTTGGAACGCTTGTCTTGCGCGCTCTTTTCTCTCAACCGACAGAGGCGCTGGCGACTTCAGTCCCCGCCGCAGCCCCATCGACGCCTTCGCTCGCTCCGTCGCCCACCCCTTCGCCTGCGCCGATCGTCGCTGGGCCGGGCGAACACCTGATCGTGATCGCCCCCTTCGTCGGCTACACCTCCGACGACCTGCGCTTCAATATCGCCGGACGCATTCGCGAAGCGCTGGAGGCCGAGCTGCGGCAGGTGGGACTGACGGACGCGCGCATCGCCATCTGGCCGGAGCCTCTCTCCGAGGCCGACCAGGCCGAACGCGTGCTGGCGAGCACCCATGCGGCGATGGTCATTTGGGGGGAATATGACGCTGGCCGCGT
>CALFWA010000191.1 GCA_937928035.1 uncultured Caldilinea sp. | reverse complement strand
ATGGTTCATAAAGGCGCTGAATCATTATTTGACATAAATTCAAACGCTTTGACGAGACTTATTTCTTCGGTTATACTTTGCAAATCAGAAATAGAGACAGGTCGAAACGGACGAACGATTCCGGGCGGCTGACGTAATATCAGGCTGGTAAAGGTGCGAGGAAATATTGCTATGGCGCGTAGACGAAGCGCAGTTCGCATCGGCGTGACGGGGCTGGGGCAGCGCGAGGAGCTGGCGCCCGGCGTCTTCATCAACACCCACTATCGGGGATGCACGCCAGGGTTCATCTACACAGAGGAAGGGATCATTTTGGTCGATGCCCCTCTGATTCCGGCACAGGCGATCGATTGGCGCAATCAAATTCATGAACAATATCCAGGCATGCCGTTTCTTTATCTGATCAACACCGATCATCATCGCGGCCACGCCCTGGGCAATCAATATTTCATGCCGGTCAAGGTGATGGCGCACGAGCGCGCTTATAAGGAGATGTCCGGCTACACCGAAAATTTCAAGGAGCGCGTGCGCAACAGCTTCAAGCGCGAACCGGAAATTCAGGCGCAGCTCAACAACATCATCATCATCCCGCCGCACATCACCTTCACCCAACGCGCCACCTTGCTCTACGGCGGCCGGCGCATCGAGCTGATCTTCGTCGGCGGTCACACGCCGGCCACCAGCATCGTCTGGTTACCCGAAGAAAAGGTCTGTTTTGTCGGCGACATCGTCTGGGTGGATCAGCACCCCTATATGGCGCAGGGCAACACCCTGGAATGGCTGCGCGCCCTGGAGCTGATTCGCAACCTCGGCGCCGACTATCTCGTGCCGGGCCATGGGCCGGTCGTAGGGCCGGAAGCCACTTACCGCGTCGGCGAGTACATTGAGTTCATGCGCAGCCGCGTGCGCGACTACTATCGCGCTGGCAAGACCAAGAACGAAACGAAGACCGGCCTGGTGGCGGAGATGTTGGAGTGGTTCCCGGTCCCGCCGGAGCGCAAAGCGAAGATCGAAAGTCAAATCAAATCCGGTCTCAATCGCGTCTATCGCGAAATTCAGCGCGAAGAGGAGGAAGCCAGCGGCAAAACGCCTGCGACGCTTGAAGATGAAGTGGAAGAATACGACGACTAAAAACCATGGCCCACACGGTTGAAACTCGCATCACCACCCCCTACGCTGAATTGCGCGGATTGCTCGACCGCGCCGAGCGGGAGCTACCATCACTGGATGCTGCTTCGCTAGTCGATTATTTGCTGCGGCTCGACCGCATCGCTGCGCTGTTGGCGCAACTCCAGAAGGAGGAAGCGCAACAGGCGTCGGCCAGCGGTCTGACCTTGCAGCCGGAGCTGGTGCGTTGGGCGGATTTGCAACAGCAGCTCGAGCGGCGCAGCGCTCGCATCGTCAAACTGGCGGCGTCCCTCGGCGGTTTCCCGGCGCTGCGCGCCCAGCATCCTCCGGCGCAGGGTGCATGGTGGCGGCTGGATGAGTATGTGGCCGCGCGTCGCCGCCAGCAGACGCGGCGTCTGCTGCAGACGTTGGCGGGCGTCGCCGCCCTGCTGCTCGTTGTCACATGGGCCTATCGCACCTGGTTTGCGCCTTCGCCGGAGACATTGGCGCTCGTCGACGCGATCAGCGCCATCGAGCGCCACGTCGAAGCGCGTGAATGGGAGGCGGCCTTGGTTGCTGCCGAAGAAGGGCTGCGAACGATGCCCGACAGTCCCGAACTGTTGACGTGGGCCGCCGTCCTCGCCGAGCGACTGGGCGATGAGCCGCGCGCGGCGCAATACCGCACACGCTCTCTCGCCCAGTTCACCGGCCGCGAGATTCAGTTTCACCTTCTGCTCGGCAACGACCGCTTCCGCGCCGGCGATCTGGACGGTGCAGAAGCAGCCGCCAATGCTGCGCTAGCCTTGAACCCAGACGAGCCGCAGGCGTTCTTCTTGCTCGGCAACATTGCCGAAGCGCGCGGAGATTTCTTCGCCGCCCTGGAGGCGTTCGACCGCGCCGCCACGCTGGCGGAGGCGAGCGATCCCCAGCTCACTGTGATCAGCAAAATGCGCTACGGCTTCTTGTTGCAACAAATTCAAGCAAACCCTGGGCTTGACGCCCCGCCGACGCCTCTGGAGGACTCGGCCGAATCCGCACAGCCTGCCAGTCCCTGAGCGCACCAATGCACTCTCACCGTTCCCTGCACCCCAGCCTGCGCTGGCTCGGCGTCCTTGGCTTCTACACTCTTCTGGCGCTGCTTTTGACCTGGCCGCTGGCTGCTCATTTCACCACGCACACCGCTGGTGACGGCATTGACGATCCTGCACTGGCCTGGAACCTGTGGTGGGTCAAGGAGCGGATGGTGGTCCAGGTCAACCCAGACATTTTTCACGTAGACTGGATGTTCCACCCCATCCAGATCAACCTTGCCTTCTATACGTTGACCCCCCTCAACGGCCTGCTCAGCGTTCCTCTCCAGCTTGGAATTTCTTTGGTCGTTGCAAACAACCTTCTGTTGCTTGCGTCCTTCGTCTTAAGCGCCCTCGGAGCGTTTCTGCTCGTGCTCGATCAGAGGAAGCAATTGCTTGCATCAGCTTCATCCCCTTCTATCGGGTGGATGGCGGCGCTGTTGGCCGGGGTCATCTACGCCTTCGCCTCTACAAAGCTGTTTTATGCCAGCCTAGGCCAATTTAACATCGCCAGCAGCCAGTGGATCCCCTTCACCTTGCTTTATCTCCTGCGTGTGGCTCGATCTGGGGGGGGCGGAAACTCTGAGGTTCTGCGCAGACGCATGCGGGCGGCCGTTTTCGCTGTGCTTTTTTTCACTTTTCAGCTTTGGGCGGAGCTGACCTACGCCTCGTTCTTGCTCATCTTTATAGCGTTGCTTTTCATCTGGCAAATCTTTGTGGAGCGTCCGTGCGCTCGCCACGCCTGGCTCCGTTTACTATGGCCCTATGCCTTGTTTGGCGTTCTCTCCCTGGTCGGCATGGCTCCGCTGCTGTGGGCGATGATTCCCGATCTTTTGCGCGAGGGCGACTTCTTCGCAAGCGGCGGCGGTTTCGCCGATGTCTTCAGCGCCGACCTGGCCGGCTACCTGCATCCCACCCGCCTCCATCCGTTGTGGGGTGCTTTCGCTGCAACATTGCCTTTTCCCAACGATAAAGGACAACATATTTTTCTGGGCTACATGGCCATAGCGCTCTCGGCGTTGGGGCTTTGGACGCTGGCGCAACGGCACGCTGCACGGACGTCGGCCTGGCTATGGGGAGCAGCCTGGCTGCTCTTCTTTATGCTGACGCTTGGACCAACTCTTCGCTGGAACGGGCATGACACCGGCCTGCCAGGCCCATTCAGCGTGGTCAGCCAGCTTCCATTCTTTAGCGGCAACCGCTATCCCAGCCGCTACAGCGTGATGTTGTTGACGGCGACGGCGGTTTTGAGCGCCGCCGGCTTTGCGTGGTTGCTAAACAAACTAAGCGCAAACAGAGTACATCCCGGGGTGTCTCGCCCTCAGACTGCAAGTGTGAATGACGTTCCTATCGTTCGTTCCGACGTTTTGTTCTTCTTCCTCACGCTAGTTGCCATCGGAGCTTTTCTTCTTGAGCATCTTTCGACGCCGTTACCTTTGAACGACCTGCGCACGCCGCCCATTTACCGGCGCCTGGCGCAGGAACCGGGCGATTTCGCCATCTTGGAGCTGCCGACCGGCTGGCGCAACGGCGCGCGCGTGCTGGGGCGGTCTGACATCCTCATTATGATGCAGCAGTGGTGGCAGACCGAGCACGGCAAGCGTCGGCTTGGCGGCAACACCAGTCGCAACCCCCTCTACAAATTCCAGTATTTCACCGAAGCACCTCTGCTCGGCGAGCTGATCGCCCTGATGAACGCCGACCGTCCTCACATCGGTACTGCGCTTGACCCGGAAATGGACGCTCTCATCGCCGACTACCGCCCCCGCGCCGCACAGATGTTGCGCGATCTCGGCGTACGCTACGTAGTGGTGCATGAAGACAAGGCGACCCCTCAGTTGCTGCGCTTTATTCAAGAAACGTTGCCCCTCGT
>CALFWA010000190.1 GCA_937928035.1 uncultured Caldilinea sp. | reverse complement strand
TTCCGCTATACTAATTAAACTAGAACCTATGTTCGATGTGGCCGCGTTTAATCTACTGCGTTTGACAGGGCGTTGTGAGGCGACGAGGGTGAAACGATGCCGCCATTTCAGGTGATCAGCGAATTCAAACCGACCGGCGACCAGCCGCAGGCAATCGCCAAGCTGGCCGAAGGCATCCGCAAGGGCATGCGACATCAAGTGCTGCTAGGGGTGACCGGCAGCGGCAAGACGTACACCATGGCCAAAGTGATCGAGGCCGTGCAAAAGCCGACCCTGATCATGGCGCACAACAAGACGCTTGCCGCGCAATTGTACGCCGAGATGCGCGAATTTCTGCCTAACAACGCGGTCGAATACTTCGTCTCCTACTACGACTACTACCAGCCGGAGGCGTACATTCCGCGCACGGACACCTACATCGAAAAAGACGCGCAGATCAACGAGGAGATCGACCGCCTGCGCCTGGCCGCCACCAGCGCGCTCTTCAGCCGTCGCGACGTGGTGATCGTAGCCTCCGTCTCTTGCATCTACGGCTTGGGCAGCCCCCAGGACTATGGTCGTGTGGTGTTGCATTTACGCGTGGGCGAGATGGTGCGCCGCAATCAGGTGCTGCGTCATTTGGTCGAGATTTATTACGACCGCAACGACAACTTCCTGCAGCGCGGCCGCTTCCGCGTGCGTGGAGACGTGTTGGAGGTGCAGCCCGCCGACCGTGAAACCGCCTACCGCATCAGTTTATGGGGAGACGAAATCGAGCGCATCAGCGAGTTCGACCCCCTCACCGGCGAGCTGATCGCCGACCATCAACAGGTGGACATCTTCCCGGCCAAGCATTTTGTCACGCCGCAAGATCGGCTCGAGGCGGCGATCGAAGAGATTCAGAAGGAGTTGGAGGAGCAGGTCGCCTTCTTCAAAGCGCAGGGCAAGCTGCTCGAAGCGCAGCGCATCCAACAGCGCACCAACTACGACATCGAAATGTTGCGCGAGGTGGGCTACTGCAACGGCATTGAGAACTACAGCCGTCCGTTGGCAGGGCGCCCGCCTGGCTCCACGCCCTGGACGCTGCTCGATTACTTCCCGCCCGATTGGCTGCTGATCGTCGATGAGAGCCACATGACCATCCCGCAGGTGCGCGGCATGTACAACGGCGACCGCGCGCGCAAGGAGGTGCTCGTCAACTTCGGTTTTCGGCTGCCCAGCGCGCTCGACAATCGACCGCTCACCTTTGAGGAGTTCGAGGAGCATCTCAACCAGGTGATCTATGTCAGCGCCACCCCTGGCCCTTATGAGAAAGAAAAGGCCGAGCAGATTGTGGAGCAGGTGATTCGCCCGACCGGCCTTGTCGATCCGGTCGTCGAGGTGCGACCGACAAAGGGCCAGATCGACGACCTGCTGCGCGAGATCAAGATGCGCGTCGCCAAGGGGCAGCGCGCACTGGTGACAACGCTCACGAAGCGTATGGCCGAAGACCTAACCGAATATCTTGCCGAGCTAGGCGTCAAGGTGCATTACCTGCACAGCGAGATCCATACCATCGACCGCGTTGAGATTCTCCGCGATCTGCGGCTGGGCGTCTATGACGTCGTCGTCGGCATCAACCTGCTGCGCGAAGGGCTGGACCTGCCGGAGGTGTCGCTGGTGGCGATCCTCGACGCTGATAAAGAGGGCTTCCTGCGCAGCGAAAGCTCGCTCATCCAGACCATCGGCCGCGCCGCCCGCCATGTCGAGGGCAAGGCCATCCTTTACGCCGACGTCATCACCGACTCGATGCGCCGCGCCATTGACGAGACCAACCGCCGCCGTGCCATCCAGGAGGCGTACAACCGCGAGCACGGCATCACGCCGCAGAGCATCGTCAAGGGCATCCGCGATCTCACCGACCGCGTGCGCATGATGGCGGAGAGCAAGGCGACGTACAAGGTGAAGGCTGGCGTCGAGGCGCCGACCGCCGTCGACGTCGATCCGGAGCATCTCTCGCCCGAAGACCTGGCGAAGCTGATCAAGTCGATCGAGCAGGAGATGAAGCAGGCGGCGAAGGCTCTGGAGTTTGAACGCGCAGCCGCACTGCGTGATCAACTGGTAGAGTTACGCCGCATCGAGGTGGAGCGGAAGGTGCTGGCATAAGAGCGTGATATTCTCCCCTTAAGCAAAGACGATCCGATAACAACCTTGAGGAAAGCCAGCCAATGACTGAGACGAACGGCGCCTCCAACACCAACGACACATCTGAAGCCCTTATCGGGGCGGTGCGCGTCGCCGATATCACGCAGGAGATGCAGACCGCCTATCTCGACTACGCCATGAGCGTGATCGTGGCGCGGGCGCTGCCCGATGTGCGCGACGGCCTCAAGCCGGTGCACCGCCGCATTCTCTACGCCATGTGGCACGACCTCTCGCTCACGCATGACAAGCCGCACAAGAAGAGCGCACGCATCGTCGGCGAGGTGCTAGGCAAGTACCACCCCCACGGCGACGCCGCCGTCTACGACGCCATGGTGCGCATGGCGCAGCCCTTCAGCCTGCGCTACCCGCTGATTGACGGCCAGGGCAACTTCGGCAGCATCGACGGCGACAACGCCGCAGCCATGCGCTACACCGAGGCGCGGCTGGCGCGCATCGCCGACCTGATGCTCGAAGACCTGGAGAAAGAGACGGTTGACTGGCACGACAACTTCGACAACACCCTGCGCGAGCCGGATATCCTGCCTGCTGCGCTGCCCAACCTGCTCATCAACGGCTCCAGCGGCATCGCCGTCGGCATGGCGACCAACATTCCGCCGCACAATTTGGGCGAAGTCGTCGACGCCCTGGCCTATATGATCGACCACTACGATCAGGTCGACGCCATCACCACCGAGGCGCTGATGCGCTTCATCAAAGGGCCCGACTTTCCAACCGGCGGCATCCTCTACCGTTATCGAGAGGAGAGCAAAGGCGAGGAAGAGGCTGACGCCATCGCACAAGGGTACTCGGTCGGCAAGTCGCGGCTGATCCTGCAGGCCAAGGCGCACTTCGAGGAGATCAGCCGAGGACGCACGCGCATCGTCATCACCGAGCTGCCCTATCAGACCAACAAGATGGCGCTGCTGGAGCGCATCGCCGACCTGGTGCGCGACGGCAAGATCGAGGGCGTCGGCGACCTGCGCGATGAGTCCGACCGCACCGGCATGCGCATCGTCATCGAGCTGACGCGCGGGGCCGACCCCAAAGCCGTGCTCGCCGACCTCTTCAAGTACACGCCGCTGCAACAGACCTTCGGCATGCAGCTCCTGGCGCTGGTCGATGGACAGCCGCGACTGCTCAGCCTCAAGCGCATGTTGCAGCTCTTTATTCAACACCGCCAGGAGATCATCCGCCGACGCTCGGAGTTCGAGCTGAAACGGGCGCAAGAGCGCGCCCACATCGTCGAAGGATTGCTGCGCGCGCTTGACATCCTCGACGAAGTGATCCAGACCATCCGCCGCAGCCAGACCGTCGAGACCGCGCGCAACAACCTGATGCACAACTTCAAGTTCACCGAGCTCCAGGCGCAGGCGATCCTCGACATGCAACTGCGCAGGCTGGCTGCGCTGGAGCGCAAGAAGCTGCAAGAGGAGTATAAGGAACTCAAGCAACGCATCGCCTACCTCGAGGACTTGCTGGCCCATCCGCACAAAGTGCTCGGCGTAATCAAAGCGGAGCTGTTGGCGATCAAGCAGGAGTTCGGCGACGCACGGCGCACGCAGATCGTCGACCGCACCAAGGGTGCGCTGACGACGACCGACCTGCTACCCGATCAGCGCGTGTGGGTGAGCCTCGGCAAGAACGGCGATCTGCGACGTCAGGCCGTCAGCAAGCCCGGCGCCTCGATCGTACGCCAGATCGGCAAAGACAGCCAGGTTGCACTCCTCACCGCCAGCACGCGCGACTACCTCTATGTCTTCAGCAAAGACGGCCGTTGCAGCCGCATCGGCGTGCATGAAATTCCCGAAGAGGGCGGCAAGAAGGTCTCCGATCTGACCGGCTTCACAGGCCGGGACGCCATCACCGCTGCACTTGCGCTGCCGCGCGAACGCAACGGCGACGAAGCCGGCTACCTCTTCCTGATCACCGAGCAAGGCATGGTCAAGCGCGTCCGGATCGAAGACGTGCAGTCCAACACCAGCGGCGAGTTCACCGTGATGAACGTAGACGACGGAGATCGCCTGCTCTGGGCGTTGCGCACCCGGGGCGGACAGGAAGTGATCCTAGTCAGCGCGCAGGGGCAGTCGATCCGCTTTAGCGAAGAGGAGGTGCGCAGCATGGGGCTGCCGGCGGGGGGCGTCGGCGGCATGAAGCTCAGACCCAAAGATCGCATCGTCTGCGCCGGCGTCGTCGATCCCGCCGGCGAGCTGCTGACCGTGACGCGCGCCGGCTTCGCCAAACGCTCGCCGCTGGCCGACTACAGTGCACAGGGACGCAACGGCGGCGGCATCGTCGCACACAAGGTCACCGACAAAACGGGCGAGGTGGCGACTGCGCTGGTCTTGCCTCCTCAAAGCGAGGGCGACTGGCTGGTCTTCGTTACCGTGCGCGGGGTCGCCAAACCGATGCCGGCGGTGGAAGTTCCGACGATGGGACGCAGCGTGCAGGGCAAGATGGTCGTCGAGCTGTCGTCTCAGGACGCCATTGTGGCCGCATGGCGAATTGAGGGCGCCAAGGGAGAAAAGAGTGAGGAGAAGAGAGAGGGTAATAGGGGGCTGAGCACCGGAACGCTGTCCGACTCCCCAAGCCCACAGCCTTCGAGCGTCTCAAACCCCAAACGCAGCCGGAATGAGAGGAAGACAACTGGCGACAAAAAAGTCATCGATAGGACAAAAGCTGCAAGCGTCGCTCAAGCACCTGCGGTGAGAAAAACATCTGCATCGGCAGCCGGTAAGCGCGACCCAAAGCCAACCGCATCTGCGCAGCCAAAAGACGAAACGGCGCCGGCGGCGTTCGAGTTTATCGAGCAGGTTCCAGAGGTGAAGCCGTCCGGCGAAAAAACAGACAAACGCAAGAGTAAGCTGACCGCCGTTGTGAGCGTGCCGGAGGCGCAAGCGAAAGCGACAAGGAAACCGAAGGGGTGACGATGAGGCGTGGCGTATGTTGCGTGTTGCATGTTTCGTGAGGGAAGGGCGCGACGGAACACGCAACACGCACAATGTCACCGAATCTTTGCCGCAATCCGCGTGGTCTGGATGGGACGCGCCAGAAATCGCAAGCACATCCATGCGCCGACGCTGCACAGCACAATCACGCTGGTCATGGGGAGGGCGGTGCCATCGGCGAGCAGGCCGACCAGAGCGCCCGCCAGTGCGCCGGACGCGAACTGCGTGGCGCCCAACACGGCGGAGGCGCTGCCGGCCTTCCGTCCATAAGGCCCTAATGCCAGCGCCGTCGCATTCGGCATCACCATGCCGGTGCTGGCGATGACGACAAAGAGCAGCGCCACCAGGAGGGGAAAACCGCCGACGTTCAGCAATACGATCCCCAGCAGCAAGAGCGCCGCAACGGCCGTGACGTTCAGCGCGGCGCCCAGCAGGGCTGCGGCGCTGAAGCGACTCAGAAGCCAGCGATTGAGCTGAGAAGCCGTAATCAGGCCGGCAGCGTTCGCGCCGAAGAAAAAGCCAAAGTGTTCAGGCGGCACCTCGTTCAGCTCGATAAAGACAAAAGGAGAGCCGGAAATATAGGCGAACATCGCCGCCGAGGCCAGGCCGCCGGCCAGCGCAAATCCCATATAACGTCGGTCGCCGAGTAGAGTGGCGTAGGCGCGCAGCGCATAGCCTAGCCCTTCTCGCGTGCGCCGTTCTTTGGGCAAGGACTCTCCCAGCCCCCACCAAACCATCAGCAGGCAGAAAAGTCCAAACGCCGCCAGGAAGAGGAAGATGGCGTGCCATCCCAGTGCAATCAGCAATTGACCGCCGACCAATGGCGCCGTGATCGGCGCCACGCCCATTACCAGCACCAGCAGGGAAAACATGCGCGCCGCCTCGCGCTCCTCGAAGCAGTCGCGCACGATCGAACGACCGATCACCATGCCGACAGCGCCGCCTAACGCCTGCAGAAAGCGCAGCGCCATCAGGCCGCCGGCCGAAGGCGCCAACGCACAGCCGATGCTCGCCACGGTGTACAGCCCGCAGCCAAAAAGCAGCGGAGTGCGCCTGCCCACCCGGTCGGAGATGGGACCGTAAAACAGCTGTCCGAGCGCAAGGCCGATGAAGAAAACGGAGAGCGTCTGCTGAATCGCCGCCGTCGTCACGCCAAACTCAGCGGCGATGGTCGGCAGCGCCGGCAGATACATGTCGATCGAAAACGGGCCAAAGGCAGCCAGAGCGCCCAAAATCAGCGCCAGACGGATGTACGAAGGCCGCGCTGTCAGCACGACGGGTGCGATTGCCGGTTTCAAAACCTCATTCCTTAAATTGTTGATCCTACATCAATAAATTTTGAGATAGCGATCCAGCTCCCAACGCGTGACGTAGCGCTGATATTCGCCCCATTCAAGCATCTTCGCCTCAACGAAACGCTCGTACACATGTTGCCCCAGCGCCACCTGAATCACCTCATCCTGCTTAAGGGCGTCGATAGCGTCGCCAAGATCGCTCGGCAGCATCTCCAGCCCGGCGCGCACGCCGTCGACATGATAGAGGTCTTCTTCCGAAGGAGGCGGCGGATCGAGCTTATTCTCAATGCCGTCGAGGCCGGCGGCCAGCATAACGGCGAACGCCAGATACGGGTTGCAGCTTGGGTCCGGGCAACGCAGCTCGCAGCGCGTGCTCTTGTAGCGGCCAGGAGTGAGGCGTGGGATGCGAATCAGCGCGCTGCGGTTGGTGCGGCCCCAGGAGACGTAGATCGGCGCTTCATAGCCGGGCACCAGACGCTTGTAGCTGTTCACCAGCGGAGCTAGGATCGGCGTCATCGCCGCAGCATGGGCGAGCTGACCGGCGATGAAGTGGAGCGCCAGTTGACTCAAGCCATATTCATTCGCAGGGTCATGCATGGCAGTGTCGCCGGTATCGCGGCGCCACAAGCTCTGGTGCACATGCATGCCGTTGCCAGGGATGCCGGCGATAGGCTTGGGCATGAAGGTACAGTGTAGGCCATTTTTCTGGGCGACGGCCTTGAGCGTCGTGCGGAAGGTGATGGTGGCGTCTGCGGCGTACAACGCCGGACCATAGCGAAAGTCGATCTCGCTCTGTCCCGCCGCGACCTCATGATGGGAGGCCTCTACGTCGATCCCCATTGCGCTCAACGCATCGACCATCTGCCGACGCACACTGTGGGCGAGGTCGGTGCTGACGTCGAAATAGCCCGCCTCGTCGTGCGGCGTCAGCGGCAGCAATTCGCCGTTCGGATACACCTTGAAGAGGAAGAACTCCAGCTCTGGGCCGACGTAATAGTCCAGCCCCAGCTTCGCTGCACGTTCGAGCTGACGTTTAAGCACATAGCGCGGGTCGCCTTCAAAGGGTGTGCCGTCCGGCGTGCGCACATCGCAGATCACGCGCGCGGTCGACAGGTCCATCTCCCACGGGATCACGCGGAACGTATCGAGATCAGGCGTCAGGTACATATCGCTTTCGGCGATGCGGGCGAAACCCTCGATGGAACTGCCGTCAAACCAGACGCCTTGCGTCACCGCCTCATCCCAGTGATCCACCGGGATCGTGATCTGCTTGGAAACGCCGATAATGTCCGAGAACTGGAGGCGAATGAAACGGATGTCGTTGCGCCTGATGATCTCGTCGATGCGTTCCAGTTCTTCTGGCTTGTAATCAACGATCATGAAGATTGCTCCCGATTCAGCAATGAGAGAACTGCTTTCCTGGTTTATAAACGAACACTTGCGCCCGTGCAACTTTGCGGGCGCAAGTGTTGAACATATGCAAGGTTGCAGAGGGTTGGACGGTTATACGCCGTAATACATAACGAACTCATGCGGGTGCGGCCGCAGGCGCACGGCGTCGAACTCGTTCAACCGCTTGTAGCTGATGTACGTTTCAAGCAGTTGCTCGCTGAAGACGCCGCCGGCGGTCAGGTAGTCGTGGTCTACTTCCAGTGCGTCAAGCACCTTATCGAGCGATCCTTCCACGGTGCGCACCTTCCTGATCGTTTCTTCCTCGAAGAGGTCAACTTCCGAAGGATTGCCCGGATCGATCTGGTTGCGAATGCCGTCCAGGCCTGCCATCAACATCGCCGCAAAGGCCAGATAAGGATTGGCCGAAGGGTCTGGGCAACGGAACTCGACGCGCTTGGCCTTGGGCGACGGCGAGGAGACCGGAATGCGGCAAGCGGCCGAACGGTTGCGGGCGGAGTAAGCGATCACCACAGGCGCCTCATAGCCGGGCACCAGGCGACGGTAGCTGTTGGTCGTCGGCGCACAGAAAGCCAGCAGCGAGTTAATGTGGTGTAGAATGCCGCCGATGTACCAGAGCGCCAACTGACTCAGACCTGCATATTTGTCGCCAGCGAAGAGCGGCTGCCCATCCTTCCAGAGGCTCTGGTGCACATGCATGCCGGAGCCGTTGTCCTCGAACAGCGGCTTGGGCATGAAGGTTGCAGTCTTGCCGTGCCGCGCCGCTACGTTTTTCACGATATACTTGTAAATTTGCATCCAGTCGGCCATCTGAACCATCGGCGCAAACTTCAGGTCGATCTCCGTCTGGCCGGCCGTGGCGACCTCATGATGATGGCGCTCGATTTTCAGCCCGGCTTTGATCATCTCGTTGACCATTTCGGAGCGAATATCCTGGAACTGGTCGAAGGGCGCCACCGGGAAATAGCCACCCTTGAAGTTCACCTTGTGGCCCGGCCCCCACTCTCCAGAGGTCCAAATGGCTTCATCGCTCTCGATGCCGTAGCTGGCGAAATAGCGACCGGTTTCATAATGCACGCGGTCGAAAATGAAAAATTCCGCCTCCGGCCCGCAGTACATGGTGTCGGCGATCCCCGTCTCCTTCATGAAGGCTTCGGCGCGGCGAATCACGTTGCGCGGGTCGCGGCTGAAAGGCTCCATCGTGCCCGGCTCATAGACATTGGCGATGACGCTGATCGTCGGATGGGCGCAGACCGGATCGATGAACGCCGTCGTTGGGTCACAGACAAGCAGCATGTCGCTGCTTTCGATCGATTTGAAGCCGCGGATCGAAGAGCCGTCGAAGCCTAGCCCTCCTTTGAAGAGGTCCTCTTCATCGTAATAGTCGACCGGCACAGAAAAGTGATGCCACTGACCAAACAGGTCGGTGAATTTCAAATCGATAAATTCAATGCGATTTTCTTCAATGGCGCGGGTGACATCCTGCGGTGTACGACAGTTCAAGCTCATGACATAAACTCCTCGTGCGTTTTAATTGTGAATTGATAAACGATTGCCGGACAGCAAACCGCCTGGCTGCATTCGGGCGTGGAAAAATGCAGTCAGAGCGGTCGCAGCCACACCAAACTCAAAAATCGAAACCTCGAATACATCGTCAGAAACTATAGTGAAATGCAGGGCGGAACGCCAGAGCGAAAATTGCTGAAAGCTAGGCAATCTTCTTTGTACACTTTGCACAAAGAGTTGCAGACAATGCGCCGACTCCGCAAACCTTGAGTCGGTGGAACGCTGCGCGGCCGCCCGCCAGCGCGTTCCCTGGCGTCGCCGTTGAATGCGCATAAGCTCAAAGATAGGACGGGAATTTATCGCAAATTCTCTCAATTGCGATAAGATGAATTATTCATCATGTTACG
>CALFWA010000189.1 GCA_937928035.1 uncultured Caldilinea sp. | reverse complement strand
TCGGTGAAGACGGGCTGGCGCAGGCTGATCAGATAGATGAATGCAATGGGCGCAAGCAGCCAGCTCAGTAGGAGAAGCGCTCGCCGCAGCGACGAAAGGGACGGGCTGCGCGCAGAGAAACGCTCGCCGATGGCGGTCGCGCCGAACAGTGCACCGGCGCCCAGCAGAAAATAGACGGGCGCCAGCCAGAAGAGCGGCGTTGTGGTGATGAAGCCCCGTGCATGGCTGAGAGCAAGCGAACGCAGAACCGTATCTAACGGCGTAAAGTTGAAACCGGAGAGCTTCTCCGGCGAAGTCAGCATTATCCAGTGCCACCAGACCATCGGCAAATAGGGCAGCGTCAACCCGGCCAGCGCCAGCCCATAGCCCCGCCACCGCCGGCGGGCGAGCGGCCAGGCAATGGCAAACCAGGTCAGGTGAAGCGGAATCAGCAACACCATCAGCAGATGCACATATATCGCTGCGCTGACCGCAGCCAGATAGCCCAGCCAATGGCGCCAGCCTCCTTCTTCAATCCCTTGCAGCCACAGCCAGCTAGAGAGCAACGCCAGCAGCGTGACCGTGGCGTACATCTTGCCCTCCTGCCCGTACCAAACCTGATAGGGGTTGAGTGCGAAAAGAAAAGCACCGACGGCGGCGGCGCTCAACCAGGGTGCAGGCGTGGACGCCTGTTCCGGCGACGCCGACGGGAGGAGGCGTCTGCCCACATGCCAGACAAAAAGCACGCTCAGCGTCCCCGCCATGGCCGATGGGAAGCGCAGTGCAAACTCCGAAGCGCCCACCATCGCAAACCAGGGGCGGAGTGCAATAAAATAGAGGGGGCCGTTCTGCGCAGCCTGCACAAACATACTCAACGTCTCCTGAAGAGGACGCACCGCAAAGTAGATAGCGTCCACCTCATCGCGCCAGAGGCTCTGGAAATCGAGCCGGACGACTCGCCAGGCGAAAGCAAGCAGGGTTAACGCCAGCAGAAAAATTCGTCGTTGCGATTTGCTCATGGGAGCGAAGCAGGCCAATTCTCATCATCGTCCTGCGCCGTCGAGGAGGGCGTGGACGGGGAAATTGTAGGCGAAGCGGGGGAAGAACGCAGCGTCTCCTCCTCTGAAGGAGTGCGCCTGGAGAGTCGATACCTGGGCGGCCCTGGGTTGCCGACGCTGATCCCGGCCAGGACGCCGGCTAAAAGCAGAAAGAGCGCAACGCCGCCGAACACGCCTAAGAGCGCAAAAGCGAAGACGGTTCCGGTGAGAACGGCGCGGAAAAGCCCGGCGGCTTCGCCTGGAGGGGGCGTCGGCGGCTGAATCGGCCGCAACGCAGGGTCGATCGTAGAGGTCGGCTCCGGCGTCGCCGTGACCGTGATCACGGCTTGGGGTGACGGGGAGACCATTGCCTGTTCGAGGGGGGGCTGCGGCGTCGTCAGCGGCGATTCAAAGCCGAAGAACGCCTGCGCCGTGGCCGTCTGTGCAAAGGGATCGGCGGGCGGGAAGCCGAAGAGCGCCTGCGCCGTGGCCGTCTGCGCAAAGGGATCTAGGAACCCAGGAGGCGCAGAAAAATCGGGAGTTGGCGTCGCCAGCCCTCCGATCCCGATCGGCGGATAGGGCGTGGGCGGCGCTCCTCCCGGCGTCGAAAAGAAGAGAACCGTCGGCGTAGGCGTCCAGGTGGGTATAGGCGTCCACGTCGGTGCAGGCGTCCAGGTGGGGGGAATGGGAACGGGCGTCCAGGTCGGCAGCGGCGTCCAGGTGGGCAGGGGCGTGAAGGTTGATGTCGGCGTCGGAGGACGCGGCGTAGGAATGGTCACGACGGTGTTGTTGCTGGTCGCCGTGGCGCGGAAGCCGCGCTCCGGATTGCTTGACGTAACCGACACGTTGGTTGAGAAGGCTCCCGGCTGCCGATATTGCACCGGCCCTAGAATCTGTGGCAGGCCGCGTTCGGCCAGAAACTGGTTGGTGATCGTGATGCGTCCGCCGCCGTAGACAAGTGCGTCCGTGATGGTGACGCGGCCGCCGGTGGCGCCGTCCACAAGCTCGTGCACCGTGAGAGGAACCAGTTGGAGCGACTCGGTGAGCGCGCTCGTGTTTCGGATTACGATGCAGTAGAAGACGACCTTGCCCGGAGAACCGCTGGTGGTCGAATCGTCCTCGCACCGATCGGGTCGGTCCATCACATTACGTTTGACCTGAATGGAGGCAGCAGGCCCGTTGACGGTGACGACGGAGGAAGCGGCGGCCGTCACGCCGTTGGGCGCGGTGGAGGTCACAAACGCCCTGACCGCGATCGATGCAACATCGACCGTCTGGAGTAATCGGCTGCTCCAGCTCGCCAGCGGGCTGGCGTGGGTGATCACGAGCGTCTGATTGGGTGGCGTCGGCGAGGAGAGCGTCAACGGCGCTTCGACGATGCCGAGCGCAGGGATGCTGACGAGATGTTTCGTGAAGGAGATGTCGCCCTGATTGCGGATGGTGAGGCAATACGCCGCCTGACCGTACGCGTTATTCACGAGCGGCGCGTTATAGCTTGTCGTCGTGCTGCACGTTGCCGAAGGCGCGCCGACGGTGAGCGTTGCGCTGAGGCGTGGATCGACGATGCGGATCGTGGTCGGCTGCGACGCAATCTGATAGGCGCGTCCGCCTTTTTCGAAGGTCCACAGCGCCTGAGAGACGGTGGTGGTCATGACGGAGACGGTGCGGATCAGGCCATTGGTCAGGCTTGGCGTCAGGGTTTGGCCGTCCTGCAGTACCGGACCTGGCGTCCAGTCCACCACTGTGGCGCCGTTGTCGTCGAGCAGGCTCAACAGCGTGATCGGCCCGCCACTGTTGTTGGTGATCGCATAGCAGTAATACGCAGGCGCGCCGGCGACGACGGCGATCGTCGTCTCTGCGCTGGATTGACACGCCGCCTCTGGGTCGAGGCCGGGGGCGGCGAAAACCACCGTCTTCCTCAGGAGGACATTGTCCAGCGCGCCGGCCTCCTGGGCGAGGACAGCGCGGCGCGACTCGCCTGCAATCAGCCAGAAAACCGCCAACAGCAACAGAAGCGCCGGCGACAGTGCGGCCAGCGCCCGCTTGATGTGCATCGATGGAAACGGCGGAGAAGGGTTGGCTTTCACGGCAAACGCGTCGTTACGTCTCCTGCGTCCAGCAGATGAGAACGCCCGCCTTCATCGACCACCACAAGCGCTCCGTCCGTCGTCACATCGACGGCGACGCCATGGAGCTGGCGATGCCCATTTTTGTGGAAGTGGACGGTCACGGGCTGCCCCAGCGTCAAAAGCAGGTTGCGCCATTCCTGATAGACGTCATGCGTCGAGGTTGCAATTAAATCTTCCCAGGCGCGGCAGAGGGCGATCAGCAAGGACGTCCGGTCGACCATGCGACCGATTGCCAGGCGCAGGCTGGTGGGCGGAGGCGCCTCCGGCGGAACCTTCGGCAGTGCATCCGAGGACTGATTGACGTTGACGCCGATCCCGATGATCGCGTACTGCGCCTGCTCGCGCACATAGGAGGTTTCGATCAGGACGCCGCCCACTTTTTGGGCATGGGCGAGCTCTTCACCGAGCATGATATCGTTGGGCCACTTCAGCCCCAGCTGATCGGTGAGCTCCGGAAGTTCGGCGGCGATGGCGCGCACCGTCGCAACGCCGGCCATCATCGGCAGCTGCGCCAGACTTGCAGGCAGATGTTCGCTCTTTAAGATGAGGCTGACGAGCAGCGCCTGCGCCAGCGGCGCTTCCCAACGCCGCTGCATCCTTCCTATGCCTGCCGTCTGCTCTTCCGCTACAACCAGCGTTCCGGAGCGGGTGGACGGCTCCGCCGCCAGTCGATGAGCGATCTGCATGGTGCTGGGCGCACTGGCGTGATAGTCGATGGTGTGGCCGATGACGGCGTCTTTGAGCGCTACGGCGATGCGAGTTATATTCAGAAGCGGGTGAGGATTGTTGGAAGCGTTCATACTTTCAGCCGTTTTTCAAGGTCTATGCTCTTGGAGTCCTGAAATGGATCAGGTATAAAAGCCTTTATCGAGTCACAGATTACATGACGAGCGTCGCGGCGTCAAACGGTTATTTATCTTAGTATCGACATGGCTTTGGTGGAGATTCTTCAATCAGGTACAATGGCGTTGTTCATGGCTCAAGACCGGAGGGTGATCTGGCAACGAAGGCGTGCAGGAGTCATTTTGTTTCGACAATTTTCTGTTCGCACTTCCCCAGAGGACACAGACGCAGATTCCCCGTATGAAGATATTTTAGACGGATTCGACGATTCGGGTCCATCTCTGCCGATTATTTTGATCAGTGCGGCTGCTGGCATTGCAGGGGGCGTGATCGGTCTCTATATTCCGTATATTGTGCTTCAATGGGATCTTCCGGTCAGCGTCTTTGTCGCCGTTCTCTGTGCAAGCGCCGGATTAGGGGCGACGGGCGCCGGACTGACGGCGCTGACCGGCGACAGGGCGGCGACGGCGAATATCGCAATGAGCTGCGCCTTGATCGTGATTTCGGCGGCGTTTTTGGGCTTTTGCGTGCTGGTTGGCGCTTTGGTGGCGACCTTGATTGTACTCTTTAGCGCCCGGTGACCTATGCGAGCAATGATCTTCGAGCGTCATGATCCATCGCCAACCGTGTATCGCCTCAGCGACGCCGTTCCGGAGCCAGAACTTGCGCCTGACGGCGTGGTGGTGAAGGTGCACTACGCCGCCTTGAATCGGCTCGACAATTTTGTGCGGCTCGGATGGAAGGGGTTGAACCTTCAGTGGCCGCACATCCCCTGCAGCGATTTCAGCGGCGAAATCGTCGCCGTCGGCGACCGGGTGCAAGGGTGGCGCGTCGGCCAGCGAGTGACGGCGAATCCACTCGTGTGGTGCGGCCACTGCCGCGCATGTCTTGCCGGTCGTCAGAACCATTGTCGCAGCGCCCATTTGCTCGGCGAACATGTCCGCGGCGCCTGCGCGGACTACGTGGCGCTGCCGGCGCGGAATTTAATCGCAGTGCCGGAGGGATTTGATATGCGTCTGGCGGCGGCGGCTTCGCTGGTCTACGTTACGGCGTGGCATAATCTGATCACAGCTGGTCGGCTGCGAACAGGAGAGCGGGTGCTGGTGGTGGGCGCCGGCGGCGGCGTCAACACGGCCTCGATCCAAATCGCCAAACTTGCGGGCGCATTTGTTTACGTGATTGCCGGCAATGCAGACAAGGCTGCGCGCGCCCGCTCGCTCGGCGCCGACTGGACGATCGACCGCAGCGAGACGCCATCCTGGTCAAGGGCGGTCTATGAGGCCACCGATCGCGCAGGCGTCGACATGGTGGTGGACAACGTGGGGCAGGCCACCTGGGTCGAAAGTTTGCGCTCCCTTCGCCCGGGCGGTCGGCTGGTGACCGTCGGCGGCACCAGCGGCTACCAGGCCGAAACGCCGATTAATCTGATCTTCGCCCGGCATCTCAGCATCATCGGCAGCACGATGGGAACGCAAGAGGATTACCTGACGGTCATGCCGTTGGTGTTCGAGGGAAGGCTTCGCCCGGTCATCGACAGCGTGTTTCCGCTCGAACGATTTCAACAGGCGATGGAGCGTCTTATCAATGGAGAAATGTTTGGTAAGATTGTAATCGAGGTGAACCCGGCTTCATGAATGTATAACGCCGTGCATTCAAGGAGCGGAATCCATTTAAAAAACGAGAACAAAGCCGAATTATCCGGCGGCTTAACGTATCTTTGGAGGACAAAGGCAGGCACATGGTCAACGACGCATCAGTAGATCCACGAATTCAAGAATTGCGCGAGCGCAAAGCGGCGGCGTATTTGGGCGGCGGCGAGGAGAAGATCGCCCGCCAACACGCCCGCGGCCGCATGACGGCCCGCGAGCGGCTGCAATTGCTGCTCGACAAAGGCACCTTCCGCGAGCTGGACGTTTTCGTCACCCATAACACCACCGAGTTTGGATTGGATGGACAGAAAATCCCCGGAGATGGCGTCGTGACCGGCTACGGCACCATCAACGGCCGGTTGGTCTTCGTCTATTCTCAGGATTTCACAGTCTTCGGCGGCAGCGTCAGCCGCGCCCATGCTCAGAAGATCTGCAAAGTGATGGACATGGCCATGAAAAATGGCGCGCCGCTCATCGGCCTGAACGACTCCGGCGGCGCTCGCATTCAAGAAGGTGTGCACAGCCTGGCCGGCTACGCCGAAATTTTCTATCGCAACGTCATGGCCTCCGGCGTCATTCCCCAGATCAGTCTCATCATGGGGCCGTGCGCAGGCGGCGCCGTCTACAGTCCGGCCATCACCGACTTTATCATTATGGTCAAAGAGACCAGCCATATGTTTGTGACCGGGCCGGATGTGATCAAGGCTGTGACGCACGAGGATGTCACCTTCGAGGAGCTAGGAGGCGCAGTCGTCCACGCCAGCAAGTCGGGCGTTGCTCACTTCGCGGCGGAAAACGAGGAGGATGCGCTTTTCCTCGTCCAACACCTGATCGACTATCTTCCTAGCAACAACATGCAGGATCCGCCCTATCAGCCGCCGACCGACGACCCCTTGCGCGAAGCGCCGGAGCTGGACACGATTATCCCCGACAATCCCAACAAACCCTACGACATGAAGGAAGTGATTCGGCACATCGTGGACAACGGCCAGTTCCTCGAGGTGCACGAACACTGGGCGCAGAACATCATCGTCGGTTTTGCGCGGTTGGGAGGACGGCCGGTCGGCGTCGTTGCACAGCAGCCCACCGTGCTCGCGGGCGTGCTCGACGTGGAAGCGAGCCAGAAAGGCGCGCGCTTTGTGCGCTTCTGCGACGCCTTCAACGTGCCCTTGATCGTGCTGGAGGACGTTCCCGGCTTCATGCCTGGCGTCAATCAAGAGCACGGCGGCATCATCCGCCAGGGCGCCAAGCTGCTCTACGCCTTTTGCGAGGCGACGGTGCCCAAGCTCACCGTGATCGTGCGCAAAGCCTACGGCGGCGCCTACTGCGTGATGAACCCTCGCCACATCGGCGCCGACCTCGTGCTGGCGTGGCCGAGCGCCGAAATTGCCGTGATGGGGCCTGAGGGTGCAGTTAACGTCATCTTCCGCCGCGAAATCGCCGAGGCGGAGGACCCGGCGGCGCGCAAGGCGGAGCTGGTCGAGGATTACCGCCGGCGTTTTGCCAATCCCTATGTGGCGGCGGCGGCCGGCTTTATCGACAACGTCATCGAACCACGCGAGACGCGTCCGCATCTGATCAACGCCTTGGAGATGCTCCAGAACAAACGCGACAGCCTGCCGCCCAAAAAACATGGCAACATTCCACTTTGAGATGGACGCTCTATGCCGTTGCCGGAGATCGAGTTTGAGCTAACTGCAAGCCAATACGAGCGGATGGGCTTCCCCGGCCTTCGTCAGGGGCAGCCGCTGAGCGTCGTGCTCGACGCCGGCGTGCTGCTGCCAGATGTCTCCGCCGAGGGGTGGTATACGGTGCAAAAAGAGTCGTTGCCGCCGCGTTTCGTCAACGTTGGCCCGGCATGGTTTGCCTTCTCCGGTCAGATCATCGAAGCGGAGCTGTTGACGGAAGAGGATGAGCAGACCGGCGTGCTGACCATTGACTGCGGCGTTGCGCCTCTGCGCGTGACCTGCGCTCCTCAGGCGGATGGCCGCCTCCCCTACGGTGCATGGGAGACGCGCCACCTCGCTGGCGTCGGTCGAGTGGTGGGCGTCGTCGAGGATGATTTCAGGAGCGGCGTCGGGCAGACGACCGATGTGACCATCTGGCGCTTTCGGAGGCTAATCTTGCGGCCGGGAGATCCTCTCTTCGGCCAGTGGCATGAGAGCGTAGAGCTGGCGCCGCTGCCGTTCCACTACGACCGCATTGTTGTGACAGCACGCGTCCATCGTCGAGGAATTTGAGAGAACAACGAGAATACGCCTATGTTCAGAAAAGTGCTTGTAGCGAATCGAGGCGAGATCGCCGTGCGCGTGTTGCGCGCCTGCGAGGAGCGCGGCATCGCCACCGTCGCCATCTTCTCCGAGGCGGACCGCACGGCGCTGCATGTGCGCTACGCCGACGAAGCCTATTGCATCGGCCCTGCGCCAAGCCGAGACAGTTATCTGCGCATCGACAAGATCATCGACGTCGCCCGCAAAGCAGGCGCCGACGCCATTCACCCGGGCTACGGCTTTCTTTCCGAGCGCGCCGAGTTCGCCGCTGCCTGCCGCGACGCTGGCATCACCTTCATCGGCCCCAGCCCGGAGGCGATCGAGGCGATGGGCGACAAAATCACGGCGCGCGAGAGCGTGCGCAGGCGAGGGGTTCCCCTTGTGCCCGGTACGGAGCGTGGCTTGCATGACGAAGATCTGATCGCAGCCGCCAAGGAGATCGGCTTTCCCATCATGATCAAGGCGGCCGCTGGCGGGGGCGGCAAAGGCATGCGCGCCGTCTACGACGTCGGCGCACTGCCAGATGCGATCGGCGCAGCGCGACGCGAGGCGATGGCGGCGTTCGGCAACGATGAAGTCTACCTTGAAAAGTTGATCACCAACGCCCGTCATATTGAAATCCAGATTCTGGCCGACAGCCACGGCAACACGATCAGCCTGGGCGAGCGCGAATGCAGCATCCAACGTCGCCATCAGAAGCTGATCGAGGAATCGCCCAGCGTGGCGATCGACGAAAAGCTGCGCATCGAGATGGGCAAAGTGGCGATCGCCGCCGCCGAATCGGTCAACTACGTCAATGCCGGCACCATCGAGTTTCTCTTCGACGCCAAAGACAACAAGTATTATTTCTTGGAAATGAACACGCGGCTCCAGGTAGAGCATCCGGTCACCGAGCTGGTCACGGGCATCGACATCGTCAAAGAGCAGATCGCCATCGCCGCTGGCCGCAAGCTGCGGTATCGCCAGGAAGACATCCAGCCCAAGGGCTGGGCGATCGAGTGTCGCATCACGGCGGAGGACCCCTTCAACAACTTCATGCCCAGCACCGGCGTCGTCACCTATCTCAAAGAGCCCACCGGCCCCGGCGTGCGCGTCGAAAGCAGCCTCTATGAGGGATGCGAAGTCACGCTGTACTATGACCCGATGGTGGCTAAGCTCATTGTCTACGGCGAGAATCGCGCGGAAGCCATTTTGCGTATGCGTCGAGCGTTAAACGAATACCGGATTGCAGGCATTAAGACCTCGATCCCTTTCCATCAAGAGATCATGGACAGCACCGAGTTCATCTGGGGTACCTTTGACACTGGCTTTCTGAGTCGAAGACGCATCGGCGCGCGCGCGCCGGTTCCGGTCGAGCATGAACGGTTGGCGGCGGTCGTGGCCGCCATGATCGAGCATGAAAAAGGACGGCAGGCCGTCGCCTCGATGCGGCAGCCTCTCGTCGACGGAAATGGCGCCAATCACTGGAAGCTGGCGGGACGCATGCGCGCACAAAGGGGGCGATGGTGAAATACTACGCACGCATCGGCAACAACGAATACGAAGTGGAGATTGCGGACGGACGGGTGTTGCTCAACGGCGAGCCGGTTGACGTCGACATCGTGCGCAGCGGCCTGCCGGAGTTGTATAGTGTTCTCTTCGGCGGCAAAAGCTACGAAATGCTCGTCACATCGGACCGCTTCAACTACACCGTCTCGATCCGCAGCCATCAGTTTCAGGTGCAGGTGCAGGATGAGCGCAGTCGTCGACTCAGCCAGGCGCGCAAATTGCCTACACTGCCCGAAGGCGAGCTTGCGATCACGGCGCCGATCCCCGGCTTGGTCATCAAAACGCTGGTCAGTCCCGGCGATGCGATCGAGGAAGGACAGCCGCTCGTGATTCTGGAAGCCATGAAGATGGAGAACGAAATTCGCTCGATGCGCTCCGGCGTGGTGAAGGCGATTTTGGTCTCCCCAGGACAACGGGTTGAACAGAACGCTGTGTTGATTGTTCTGGAATGAACGCCTCGGCGTATCGGGAACCACCGGCCATTGTGCGCTGGTTCGGGCGCACGATATTGATCGGAAGTATCGAGCTCTTAACCATCGTCACCGTCGCCTCTTCGTTGGAAGGCGTACATCTGGCGGATTTCTGGTCGGCGTTGCACTTTGTGGTTTTCGTCGGCTTCGCCAATGCGCTGCTGTGGCCTTTGCTGGCGCGGCTGACGCTCCCTTTTCTGGTGTTGAGCTTCGGCTTCCTCAGCCTGGGTCTCAATGGGCTGACCTTTTGGCTCGGCAGCCAACTGGTGGAGGGTGTTCACTTCGACAACTACTTCCATGCGTTCCTGACCGCCCTGATCGTGGCGCTGATGAACGTCAGCGCTTCTTCACTGCTTACGATCGACGAAGACGCCTCGTTTTATCGGGCGGTTTTGCAACGCACGATGCGGCGCATGCCCCTGCGCCGTCCGCCGAGGCAGACTCCGGGCATCCTTTTTCTGGAAATCGACGGCCTGTCCGAGCCTGTGCTGCGACGAGCTATCGCTGGCGGATACATGCCGACGTTGGAACGCATGCTGGCGAACGGCAGCCATCGGCTGATTGCCTGGGAGACCGATCTCTCCAGCCAAACCGGCGCGGCGCAGGCCGGCATTCTGCACGGCAACAACTTCAACATTCCGGCCTTCCGTTGGGTGGAGAAAAGCGAGGGCGCGCGCATCATCACCTCCAACCGCCCGCGCGACGCTAACGCCATCGAGCGGCGCATCTCCGACGGCTGTGGTCTGCTGCATCGCCATGGGCGCAGCCGCGCCAATCTCTTCAGCGGCGACGCCGAGGACGCCGTGCTCACTTACAGCCTGGCGATGGATGTCCGAGGGCTCTTTGCCTCCTCCTATTTCGCCTTTTTTTCCAACCCTTACAACTTCGTGCGCACGCTCACGCTGATGGGCATTGATATGGCGCGCGAGGTGCGCGGGCGCCGGCGTCAGCTGCGAGAAGATGTGCAGCCGCGCCTGCCGGAGCGTCGGCGCGGCCTCTATCCGCTGCTGCGCGCCGCTTCAACCGTGCTCCTGCGCGACATTACGGTCGACACCTTGATCTCGGACGTCCTATGGGGCGAGGCCGACGTGATCTACGCCACCTTCGTCGCATACGATGAAGTCGCTCACCACGCAGGCGTGGCCGATCGCGAAGCGCTGCAGGTGCTTCGCCAGCTGGACCGGGCGTTCGCCCGCATCGAGCGCGCCATCGCCGAGGGCGATCGTCCTTATCAGATCGTCGTGCTTTCTGACCATGGGCAAACGCAAGGCGCGACCTTCAAGCAACGGTACGGCCTGACTCTGAAGGAGCTGATCGAACGCCTGCTGCCCGAAGATCTCCGCATTCATGAACGGCTGCAGACGCACGAGGATTGGGGCCACGTCGCCGCCCTTGTCAGCGACGTGGCGCAACAGGAGGAGCCGACCGTGCTAGGGCGCCTTGTGCGCACCGCCACGCGCAAACGCATTGAAGACGGTCAGGTCACGGTCGGGCCGGAATTTGAAAGGTTGCGGGAAGAGCGCAAGGGGCGCCGCATCGCTGCAAAGGACGCTCAGGCGATCGTGTTGGCGTCCGGCAATCTGGGGCTGGTCTATTTCACCGGGTGGCGTCACAGGCTGACCCTAGAAGAGATGGAAGCTCGCTTCCCCGGTTTGATCGAAGGCCTTGTGCAACATCCGGGCGTCGGCTTTCTGCTTGTGCGCTCCGAGCAGCACGGTCCATTGGCGCTCGGCGCCCAAGGCGTCTATTATCTGGCGCACGACCGCGTCGAGGGGGAGAATCCGCTTGCTAATTTTTCCTCGAATGCGCCCATGCTTCTGCGTCGCGTCGACCTGTACGACAACGCGCCGGATCTGCTGATCAACAGCTTCTACGATCCCGTCGCCGATGAAGGGTGTGCCTTCGAGGAGTTGATCGGCTATCACGGCGGCCTCGGCGGCGACCAGAACCGCCCCTTTTTGCTTGCGCCGGTGGACTGGGGACTTCATAACGAAACGATCGTCGGCGCAGAGCAGTTGCATCGTCTGCTCAAACGTCGAGTCGAGGCGCTCGCTGCCCAAGAGACGTTGGCGGAAGAGCCAGGAAGAGGCGCGCCGGCGATCTCGCCCGCTCCGGCGATCGTTCCCTTCAGCAACGCGCCAAGCCTGCGCCTGCTGTGATATAGTGAAGTCATGGATTCGGTCTCGAAAGCAGGGTAAACGATGGTTGATGCGACGTTGGTGCTGCCGGACGATAGACTACTGGCGTTTGAGGGTTGTCTTACTTTTCGGGAATACTGCGAGCTGCAAGAAGAGCGCAATCGCCTGCTGTGGATGCGCTACGCTGAAACCCGCCTAGAGCCTTCCTTACAACTGAAGTTGAACGCCTATGAAGAACCGCTGAACATTTTGGCAGTGGTGACCGACGAAGATCCGGACACGGTCGCCGTGCTTCCTATCATCGCTCGTATGGTGGACGCCTCCCCGCGCCTGCAGTTGCGCGTGCTCCCCGAAAGCTGCGACCTGACGCCGCTGGTCGCTCTGCTGCCGGGAGTCGACGCGCTGAACGCTGTCGAGGAATGGGTGCTGCCGCAGTTCTTGGTTTTCGACGAGGAATGGGAGCTCCAGGCCCAGTGGGGCCCGCGCCCGTCGCAGGCGGAAAGGAACCTGAGCGAATGGCTGAACCGTTATCCTGAATATGAGACGCTGGCGGACGATGAAACTCCCGTCGCGCAGCGACGGTATGCGGCGCTGACAACGGCGCTCACCTATGAGATGCGCGTCTGGTATAATAGTTCACTGGCGACCGCCTGTCAGCAAGAATTTTGCGACATGTTGCTTGCAATTGTGCAGAGTGAAGAAAGTGATGAAGAACAATTCGTCTAGAGGTTCGGGCGCTTCAAGTCAGTCACACAAATTTCGTCTGGCTATCTGGTCCATCCTTCTGATTTTGTCTTTCGGCGTCAGCGCTTGCGCGCAGGAATATAAATTGCGCGGCACTCCTTACAATCCGGTGATTCCGGCGCCTCCGATTCAAGGCGTCAAACAGGACAATACGCTTTTCGACCTCGCCGATTTGCAGGGCCGCGTCAAGGTGGTGTTCTTTGGGTACACTTTCTGTCCAGACGTCTGCCCGCTAACGCTGGCCAACATGAAAGGCGTCTATGAAATGCTCAAGGAGGAGGAGCGCGCACAGACGGCGTTCATCTTTATCTCAGTGGACCCAGAGCGCGATACGCCTGAACGATTGGCTTCCTATGTGGGTGCATTTAATCCAGCCTTTTACGGCGTTCACATCCCCGAGAACGAACTCACGCGCGTCAAAAAAGATTACGGCGTTTACGCCGAAAAGAATACGACGGTCGCTTCCCAGAGCGCAGCCGACTACCTGGTGGATCACACGGCGTTTGTCTATGTGATCGATAAACAGAACAACCTGCGCGAAATTTTCGCCCACGACGCGCCCAAAGCCGACATCGCCGCCGACATCTCCTATCTGGTGCGCCAATGACTCGACTCACTGAGACCCGACTCACTGAACGTCCAAATTCACTCCCGGAGCCTTGCAATGCCCGATCGACGTGCGTCCCGGATTAAAACTGTTCTGTTATCAGCCGTCGGATTGATCATCCTCTCTGGCATTC
>CALFWA010000188.1 GCA_937928035.1 uncultured Caldilinea sp. | reverse complement strand
TGAAGAGGCCGTGCAGCGCAAACGCACTCCCCAGGAGTGTTGCAGAGGGCGGTGCGCTCCGTAGGCGCCGCAGCCAGCCGGTCACTTCGATGCGCCACGGCGTCTGGGCGAGCGCCAGCCAGCCCACCGCCGCCGCTAGGTCGAAAGCGAGAAAGGCAGGCAGGATGTAGCGATCGAATTTCTTGGCGGGCACGCTCATCGCTGCAATGAAGACCAGTGCGAAGAAGAGCGCGCCGCGCACCGTGCGACGCGTGCGCACGTCGGCGAAAATCCACTCTCGGCGCACATAAAAGACGAGCGCCACCACAACGCCGATCAGAACAGCGGGCGTGGTGCGAAAGAGGAGCGCCATCGGATAAAAGAATAGGCCTGGGTCGTCGGTAGGCGCGCCCAGGAAGAAGTTCGGGTTGACGTGCCCCTCGACGTAGGCTTCCATTTCCGTCGCCATGCGCAGCAGCGCACCGACGGGGTTGACCCACATCGCCGGCCATAACAATGCGAAAGTGGCGACGGCGACGGCGCCCCACAGCACGTAACCGAGGCAGAGACGGCGAATGATGGCGAGGGCGGAGACTCCTGCGCCGGAATGAGACGAGGGCTCGTCCTGGTCTACGTAAGGATCGGAGTCCAGAATCTGACGGCGAGCGCGCCACACGCGCCAGCATTGCACGACGAGCAAGACGCCTCCGATCGGCGCCAGGAGTGCAGCGGGCGTCTTGGTCAGCCACGCCAGCCCCATGAAGACGCCGGAAAGCAGCAAGTCTCGCCACAGACGGCCGCCGTAGAGCCAGGCCATGAAGAAGAGCAGCGAGAGGAAGATGAAGCTGGCGACGAAACCGTCCGGGTGAAGTTGTCGCGAGAGCGCCACGCCGAAAGGGTCGACGGCGAGAAAAATGAAGGTCAGATAGGCGCCGTCGCTCCCGAGCAGGCGCCGCATGGGAAAGATGCCCAGCCACAGCAATAGCGCCACCCCTAGGGCGATCCAGCGGCGACCGGCCACCAGCAGTTCCAAGGGCGTGTAATCGCTGTTTGCCTTCAGCCATGTTTCGAAGTGCTCACGCTCCCAGGTAAAATACCCCGGCGCCTGCTGCGGATAATCCGGAAAGACGCTGAGCAGGCCGAGCGCGCCCGCCCACATCACGGTGACGCCTGGATGTTCGCGCTGGAAGGTTTGGGCGAAATCAGCATGGCTGAGGGCGTAGGCGAAGTTGGCCGAACGCGCCAGCCATTTGCGCTCGTCGGGGGAGACGTAGGCGTCGAGCGCCAGCGTGCGCGGCAGCCACGCCAGCAGGAAGAGAAAGAGCAGCCAGGCAGCCTGGCGATAGCGCAGCGTCATTCTTCTCCGATGCGGATGTCGGTCAAATGCACCTGCGTGGCGATCTCGTTGCCCTCTTCATCCACGATCGGAAGCCGCTCGAAGGTCTCCTCCAGATACATGCCCGTGTAGAGCGGATAGAGGCCGTCGGGCGCGTCTTCCTTGACGGGAATGATGTAGGGATCGGCGACCAGCTCGCCCGGGTCCCACCGCCAGGTGTCGCGGCCTTCGCAGACCGGATAGCCGTCGCGCTGCGCCACGATCTGCCTGTCGCCGAAGTAGGCCTGGTTGAAGACCTTGTAGGACTTGTCGATCGGTTGCAGAGCGCGCCAGAAGAGCGTCAGATAGATGTTGTCTCCCTGGCGCAGCGGTTTTTCGTAGCGAATGTCGTATCCCTCCAGCGCAATCAGATTGCCCAGGTTGGCGTACAACGGGAAAGCGATCGGCGGATCGACCGAGGGATAGGTGAGCGGCAGGTCGGCTAGCGCATGTCGATCGAAGGCGTCTACAAACTCCTCGTTGCGATAGGTGATCAGTCCTTCATTGGGCAGCTGCGTCGGAAATTCATGGCGGGCGCCAGTGCGTTTGTAGATGATCATCTTGTCGCGCCCGTTGACCTGCACCCGTCCCCACTTCTCGAAGCCCTGACGCAGATAGTGCTCCATGGCGAGCATGTCTTCGTTCGTCCACGGCTCGAGGTTGCGAATTTCAAAGAACCATACTGCGTCGCGACGGCAGCGCTCCTCCCCGCGCGTGTACCAGGCCGGTACCCACGCTTCCTTTTCGTTCGTCTCATAGGGGCCGCTGAGCACGCCCTGGCGATACAGCTCGCCGACGGTCTTCCAGCCGTTGTTAAGGGGATAGCCGAAACGCGCTTTGTTGTCCGGCTCCTCATAGACGGTCCAATAGCCCGGCGGTCGCTTCTCGAAATAGTTGAGCAGTACTTCCTCCTGGCTGAGGAAGAAGTGATAGGCGTAGAGCCCGAAGTAGACGGACAGCGCTGCGGCGACGCTTGCGCCCACCCATGTCGCTTTCGGCGCGCCGATGCGTTCTCGCAGCGCTGCCCAGAGCAACGAGAGTTCGTCGCCTGCAATCAGCGCCCAGGGCATGAAGAAAGTGTAGACGTGCGTGCGCGGCTTCTCGGTGAGGAAAAGCGCCAGGATCATCACGACGCTGAACCAGAGCCAGATTGTCCGGTTCTCCAGCCGCTGTCGGGGCGAGAGCGCAATCAGGCCGAAGACCAGCGTAAAAGGAAGTACGATCCAATCCTTGTCGCCGAGCGTGAGCCATTCCGGCCAGAAAAGGGTGACGCCAAAGAAGAGCGCGATCAACGCCGAGAGCGCAAGGCTCAACGAACGATTGAAATTTTGCCGCACCACGCGCAGCGCCGCCAGCAGCGTCAACGCAATCCAGAGCAACACCTGCAGCGTGGTGCTATAGAGCGTGGTGCGCAGAAAGACGTCGTTGAGGTTGTTGTAGGGCGGGCTGCCGCCGATGCGCCTCACCGTGAGATAGGTGTACGTGGCGGCGAAGCGGTCATGAAAGATGTAGGGAATATAGAAAATTCCCAGGAGCACCGCTCCCACGCCGGCGGCGAGCGCGGCGGCGCCCAACAGTTGACGCCACCGCGCCCGATGGCGTAGGAAGGTCGCTGCAAGGAACGCCGCTGCGGGCAGGGCGGCCAGCACGCCTTCGTAGTGCGAAAGGATGGCGGTCGAAAGTAAAAGCGCAGCCAGCGTGAGATAGCGGGCTGCCGCTTCGGGCTTCACATAAATACGATAAAGGATCAGCGCCGTCAACACCGAGGTGAGGAAGACGATGCTCTGGTACTGGACGATGTGCGCGAAGCCGATGAAGTAGCCGTCGAAGGTTAGGAACATCGCAGCGATCCAGCCGGCCAGCGGTCGATAGAGCCGCGCGCCGAGCAGGAAGACCGCCAGCAGGCCGGCCAGGTTGGCAATGGCGAACGGCAGGCGCGCTGTCTGTTCAGTGAGATGACCTGTCAGCGTGTACAGGACGGTGGGCAGGAGGATTTCGGTCGGCCCCTTTTTATGGAGCATCAACACATCTTCGTAGCCTTGCAGCACGGCCGCCGCGCGCAGGGCGGCCCGCGCCTCGTCCCCTTGGAAATCAGCGTATCCCAGCCCGACGAAGCGCGTGACTGCGCCCACCGTCAGCAATACGGTCAGGCCAGCCCATAACCAGCGTCGGTCGCCGCCGAAGGCAGGCCAGGCCGGTGCGCCTGGCGGATGAGGCTTGCGCAACCATAGCCAGAGAAGCAGCGCCAGCGTCAGCGCATCGAAGGCGAGCAGCGTAGGAAGCTGCGTCGGCCCGCCGGGGAGATAGCTCAGCAGCAGCATGACGATCACCATGACGCCAAAGGCTGCTGCAATGCTGTACAGGAGCCGTTCCCAAAGGTCCGGCTGCGAGGCGCTTCGCCCCACCGATGCTTCGATCAACAACGCGCCGGGCAGAAACCCGGCGATCACCAATACCGCCAGCGCCTGCGCCAGCATCGGCGTCGGCGTCAACAGAACAACGTGCGCCAACGCGCCGGCGAGCAGGGCAATTCCAAGCCAACGATTGTTCATGAAAAAAGAGTGTACCACGAGATGGCGGAGAGGCCATATCGTGACCCGCCGCAGATTTTTTACAGTTCGGCGAGCAGCTCCGCCAACAGTGGATAGAGCCTGCGATAGCGGGCGTACTGAGCCTCGTAGGCTTCCGTCCATGCGGCGGACGGCTGAACGCGCTGGCGCCAGCGCACGGTCTGCGCCACAGCTGCAGCGAAATCGGGATAGACGCCTGCACCGACGCCGGCCAACAACGCAGCGCCCAGGCAGGCGGCGTCGGTGACGGCGGGAACGCGCAGGGGAGTGCGACAGACGTCGGCCTTGATTTGGAGCCAGAGGGCGCTGCGAGCGCCCCCGCCGACGGCGTGCAGCTCGTGGATCGCCACGTCTGCAGCGCGCAACAGGTCGAGGTTGAGGCGCAGCTCGTAGGTCAACCCTTCCAGCGCCGCCTTGACGATTTCCGCTCTGGTGGTGGCGAAGGTCAGTCCCAGGAGCGCCCCCTTCGAGCGCACGTCCAGCGTGGGCGTGCCGCTGCCAGCGAAGTGAGGCAGCAGCAGCAGGCGGGTTGGCCCTCTCGGCGCTCCCTCCAGCAGCAGATCATAGACGTCGACGCCGGTGGCGGCGGCCTGCTCCATCTCCTGGCGACCGAATTGGTCGCGGAACCAGCGCAACACCAATCCGCCGCTGTGGTTGAGCGTCATCGCCAGGTGCAGGCCGGGGACGACGTGACGATAGATGGAGACGCCGCCCTTCTGCAGCGCGGGCGCTAGCGTCGGCGACTCCATCGCCACCTCGACCACTTCGGCGGTGCCGGTCGAAACCATCGCCAGGCCGGGGACGATCACGCCGCTGCCCAGCGCTGCGCACGCCTGATCGTGACCGCCGCTGACGAGCCAGAGGTCCTGGGTGAGACCAAGCTCTTGCTTGAGTTCGGCGCGCAGCTTCCCCACTATGCCGCCGGTGGACGGTGCCGGTTTCGCCAGTCGGGTGCGTTCGATCTTGCAGTGCGCCAGGATGTCATCGTCCCAGTCGGTGGAGGCCAGATTCATCAGCTGCGTGCGCGAGGCCAGACAGACGCTGACGACGGCCTCGCCGCCCAGTCGGCGCATGAAGAAGTCTTCGTATAGTAAAAATTGATGCGCCTCTCGCCAGAGCTCTGGCTCATGGCGCTGTAGCCAGAGCAGTTTTGGCAACGTGTTGATGGTGTGCACGGGCACACCTGTGCGTTGGAAAAGCGCATCTGCGCCGAGGGTCTCCGACAGCCAGGCATTTTCAGTCGTCGTGCGCGTGTCCATGCCCAGGATGGCGGGGCGCAGCGCGCGGCCGTGGCGGTTGACCGGAATCACCGCCTCTCCTTGGCAGGAGAGTGCGAGCGCCACAGGAGGGTCGTCGGTCGCCTGCGTCGTTGTTTCGCGTAGACATTGCCACGCCAGCGCCCAGACTTGTTCAGCGTCTTGTTCTGCCCAGCCGGGCTGCGGCGTCTGGACTGTATACTCGCGTCGCGACTGCGCCAGCACGCGGCCGTCTTGCGAGAAGATCATGGCCTTGCAGCCGGTTGTGCCGATGTCCAGACCGATCAGCGACATCGCTCCTCCTTTCGAGTCTGTGGCTCTTTGCCGAACGCAAAGGCGCACCACGCAGAAATTCACGAGAGGGCTGATGAGGCGCTCAGGTGAAGTTTTCTCGTAGGATGCGACCTTCCAGGAAACTCATGAATTTCGCAAACGATTCTGACAACCTGGAGACGCAGCTCGTAGTTGCGCTTCCTCGGCAGATCCACGACCTTGCAGGCTGGCGAGGACGTGCGGCTCTCAGCCGCACGAGAGAATCTCCTATCATTGCCGTCTTGTTGGCCCGATCCGCTCTATCGGTTGCCAGATTCAACTGTTGACTTTTATCACAATCATCGCTCCGTGGATCGTTTTATGGCTTGATCAGCACTTTCAATCCTTCTCCGCTATTGGCGGCGGCGAACGCTGCATCGATCTCGTCGAGCGCAAAGCGGTGGGTGATCAACTTTTCGACCGGGATCACCCTGCGCGCAAAGAGGTCGAGCGCCATGGCGTGAGCAGTCGGATGATAAGAAAAGGCGCCGATCACTTCGATTTCGCCGTAGTGGATGCGGTTGCTGTCCAGCGTGGTCATTGGGTTGACCTTGGGCAGGCCGCCGAAGAGCACAACCTTTCCTCCTTTGCGCACCATGCGCACCGCCGCTTCCTGTGTGGAGGCGTCGGGGTTGGCGCAGATGGCGATGTCAGCGCCCAGGCCGTGCGTCAGCTCGCGCACGCACGCCACCATGTCCTCTCGGCTGCTGTCGATAATGGCATCTGGCTCAAAGCGGGCGACCAGCGCACGACGACGGTCGTTGCGTACGACGATGAACGCTCGCGCGCCGCGCGCCTTCGCCGTCAGGGTCAGCAAAGCGCCGATCGGTCCGGCGCCGATCACTACGACGACGTCGTTCAAACTGGTGTTGGTTTTGATGTGCGAAGCCAGCACCGAAGAGCACGGCTCGGCCAGGGCGGCGATCTCGTCGGACAGATCGTCCGGAATCGGATGGACGACGCCGTTGGTCAGCACTTCGCCGCCGATCGCCAGCTTCTCGGCAAAGCCGCCGGGGTAGCCGGGCGTGATGCCGAGAAACTGCGTCTGGTCGCACAGGTTGAACAGGCCGCGCCGGCAATACCAGCAGCGCCCGCAGTGGATGTCCGGCCCCACCGCCAGGCGGTCGCCGACGGCGATGGAAGCGACTTTAGGGCCGACTGCAATCACTTCTCCGGCGATCTCGTGGCCTGGGATGATGCCTTCGACGCCGGGCGGCAGCCCCTCGCGCCAGCGCCGCAGGTCGGAGCCACAGACGCCGCACGCCGTGACTCTGAGAAGGACGCCGTCTTCAGGCAAGGGTGGATCGGGAACTTCACGCACTTCAAATTTTCGAATGCCTGTTTGAATCGCTGCTTTCATGCTCAGCATCCACTTTTGAGAATGTGAAAGTGTAAATTGCGGATTGCTGCAGGCATTTTTAACCTGCGTCAATCCGTTTCATCCGCCTCATCCGTGTTCTATCCTTCTCCCGGTCGCCCAAATTCCGCACGCACCGCGTCGAGCACGAGCACCCAGTCAGGGCCGTCGCAGGAAGGATGGAAAGTTGCGGCTCCGCGGGCCGCAAAGTCGCCGATGAGGGAGGCGCCGCCGGTGCGCGGATTATACCACCAGGCGCGCACTTGTGCGTCGGCCATCCAGTCCAACGTCACCGTGACCGGCTGCACCAACGGCGTGTAGATCAGGGCGTAGCGACCTTCTGCGTCGCGCGTGGCGCGCATGTGGCTGCCGCGTTCGGTCGGGTTGTCGACCAGAATGCCCTGGTCGGGAATGCGGCTGAAATAGGGTCGCGACTCCATAAGCCGGCGCAAATAGCCGATCTGCATTGCTCCGGGACGATCCAGCGCCTCGGTCCAGGGGCGATCGACGTGGTTGATCGGTGGATAGCGGACGTCACAGAATTGCCAGATGGCGTGATGCCCGTAGGTCACGCCGCAGCCCCCGGCGAAGACCGAACGGTAGGTCTGCTGGCGCACGTCGTGGTCGCGATAATAGCCGTTGGCCGGGCTCCACGTTGGCCAGGGGTTGATCGGATGATCTTCGTAGTTCGGCTCGCCGTCGAGGGTCGGCTTGATGGGCTGCAATGCGTAGTCGCGCTCGATCATCTCCCAGACCGGGGCGCTGCGTCCGCCGCCGTGGCCGGACTGCATCATATTCATGTCGAGCCAGGCCTCCTCATGCAGCTCTTCGGAGCTGGAGCGCCCGCCCCAAGGGTGGTAGGTCTTGAGCGGTCGACCGCCTGCACCTTCATCGATGCCGGCGGCCATTGCGCGCCAGATCGGGCGATAGTCCTTCTCCTCGTGCAGCGCCGGTCGGTCTCCACCTAGAATCCAGAGGATGTTGCTGCGTTCTCGATAACGGGAGCCTAGCCAGCGGCCATACGCGTATGCGTTTTCCGGCGTGAAGATTGCCGGCCCGACGCCCCACATCGGCGTCACCTTATCCCCCCACGTCGGCAGCAGGCCGACGTAAAGGCCCTTTTCCGCCGCCTTGTCGATCACGGCGTCGACATAGCGGAAGTAGGCCTCGTTGGGACGCGTCGGATCTTCGTCGAGCAAGGGGAGGTCGCCGTAGACGTTGGGCGTGCGAACGCCGTCAAATTCGGCCAGAGCGACCGCCTGGATCACGTTCATGCCCTTGTGACGGCGGTTTTCCAGATAGCGTTCGGCTTCTTCGAGGCTGAGCCGGTGGAAAAGCTCCCATGCAGTGTCGGCCAGCCAGAAAAAGGGTGCGCCGCTTTCGGTCTGTAAGAAACGGCAGTTTTCATTAACTTGAATTTTGGGCAGAGGTTTGGTCATCGGTGTTTTTCCTTTGCTTGATTACCTTTTAAGTTAATGCTTTTTTGACAAGCTCCGCCGTAGCTCCGGAGGGATGCGTCTGCGCCAGCGTCGTGAGATCGAAGCCGCGCAGGTTTTTGGCCGCCAGACAGAGTGCGTCGCACAGCGCGCCGGCAGCCAACGTGCTGCCGAAGGGAAGCACGCCCTCTCCTTCGGCATAGACAGCGGCGGGCAGCGTCAGCACCACGTCGCTCAGGCCACCCAGCTCCGAGTCCGGCTTCCAGGTCAGGCTGATGACCTTGCCTCCCCGCTCGCGCGCGACGCGCGCGAAGTGGTTGATCTCGGTACTCTTGCCGGCTTTGGAGAGCGCGATCAGCACATCGCCGGGCGCCACCGCCGCCGACGGCCCATGCAAGGCGTCGGCAGGGGGCGCAAAGAAGGCGTGCATCCCGCAGGTAGCGAGCAGGTGCGCCAGCCGCCGCGCAATTGCGCCGGAGGTGCCGGAGCCGGTCGTCATGATGACGCCGGGGCACTGCGCTACGAGGTGAACCGCATCGACAAAGGGCTGACCCAGCCCCCCCGCCACCTCGGTCACCGCTCTGCCTTCCGCTTGAATCAGCGCCTTTGCCTGTTCCAACAAGGTGTTCGCTTCCATGCAATCCTTCCTTTCCACAGAGCTGCTCCCCGCCCCTGTTCGAGGGATGCTAGAAGCGGGGCGTATCAAAAGGAGAATCTCCGGCGTTGTCGCTCAGCGTTGTAATTGCCGAAGCAGCGTCTCTTCCGCCTGACGCCAGGCGGCGATGATCCGATCCTCGACATCGTGTTCATCGCTTGGCTCGATGCGTCCGTGCTTCTCCAGCCAGGCGACGGTGCGACGCACTCCTTCGACCCAGCGAACCGTGTAGCGGAAGCCAAGCTCCTGATGTGCGGCGCAGTTGTCGAAGATGTTGTTGAACTGGAAATTGAGCTTGCACCACGCAGCTTCCACAGGCAACGCCTTCGCCAACAGATCAGTAGGAATATGCACCAGCGCAGGCGGCGGTGCATTCAGCGCCTCTGCCACGCGCAGATGATATTGGTTCCAGCTCTGCCACTCCTCGCCCGTCACGTGATACGCCTTGCCGTGCGTGACCGGGTTGCCGCACGCATGCACGAACGCCGCTGCCACATCGTCGACATGGCACGACGACCAGAGTGAGCTGCCGTCGCCATGTACCAGGATCGGCTTGCCTTTGCGGATGCGATCAATGTAGCGCGTGTCCCAGCCCAGCGTGTGCAAGAGTGCGCCCCCTTCGCCGTAGGTGTGCGCCGGGCGGATCAGCGTCACCGGCAGTGCACCACGTGCGTGTGCGGCGAGCAGAATTTCCTCGCAAGCCACCTTATTGAAGGCATAGTCAAAAGCGGGATCAGGCTTGCGCTCGGCGTCTTCTCGAATCGGATAGGATGCAGCAGGCTTGGTGTAGACATCCACGGTGCTGCAAAAGATGTAATGGTCGGTGCGTTCGGCAAAGGCGCGCACCGCGCTCTCCGCCTCCGCCGGGCGATAACAGACCATGTCGATGACGCAGTCGAAGCGTTCAGCCGCCGCTATCTGCGCCTCGAACGCAGCGAAGTTGGTGCGATCGCCGTGGATCGTCTGCACGGCGCCATCGACGCGCAGCGGTGTGCGTCCCCGGTTATAGAGCGTCACGGCGTCGCCGCGTGCGATCAACTGCCGCGTGATCGCCGTGCTGATGAGGCCGCTGCCGCCGATGATCAATATCTTCATGATGTCTCTTCCTATAGCAGCCGCCTTACGGTTGGACGCGACGCAAGACTAGCGCGTGATATGCCTTGCTCGGCATCGGAATCTCCACACGTCCGCTGTAGACCGCACCTGGTGTTGAGGTCATCCCCCACGTGTCGATCACTTCAGCCTGATAGTATTCGCCTTCCGGTAATGTGATCTCCAGCAAAGCTGGCTGTGAGACACCGGTGTAGATCAGGTAGAATTCGTGTACTTTTCCGGCGCAGGGAAGCGCATTCACCACACCGGCGATGGGATCCAGCCCCGTGACAGGGCTGTTCTCCAGCAACTTGCGCAAAAAGGCGATGCGCGGCGCACTCTCGCCGTGCAGCACCCCGCCTTTCGACCACCAGAGAATGTCCTGCGGGTGTAGATAGGTCTCGCCGTGCCCGACATAGCCGCCGTGCGCCGTCCCCAGCCAGAAGCGGTGCACCATCTCGCGCGCCGAAATGTTGCCCCAGCCCATCGGAATGTCACCTTCGTAGCAGCATTCGTCCACCACGACCGGTTTCTTGACCTGGCTGCGCCACAGGCTCACCTGCGACAGATCGGAGCGCTGGATGCTCTGGTGCGTGACCCACGGTTTGCTGTGGTCGTAGAACTCGCGGCAGTTGTGGATCGAGCGCAGGTGCCGGTAGGGGTCGCTTTCCTGCACGATGCGGAAGAAGCGATCCCAATCCGCCATGGATTTGTTATCCATCAGGTCGTACTCATTCGCCATCGACCACCAGACGTTGCGATAGGCGGCCAGCCGCGCCACAACGTAGCGCAGATAGCGATCATCCTGCTCGGCGCTCATGGCGGAAAAGCCCCAACGGTCGTAAGGGTGAAAGAGGATGATGTCGGCTTCGATGCCCAGCTCGCACAAGCTGGCGACGCACGCTTCGAGGTGTTGGAAATAGGCAGGGATGAAGCGGTCAAAGTCGAAGCGCCAACCCTGACGAATCTCGCTCTTGTTGCTGCCCAGCCATTGGCTGCTGCCTTTGGCAAGACAGGGGAACGGGTATAGCTCCGGCTCGTTTTCGTTGTAGCGATAGTGCTTGGGAAAGACGCAGAAGCGAACCTTGTTGAAAGGCGCTTGCGCCAGCGTCGCCAACGTCTGCGCCTCCAGGTCGGCGCCTTGCAGGTTCCACACATAGCAGGTCGTGCCGACCTGCTTGTAGGGCGCACCGTCGGCGTAGGCGAAGTGATAGGTGTTGGCGACCCGCACCGGCCCGTGATTGCCAGGCCCCGGCGCCACGCAAAGAAATTCTCCCTCCACGCCGTCTAACTTGGCGACGTTGCTCTGCGTGCGATAGCGCCATTCGCCCTGAATATCCGGCATGAAGCGCACGCGGTGGACGCCGTCGCCGCCGTAGAAGCCATCGACTTCGACCGTGCGATGCTTGTAGGAAAAGTGCGCCGAGAACTGCACCTCCTGAAAAGGGTTGCCTTCGGCAGGCCCGTTGAGCGCAAGCTCGAACACGCCCCATTGCTCGGTCTGATGATTTGCTGTCACTAAATCCTCCTGTTCCTCTACTCATTCGTCTCTTTGTTTGTGCCCTGCTGATGATTCGTGTCGAGTGTTGCGTGTCCTGACGCTTGACGCAACACGCAACATTCAACACACCCGGATATGTCATGCTGCTCCGGCAATCAACAACGCTGTTACACTTGCCTATTCGTTGAACTCTGCATAGATGATGACGCGCGGCGCGCCGGCTGTCGTCTCGATCGGATCGTGGCCCTCGCCATTTGCCAGCACGTCGCCGCTGGTCGGGTCGATCACGCGGTATCGTTTGGGGATGTCCTTGCAGCGGTTTGGCACGAGCCGCAAAGGTCCGCCATTGGGCAGATAGACCACAAACAGCTTCCCGGGAACGATCAGGCTGGCGCGGCCGTAGGCGTGGCGATAGTCCGGCGTCATGCCGTCGAAGGGCAAGCCGTCGAAGATGCGCGAGATCACACCGACGTAGTTGGCGCCCTCGAAGTGCAGCGCCTCGCGCCAGCCTGCATGCGGCGCCATGCACCAGGCCTCATGCTTCTCCTCCGGATCGAGGCGCCACTGCCATAGGCTGCCTGCGCCGTAGACCACGCCCATGACGCCGCCGGCGGTCAGGTTGCTCCACGCCTCGTGTCCCTGCCACCAGCCGGCGGCGCGGCCGACTTCGCCGATGTGCTCATAGGTCGGTTCGCCGTTGGCAATTGCCTTGACCGGCCGTTTTTCCCACATCATGGCGACGCGCTGCGGAACATGCTCGCCGCTGTGGCCGGTCTGACACCACTGAAAATCGAGCCAGGGGCGATCCTGGTAGGCCCAGGGGTCCTGGTGCGGCGCATAGTGGATGCCGGTGGGCTGTTGGTAGGCGTCCCAGCGTTCGATCTCCCAGCCGCCGGGATCCACGCCAGGCGCAAGGCCGTCGCCATCCGCCGAGACCAGCCAGATGGCGGGCTGCGCGCCGTAGCGCGCTACCAGATAGCGGCAATAGCGCGCGTATTCGATAGGAGGAATGACCGGCCCGGCCGTGTCCAACCCTTTCCAGCCATAGCCATGAAAGACCGGATTCCAGACCGGGACGATCTCATGGCGACGCAAAATTTCGGCCAGTCCGTCCAAATACTGGAAATAGGCGATGTTGATCTGGTTGATGTGACCGTCCGGCAGGTCCTCGAAGCCAACGTCGAAGCCGTCGTGCTCGGTGCGGCTGCGTGGACCGCGGGCGCGGCGGTCGGGCTGGACGGACATGAGCAAGGTTGCGTTGAAGCCCTGCGCCTGGCGATGTCGAGCGTATTCTTCGCACTGTTCGTGCGTGGCGCGCCAGGGCAGCGCCCAGGCAGTGTCGGCAACCAGCAGCGCAGGCGTTCCGTCGGCGTGACGGAGATGGCGGTGACCGGACGGGATATGCCAGAAACCGTGGCGCTCGAAGCGATTGGCTGGCGCCACGGTTTCGACGTGCAAGATGCCGCTCCGTCCGTGCAGCCCTGGATCGCGTGGGGCGCTGACGCTCTGCCATTGCCAGCTTCCTGTGCGCAAGGGTGAGGCGAAGCGCACCTTCCACCGGTTCTCGCCATCCCAAAATCCTGGCCGCACGATTTCGACGCCGTTCTCATGACGGAAGTGCACGAAGACTTCCACGTCCGTGTATGGGTTGGCATAGCTCTGGTCGGAGGTGAAAGTCAATTCGACTGCTCGCCATGGGTGGATAATATCGTTCATCAGCATTCAACTTTCTTTCAGATGGATGGTTTGACCGCCACAAACAACGTGTCGGCGTTGAAACGGTGCATTCCGATGCGTGTAGGAGAACCGTTCTGCACTTCGGGCGTCATGATGCGTCGCGACGTTAGGTCGATCAGCACGCAGCGATAGCCCCTCAAGTCGAGATCCAGTTCGATGTCAAAGGCATAGGGGCTGTAGACAGCGACCGTGCTCAGGTCAGGCGCAGCGGCGGCGCGAATCTCCTTATCCTCGTTGCGTACAATGGCGGCCGGATTCGTCTCGAACAGGTTGTAAGTCTCGAAAAGCCACTTGGCAAAACCGACATCCCAGGCGCCGTCGAGTTGGAGCGCCTCGTCCCAGGTGAACGGCTCGAAGGAGCGATGTGCGTTGAGAAATGTTTTGCTGCGTTTATGTCCGCTCCATACGCCGTGCGCGCCGTAGGCGACGCCCATTTTGGCGCCCGAAAGTAGACTCTGCCAGGTCGCCTTGCGGATATCAAAGGCATTGAAGCGCGTGCGTTGGCCGACGCGACCATGCCCTTCATAGGGCGGCTCGCTGTTAAGCACCGGGCGTTTGACCGGATAGGCCGCAAACTTTTCGGCAAGGGTGTAGGGTTGATGCTGCGTCGTTGCGCCATGTCCCGACTGGTACATGTAAAAGTCGACGGCGTCGATGAACTCGCGCGGCAAGTCGCCCTGTGGATGGAGATGCATGGTGATCAAGGCTGCGGGACAGGCCTTCCGCACCGTCTTGAGCGCGGCCATGTAATAGGGCGCTTCCTCCGACGACTCGAAGCGTGTATCGCCGCTGATGAAAAAGATGGGGTTGAAGCGCCGAAATCGTTCTGCTGCGAACGCTGCGTACGGCTCGACCGCGTCGAAGGGCATCGCTGAAGCGACCGGACTGCCCTTCGAACAGCGCGTGCCGGGCACATAGCTGCACCAGAGCACGCCAAGGACAGGCACAAAGCCTTGCGCCACCGCCATTTCGACCATCCTCTCCGCTTTGTCGAAATAGGCCGGATTGTACGCGCTGAAATTCCAATTGCCATCTGGCCCGGCCAGGAACGGGTCAAGGTTGTCCGGCGCCATACTTGTGTCGTGCGTCACCGGCAGGATGCTGATCTGCAGCGCGTTGAAGCCCTGCAGCCGACGATGAGCCAGATAGCGCTCCCATTCGTCCACCGTCAAATTAGCAAAAGCCATCCAGACGGTGTCGGCCAGATAGAAGAAAGGTCGGCCTTCTTCTGTGACGAGAAAGCCGTCTGGATGGACGGCAAGTCGGGGCGGTTGGTTTTGGGTGTGTACAGGCATGATGTCCGGTCGCTTCCTTTGTGAGAAAACCTGGCTTCTCCTTGAGCGCGTCTGCGTGTCGGGACTCCTCACACAACACGCAACGTTGCGCTCATAAAATGTCGATCTAGAAATCAGTAATCAGTGGCTGCCGCCGGCTTTCTCAGCAGATGAAGCAGCCGGCGCGTCTCCCCGGCGAACCGTTCGATCGTCCAGGCAATCACCCGGTGGTAAACCAGGTCGGTTTCCTCGGCTGCAGCGAGAAGGTCGCGCAGGCTATAGGTGACCGCCCGCGCCATCGCCGTGTAGTAGTTGATCTTGCTGATCCCCGCTGCAATCACGGCGGCGTAGGTTGCGTCGGGCAAGCCGCTTGCGCCGTGCATGGCGAGCGGCGTGGTCACACGCCCGACAATCGCCCGCACACGTGCCAGGTCGAGATCGGGCGCGCCCTCATAGAGGCCATGCAGGTTGCCAAAGGAGATCGCCAGCACATCGACGCCGGTGCGCGCTACGAACTCGACCGCCTGATCGGGATCGGTGAATTCGCTGCGGGCTTGGCTGTAGCCCAGCTCGATCGATGAGCCGCCGACGGCGCCCAGCTCGCCCTCGACGTTCACGCCG
>CALFWA010000187.1 GCA_937928035.1 uncultured Caldilinea sp. | reverse complement strand
CAAAAAGAGCACCGTCATCAGGCCAAGCGCCAGAAGCAGTACGACCAGCTGCCAGCCTGAAAGCCACCAGACGCCCGCGCCGGCGGCGGCCACCACCATGGTCGAGGGTGCGCGAATTGTCAGCGTCAACAGAAAAATTTTCGTGAACGAGACCTGCGACAGCCCCGCCATAAAATAGGGTAGGTCGCCGGTCGGCGCCAAAAGAATTGCAAACCACACTGCAGTGCTCGTGCTGAAGGTCATATGCTCCCAGCGATTGAGACGCTCCGCTCCCACCAGACGCTCGACCAGGGGGCGACCGAAGAGGCGCGCCAGCGCCATGGCGGCCATCGAGCCGATCAACACGCCCAGCGCGCCGAACACGCCTCCCCAGATCGGGCCGAACAGATAGCCGGCGGCGGCTTGCATCACATAGCCGGGCAGGGGCGCCACGACGATCTGCAAAGCGTTGAGCGCAATCAGCGCCAACGGCCCCCATACGCCAAGCTGGGCGACGAACGCCTCCAGCGCCACTTCATCCTGAAACAGCGACCAGAGCCGCGGCCCCACCCGCCAGGCGCCGATCCCCAATATCGCCAAGGACGGCAAAAAGAGCCAAAGGCGTCGCTTTGCACACCATGCCCCTATTTTCTGAAGGAGACCGCCTCTCTGCATGCGTTTCTTCATGCCCCCTTTCGGACCGATTCTATACGAATCGGCGCCGTATAGCGCCTGACCATTATACTACAGAGTCGCTCCCCATGAAACGCGAAGCCGACCCATCAAAATGATGATCTGAGTTCTCAGGCGGCCCTGCGCTGTCTCTTCTGTGATATGATCGGTTTTTATGATTCAAGCTGTAACCTTCGACTTCTGGGACACCATTGCGGTCGATGATTCCGACGAGCGCAAGCGAGCGCGACTCGGGCTGCCCACGAAGTCCGCCGAACGCATGCAACTTTTCGTCGACCACATCGTGCGGCGCTACCCGCACATCGAGCGGAAGCAGGCGGAGGAGGCGTATCGCCAGGCCAACGCGCGCTTCCAGACGGAATGGCGCGAGCATCAGCGCACGCCGGGCGTCCATCGCCGTTTAAGTTATGCGTATGAATTTCTGGGGTTGCGGCCTGCGCCGGGGCGTTATGCCGCGTTTTTGCGCGAAGTCAATGAACTGGCGCGCGCAATTGAGACAATGGAAGTGCGCATCGCCCCCGATTTTGCGCCCTATGTACATGCCGTCGTTGCAGAGCTTTCTCAACACTACGCGCTTGGCATTGTTTCGGACACGATTCACACCAACGGACGCGGCATCCGCCATTTGCTCTACCAGCAAGGGCTGTTGCACTATTTCCGATTCTTTCTCTTCTCCGATGAGGTGGGCGTCTCCAAGCCTTCGGCGCAAATTTTTCGCCGCGCAGCGCTGGAGCTGGGATTGCCGCCCACCATGATCGCGCACATCGGGGATCGCGAGCAGAACGATGTGCTTGGGCCGCTCTCGGTGGGGATGCGCGCCGTACTCTACACAGGCATCGTTGACCGTGGAAGCCACTGCACGCGCGCTCACGCCGTCTGCCGCGACTTTCGCCACCTGCCCTTGATTCTGCAGCGCATGACGTAAAGCCGGTTCTCGCAAAATCATTCCGGCAAATATCGGGGGTGCGGTTCCCTGCCGCACGCTCTTAGCAGACCGCAAGGTCTCATGGAATGCAGGGAAACGCAGTTGCAAGCTGCGCCTACAGGTTGTTAGAGAGTCATTCGAAAAATTCCATCTAACCTCCCGGAGGCCGTAATTTTACCAAGAAAATTTCACCCAACTGGACATCCCCCTGATTTTGCTAAAGTTCATCAAGTTCCCTGGGTGGCGGGAAGGAGTGCACCACTTGCGTTCGGTCAGGAGGCAGGCCCAATCTGAAAGCCGGCCAGATGCTCGAGCGCCTTGATCAACGCATGGTTGCCTTCATCGCCTAGACCTTGCGCCTGGAGGGTGCGATATAACTGAAAAACTAGGCTGGTGATCAGCACCGGTGCGCCTAGCTCGTCGGCGGCTTCTAGCACTAGGCGCAGGTCTTTCTGCTGGAGGTCGATGGTGAAGCCCGGCCGCCAGTCGCGCGCAATGATCTGAGGCGCGCGGTGGGTGAACATCCAGCTCCCGGCTGCGCCCTGGCTGATGGCGTCGTAGGTCTTCTGCAGGTCGACGCCGCCCGCCTGTGCGAACATCAGCGCTTCGCACATGGCAATGCAGTTGCCGACGACCAACACCTGATTGACCAGTTTGACGGTTTGACCGGCGCCATGTCCACCGACGTGGGTGATGGTCTTCCCCATGGCCTGAAACACGGGCAGCGCTCGTGCGAACTGTTCGGCTTCACCGCCGACCATAATGCTGAGTGTGCCTTTGGCCGCGCCCTCGCTGCCGCCGCTGACGGGAGCGTCGAGCATGAAGACGCCTCGTTCGGCCAGTTTGTCGGCGATTTCACGCGTCGCCTTGGGGCTGATCGTGCTGCAGTCGATCACCAGGCTGCCCGGTCGCGCGCCGTGGATCACCCCGCGTTCTCCTAAGATCACTTCCTGGACATCCGGCGTGTCGCTGACGCAAATGACGACGATGTCGCTGCGCGCCGCCACGTCGGCCGGGCTGGCGCCGGCGTGCGCGCCTTCCGCCACCAGCTCTTGCATGCGCGTGATGGTGCGATTCCACACCGTCAGCGGAAATCCCGCCTTCAGCAGATTTGCCGCCATGCCTCTACCCATGATGCCGAGGCCGATAAAACCAATTCGCTCCGCCATAAGATCAATCCTTTGCGCTTTTAAAGTTGGCTTAATGAGGGGTCGTTGGGTTAGGAGTCTGCAGGAACTGACGCAGCATTGCTGCGTTGAGCGCTTCGTCGAAAATTGCTCTCACCAGAATCACAAAACCCGGAGCCGCAAGTTTGCACTTTCCCGGTTTACGCCTTGACCGTCAGGACATAGGTCTCGTTTTCAAGTCGGGACTGTTCTAATGTTTCTGCATCTGGATCAAGGATCCACTATTTGCGCACGCCATGCGCTGCGTGCTTCTCCAATTTCACGCCGCGATCGAACGCCTCGGCGGAGATTTCAACGGTTGTTCGACCGGTTGCGCTTCCGGTTGAGGAGCCATTTGCACACTTGCCTCCTTTCTTCAGGCCATCATCCATTATAGCGGATGATATTGGCTATAATGAAAACCCCCGACGTCACCTCTCAGATGACGTCGGGGGTGTTGCATCGAGAATGGAGCAATTCACTCTATTGAAGCAGCGCCTCGAATTCGTCGGTTTCTTCTGAAGGTTTCGTCACGTCCTTGTGCGCCGTGACCTCGAAGACGAACTGCTTGGTCGCTACACCGTCTTCGCCCACCACCTCGCGATAGTCCACGGTGATGGTGTCGCCCGGCACGAATTTTTCGGCCAGCATGCCCTCGCTGAGCGGGTCCTGAATCTGGTTCTGAATGACGCGGCGCAGTGGTCGGGCGCCATACTCCGGATCGTAACCTGCTTCGGCGATGGCGCGACGCGCCGCTTCGGTCAGGATCAGCTCCATTTCATGCTCGGCCATCTGCATGCGCAGCGGGCGCAGCTCCAGCTCGACAATCTGAGCGATCTCCTCCTTGGTGAGGCTGCGGAAGACCATGATGCCGTCCAGACGGTTGATGAACTCCGGCCGGAAGGTCTTCTTGAGCGCGTCCATCACCTTGGCTTTCATCTTCTCGTATTCGCTTTCGCGGCGCTCTTCGTCTTCGTCTTGCGAGATGACGAAGCCAAGCCCCTTGGCGCCCTGGATTAGTTTGGCGCCGATGTTGCTGGTCATCAGGATCAGCGTATTGCGGAAGTCGACGCGGCGACCCTTGGCGTCGGTGAGGTAGCCGTCTTCCATGATTTGAAGCAGCATGTTGAACGCCTCGGGATGCGCCTTTTCGATCTCGTCGAGCAGCACTACGCTGTAAGGGCGGCGACGCACTGCCTCGGTAAGCTGGCCGCCTTCTTCGTAACCGACATATCCTGGCGGCGCGCCGACCAGACGGCTGACGTTGTGGCGCTCCATGAATTCACTCATGTCGAGCTTGATCAGCGCCTCTTCGCTGCCAAAGAGGAACTCGGCCAGCGTCTTGGCAAGCAGCGTCTTGCCGATGCCCGTGGGGCCCAGGAACATGAAGCTGCCGATCGGGCGCTTCGGATCCTTCAGGCCGGCACGCGCACGGCGCACAGCCTTGGCAATCGCCCTGATCGGCTCATCCTGGCCGATGATGCGCTGGTGCATTACACGCTCCATCTCCAGCAGGCGCTCGCGCTCCTCACCGGCGATACGGCTGACCGGGACACCTGTCCACATCGAAACTACTTCAGCGATGTCATCGGCGGTAACTTTGGGCTGATTGGCAGCTTCGTTCCAGCCTTCGCGCAACTCGCTAAGTCGCGCTTCCAGCTCCACTTCGCGATAGCGCAGGTCGATGGCGTCGTCGAAGCGCTGCATGTCGAGCGCCTGCTCTTTTTCTTTCTGCAGCTTCTTGAGACTCATGAAAGTCTCGCGCAGATTAGCGGCGTAGGGCGCCTTGTACATGCGCACGCGACTGCCGGCCTCGTCGATCAGGTCGATCGCCTTGTCGGGCATGAATCGGTCGGGCACATAGCGCGCAGCCAGGTGCGCAGCAGCATGCAGCGCTTCGTCCGTGATGATGAGCTTGTGATGTTCCTCATAGCGAGGTCGCACGCCGCGCAGGATTTCGATCGTTTGTTCGATAGAGGGCTCCTCTACCAGGATCGGCTGGAAGCGCCGTTCAAGCGCAGCGTCGCTCTCGATATATTTGCGATATTCGTCGAGCGTGGTGGCGCCGATCACCTGTAGCTCGCCGCGGCTGAGCGCCGGTTTCAAGATGTTGGCGGCGTCCACGCTGCTGCCTGCCGCGCCTGCGCCGACCAGCATATGTACCTCATCGATAAAGAGGATCGACTGGGAATTGATCACCTCTTCGATCACCTTCTTGAGGCGCTCTTCAAACTGGCCGCGGTACATGGTGCCGGCGACCAGGCTGCCGACGTCGAGCATCAGTAGGCGTTTGTTGAGCAGCGGTTCGGGCACATTGCCCTCCACGATGCGCTGCGCTAGCCCTTCGACGATGGCTGTCTTGCCCACGCCCGGCTCACCGATGAGAGCCGGATTATTCTTGGTACGCCGACTCAGGATTTGGATCACGCGTTCGATCTCGGCTTCGCGTCCAATGACCGGGTCGAGTTTGCCTTCCTCGGCGGCTGCCGTCATGTCATAGCCGAGCTGATCCATCAGCGGCGTCTTAGATTCTTTTTTCTGTTTATCTTTGGTCTGCGCCTGGCTCTGGAGAATGTTGCGCGCCGTCTGCGTGCGCACTCGATCCAGGTTGATACCAAGCCCGCGCAACACGTTGACCGCAATCCCTTCGCCTTCGCGCACCAAGCCGAGCAGCAGATGTTCAGTGCCGATGTAGTGATGACCCATCAGGCGAGCTTCATCCACCGCCAGCTCGATGACGCGCTTGGTACGCGGGGCCAGGGTCGGCTTGCCGAAAGGCGGCCGTTCACCTCTTCCTACCGTGCGTTCCACTGCGCGAATGATTTGGACCGGCTCTACGCCTAGTTCGCGCAGCACCTTCACCGCTACGCCGTTCTCTTCTCGCACCAAACCGAGGAGAAGATGCTCGGTGCCTATATAGTTGTGATTCAGCCGGAGCGCTTCTTCCTGCGCCAGCGTCAGCACGCGACGCGCTCGCTTTGTAAAGCGATCTAATTTGTCAGACATAGATCTTCCCTTGTACACCTATCACTGTCGGTTTCCCCCGACACCTTCAACTGTAGCAGAAAGCGAAGATGACTGGCAGTAAGTGCCGTTCCTCTTTTTCGCCTCTAGAAAACGCAACCTGCCGAACCAAAGTGAATGTTTGCATGAGCGGGTCATACTTCCATTGTAACGAGGCATTTTGCAGTTTGTCAATTCGCTTTTGAGGAATGCATCTGCATCCGTCGGCAGGGGTGTCTCTCGGGGGA
>CALFWA010000186.1 GCA_937928035.1 uncultured Caldilinea sp. | reverse complement strand
TTGCACGCTCGAGGTTGGATTGGCGGACGCTGCAGCAGGCGTTGGCTCCGGCGTCGATGTGAACGTGGGTTCCGGCGTGAACGTTGCCGTCGGAGCCTCCGTAGGCGTAGCCGTGGGCGCTTCAGTGGGCGCCTCGGCGGGCGTCTCCGTCGGCGCCGCCTCGCCTCCAGGGGGTGATTCTTCTTCTATGGCAACCGTCGGATCTCCTTCAAGCGCAGCGTCTTCGGCGCTAATTGTCACAACTCGTGCGTCCTCGGCGTTCCCTTGCACTGCGCTCCCTTCCTCAGGCGGCGCAGAGGCGTCGGAAAGCGTGACAACCTGGGGCTGACTGAGCAACCTGTCTTCCGCGCCCTCCGCCGACGCCCCCAGCGTAATCGTCAGATCAGGCTGTAGCTGATCGCCGATGGCGGCGACGAAGGCAACGGTGTGATCCACTTGGCGCAGCGCCCAATTCGCCGGATTGGTCCCTCTGAGTTGAACCAAAAACGCTGCGCCGAACAACGCAACTAACGCCAACGGCGTTCCCCAAGTGAGCAGACGCGGCGGCGCCGGGTGCAGCTCTCGGCCACAGTGAGGGCAGATCACCAACGCCGACGACGCTTTTTTGCCGCAACGCCGACAGCGTATCTGTTTGTTGCGAGAGGGCAACCCGTCGCCGCAGACCGGACAAACCGACGCATGAATGCTTACGGACGAGTTGCAGGTCGGGCAGAGCCTCGTGGCCGCCGACCGCAAATCGCCTGCAGATTGGCTGCTCACCGGAACACGGGGTTTGTCCGGGTTCGGTGTTTGTGCTTGCATAGGCGCTCGTTCAATTTATCTTGATTTTATGATATTTGGAAAAGGGAGCGTCTCGCTTCTGAAAATCTATTGCCCCATCAATCTGGCCCAGTCGATCGTCTGCGGCGTCGAACTGAGGTCGCGCACCGTAATGAGCAACATTAATCCGAGCAGCAAGGCGAAGCCGATCATATGGATCAAGCCTTCCCGCTCTGGGCTGATTCTTTTTCCTCGAATCGCTTCGACGAGAATAAACAACAGTCGTCCGCCATCCAGCGCAGGCAACGGCAACAGATTGGTGATCGCCAAAGCTGCGCTCAGCACGGCGGAGAGCCGCAAGATCGGAAACCAGAAGCCGGTGTCGATCGTGGCGGACATGGCGCCGCCCACCATCTGGGCGATGCCGACCGGCCCGCTCACCTGAGCGTCTTCCGGCGAGATGCGCCCTTCGATCAGCAAAACCGGCAACTGCAACACCAGCATGGCGTAGGAGGCTGTATTGACCACGCCATCCCACAGCGCAGGAAGGAGCCCCATGTTCGCCATGCGATTCACCGTGCTGATCTGCACACCCAGCGCTCCCTGACCCGGAGGCGGCTCCACGCGCGGGGTGACTGCAATGTTCATCCATTCGCCGTTGCGCACGACCGTGAGCACAATTTCTTGCCCAAGCCGCTCGCTGACCAGCTGGTTGAGCGGCCTCTCGAAGGTCACCTCGACGCCATCGACGGCGTACACCAGATCGCCGGGCTGCAGGCCGACAAGCTGCGCCGGGCTGCCTTCGGCCACGCCTGTGATCTGCGTCATCAAGACCGGCGTATATTGACTGCTGCGCACTGCGTTCCAGACTTCATTCAACGAATTTGCACTCAAACGCACCAGCGAGCCGTTGCGCCACACTCGCACCTGTTTGGTGTTTGCCGTAGGCCCTTGACCAATGACGTTGAGTGCGCCGTCGTCAAACAGAGGGATGCGGATAGCGGCGCCGTCGTAGTCCAGCACAATGTCGCCCGGCTGCAGGCCGAGCGCAGCCGCAGCCGGACTGACGGCATCCAGCCTGGGCGCGCCGGTTGGCACAGGTGCGCCGCTCATTACACTGGCGGCGAAGAGCGCAACGGCGAGCAGAAAATTCATGCCGGGTCCGGCCAGGAGCGTCGCTGCCCGCGCGCCGCGGCTGGCCGCATTGAACGAGCCGGGCGTCATGTCGCCGGCATCCTCGCCCTTCATGCGCGCAAAGCCGCCAAAGGGTAGCCAGTTCAGCGTAAAATCGGTGCCGTCATAACGAAACAGTTTGATTGCACGCGGCGGAAAGCCAAGACCAAACTCTTCGACAACGATGCCGTTGCGGCGCGCCACCAGATAATGCCCGAGTTCATGAAAGAAGACGAGCACGCCCAGCACTACGATGAAAGAGAAGATCGTCAGTATCAGATCGAACATATGCTCATCCTTTGAGGGGCGAGAATCGCCCACTCTACAAAATGCACTTCATTATAGCGCCACCGGGCTCCTATGTTGAAACCCCGAGGCTTCCGCCCCGCATTGCAATGCGCGTGCCGACTTCCTGACCGCTTAAAGCACCGCCCACGCGCCCGGGCGTCATCCCACTGCAGACGACGATCTCTAACGTCGGGTGGCGCTGCACCATTGCCAGCGCGTGCAGCACCTTGGAGTGCATGCCGCCGGTGACGTCCACGCCATGGCTATATCCTAACCCGCCAGCTACGGCGTCGAACGTTTCCGGCGTGATCGCCGCAATGCGCTGCGCCTGCGGATCGAGCAACGGGTCGCAGGTGAAGACGCCGTCCACCTCGCCGGCAAGCACCACGCGCTGCGGCTGCAAGGCATCGATCAGATGGTCGAAAATCTCCTCCGTGCTGACGATCGTGCCGCCGCGCACATCGTCTAACGCTACGTCGCCGTACACGACCGGCGTCAACCCACGCTCTAGAGCCGACGCCACCGTCTCCTCCATTCCTCGCACGATGCGGCCATCGGCGCAACGCAGCGCTGCGCCCGGCTGGATGCTCCAGGCGGGGATCTCCGCTGCAAGCAGCGCCGCCGTGACGATGCGATTGAGGCGCGCTGCAGCGTCGCCCGTGGCTGCGAATCCATACCAGCCGGCGGCGTTGTGCACGCCCTCGCGCGTGCCATATTTGCGTCCGTACACATGGCCGAAGCTGCCCGAGCCATGTCCGATCACCAATCGCAGCCAGGGATCAGCGCGACGCGCCTCCGCAATTTCCGCCGCCAGCCGATCGATGACGTCGAGCCGCGGCGTCTCTGCGATGCGTTTGTCGGTGATGAGCGAGCCGCCGAGCTTCAAAAAAGTCAACATAGTTTTGCGATCGATCCTTGATGATCTATACACCAGTTTCGTGGTGCGTGTTTCGTGGTGCGTGTTTCGTTGCGCCACGTACAACAAGCAACACGCCTCACCACTGAACAGCACTCCCTACTATGTTACTTTGAACACTTCCGTCAGCGCTGTCAGCAG
>CALFWA010000185.1 GCA_937928035.1 uncultured Caldilinea sp. | reverse complement strand
CTTCGATCGTTTAGTCAAACGCATCTTCGACATCGTTCTGTCCAGCATTGGACTGGCGCTCTGCTCCCCGCTGATGATAGGCGTCGCTATCGCCATCAAACTGGAGGATGGCGGTCCTATCCTCTATCGTGCGGAGCGTGTGGGAGAAAATGGCCGCCTCTTCAATATGCTCAAATTTCGCTCGATGGTGGTGGACGCCGATAAAATGCAGGCGCAGGTCAATCAAACCGACGCTCACGGCCATCTGATCCACAAGACAGCCAACGATCCTCGCGTCACACGCATCGGCCGCTGGCTGCGCCGCACCAGCATCGATGAACTGCCTCAGCTCATCAACGTGCTCAAAGGAGAGATGAGTCTGGTCGGCCCACGGCCGGAGCTGCCCTGGCTGGTGGAGAAGTACGAGCCATGGCAACGCAAACGCTTCGCCGTTCCCCAGGGCATCACCGGTTGGTGGCAGGTCAACGGACGCAGCGACAATCCGATGCATCTCCACACCGATCTGGACCTTTATTACATTCAGAACTACTCGATCTGGCTCGATCTGCAGATTCTCTGGCGCACCTTCAGCGTGGTGATCCGAGGCCGTGGAGCCTACTGAATCGCACCCATCGCCTTCACGGCTTGCCTTTAAGCGCTTCCCCTCCCCTCCGTTTAGCGCGGCCAGACATGTTACAAGGATGAGCCCGGCATCGCTTGCACCAGTCACAATCTTGCACCTGTCGGACTGCACCATTGCTGAACCGTCGGCGCGCCACGCGAATCTACAGACAATTTGTTCCTGTAGCCATGCGGGGCCTATAATAGCCACAGTTAGCGCCGTATTTGCGGCGGAGCTTGGGAGACCGATCGATGCCAGCCCGTTATCAAGACTGGATGCGACAGGCGCAACGCGACCTGAACCATGCCAAACGTTCGCTGGAAAGCGGCGACTATGAGTGGGCTTGCTTTTCGGCGCAACAGAGCGCTGAAAAAGCGGTGAAGGCGCTTTTTCTAAAAGCGAATCAAAACGCCTGGGGACACTCGGTGGCGGCACTGCTTCAGCAGCTTCCACCTTCATGGCAGGCCGACGTGGCGCTACTCGACGCGGCCAAAGAGCTTGACCGTCATTACATTCCACCGCGCTACCCCGATTCCCATCCGCAAGGAGCGCCTTATGAATACTACACGCGAGCCGACGCCGAACGAGCGATCGCCCATACGACGAAGATCCTCACCTTCTGTGCAGATCTTCTCGCTCGACCTCAACGAGGTGCGGATGCGCCTGAAGAAGGCGGTGCAACGCATGACGGAGAATTATCCGGAGATTGAGGAGGTCTGGCTGTTCGGCTCTCTGGCCCGCGGAGACGCCACGCCGGGCAGCGATGCGGACTTGATGGTGCTGGTGAGCCGATCTCCATTACCCTTTCTGGAGCGCCCCTTGCGCTATCAACTAGATTTTTGCGGTCTCGGAACGGATATCCTGGTCTATACGCGCGCTGAAGCTGCTCAGATGGAAAGCGAGGGACATCCGCTCTTTCGCGCCGTGTACACCGAAGGCGTCCCTCTGTTTCGACGCGCAGGTGTGACGCACACAACGGAAGAATAAACCCTCACCGGCCTGCGTCAGCCGCCGTCAGGCTGCAACAACGGTTTTTTGCCCATCGCATGCGCCAGCAAGGCGACGAGCGTCCCCAAGATCAACCCCGCCGATGCCCCCAATCCCACTGCCATCGCAAGGCTGACGCGCGTCTCCGCACGCAGCGGCGGCAGCGCAGGCGACCCAAACCGCACCTCGCTGGCCAACGCCGTACTGGCCAGCTGCAGCTCGGCCAATTTGTTCTTGAGGGTATTGAGGGATTTGAGCGCCAGATCGCGGTCGCGGGTCAGCGCGTCGCGGCGGCTGATCTGCGCTTCGCGTTGCGCCTGTAGGCTTCGGATTTCTTGCTCCTGCGCTTCGATCCATGCGTTCAACTGCGTGGTCGCCGCCATGGAGTTCACGGCGGTCTCGACACCCCGCAGTTCGAGCAGTTCCTGAATGCGCGCCTCGCCGAAAGCGGATAGCGTCGCGTCCGTCACCGGTTGTTCAGCAAGGATCGAAAGCGCTCCTGCGTTGAAAAGCTCGGGATAGTGCGTCTGCACCGCTTCTAACAGCGGCGTGGTGGCCGTGAGCGCCGTCGCAGCCAGGGTGAGCGGGCCAGGCGCAAAGAGCGCTTCGTAGCGCGCCAGAACCGTCTCAGAGAGCGCGCCGCTCGCAGCAATGGCATCTGTCAGCGCAGGAACGTCAAAGAGCGCCGCATAGCGCGCCTGCATCGCTGCAAAGAGCGGATCCTCCTCCGACCGTTCAGGATCGACCAGCATGTACCCCGTGTTGTCCAAGAGCTGCTGCGTCTGCGCCTCGATCGCCTCGTTCAGCCCGGCGATGCGCTCCTCCAGCACGCGCACGAGGGTGCTCAGCTCGGCAACCTGGCTGTCGGCGCTGACGCCGATCGACGTTAGGTCGTCCAGGCGCAGCTGCAGGGATGGCCAGGTCATTGCGCTCCTTGAGGCGTCATTCATCGATCGCTGCAGTTGAGCCTGCTGCGCCCGCGTCCAGCCGAGCCACAGAGATTGCATCTCGGCGCGGACCGTTGACAACAAATTCGTCTGGAAGGTCAACCACAAGGCGGGCTGCACTGCGTCGGTGACGGCAATAGTTGGCAACGGTATGCTGGGCGGCAGCACCAACGCCCATTCGCTTCTGAGCGCAGGAGCCGGCGCAGATGCTGCAACTTCGGGCGCGGCGCCGGTGCTGTAGACCTGACTCTTCAGCAGGAGCAGCGCCAGAGCATTGGTGGCTGCACCCGCCTCTCCGGCTGCGCTTACCTGTGCGAGCAGCCCACGCGCGTCATCAAGCAGCCGTTCGAGACGCTGGCGCATGGCGTAGCTTTGCGCCAATGCCTGCAGCCGAGCGTCCACCTGTTCGTTAAAGGCCGCCACCCGGGTGCGAATGTCGGCGCCGGCATAGGCCTCGAAGAGCTGACGGCGCAGCTCCTGATCGGTGGCAAGCGCCAGGGCTCGATTTTCCATCTCAACCTGCAATGCCTGCTCGAAAAGTTTGCGGCGCCCCTGCTGCTCCATCTGGAAGGCGAGAAGTCGATTCTCTCGATCGGCGTCGAGCAGGGCCGAAATCAATGCACGTCGGGACTCCTGCTCCTTTTCAAAGAGCAACAGCCGGTTGCGCATCGACGCCTGGATGTAGGCGGCGATCATCTCCCGTTGTGCAGCCAGCTCTTCGTCGAGTAAAGTCTGGAGCGCCGCCTGTTTACTCGCCTGCAGGCTGGCGATGATCTGCTGCTTCTCGGCGATCTGACGGTCGAGCAGATTGATCTGGTTGTCTGCGATAAACGCCTCCAATGCGCGCTGGGCGTTTTGGAAGGTCTCCTCCGCCTGCGCCAGCTCGCTCTGCACCGAGGCCATCAGCAACTCCGGCACCTGACCGTAGAGCTCGTTAACATGTTTCACATAGCTGTGCGCCCAGGCGTTCGCCAAGGCCGCCGCCTTTTGAGGAGAATCGGCGCGAGCCGTGATGCGGATCAGGTCGCCTTCGGTGCGGCTGCCCGGCGCCGCCGCCGTGGCTTCGATGCGCTCCAGCAGCCGGGACGGGAGGCGCTCCTCCTCGTCGAAGCTGGCGTCGAGCGCAGCGGCGACGCTTTGCGCCACGGCGCCATTGAAGACGAGCCCCACCAGCGCAGCGCGGCGCGAGCTCATTAAGATGTCAGCGCGCTGCGCAGTGGTCAAATTCTGCTCCGTCAACACGGTGCGAAAGGCGTCGTCGAAATTGATGTTGCTGCTGGTGCGCGCAATCACCACCGTCGCAGTGGCCTTGTAGACAGGAGGCAGCAACAGGCGCATCGCCAGCACGCCCCCCATCGCCAGCAGGGCGGCAGCGACCATCGTCGCCAAAATTTCCCATCTCCAGGCGATCAGCACCT
>CALFWA010000184.1 GCA_937928035.1 uncultured Caldilinea sp. | reverse complement strand
GCGACCAAAAAAGGCGCGACTGGCCTGAAGTTGATTGGCGAACCGGCTGAGCGACATTTCGCGGGGAGTGGAGGCGCAAAGCTTGCGCACGGCCCGGCAGAACGCAAAGTCAAGACAGCCGTCCAGCCGCCCCGTATAAGTGCGCAGCAGAGCGCCGGTGCGCGTCACCTCGCCGAAGAGCCAGCACTCCGCTTTCACCTGACGACATGCTGCGCGAAACTCGCTCCAGAAGACGTGACTCGGACCGGCGGCGTAATCGAGCCGAAAGCCGTCGGCGCCCGCCGCCAGCCAGTGCTGAGCGGCGCTGCACAGGAAGGCGCGCACGGCCGGCTCGTCGGTGTTAAGTTGCGGCATGCCGGCGACGTCGAAAAACGCCCGATAGCCATGTTTGTACATCGGATCAAAGGTGAACCAACGGCGATAGGGGCTGGCCGGATCGCGCAGCGCTTGTTGAAACGGAGGAAAGTTTGCGCCGGTGTGGTTGGCCACGAAATCAAGAAGAACGCGCAGCCCGCGCGCATGCGCCTGGGCAAAAAGCTCCAGCAGAGCGGCGTTGGTTCCGAAGCGCGGGTCGACGTTGAAAAAGTCGATCGGATCGTAGCCGTGATAGGATTCACAGACGAAAACCGGGCTGAGCCAGATAGCCGTGACGCCCAAATCGGCGATGTAGTCGAGCCGCTCGATCACCCCGCGCAGCGACCCTCCGATGAAACGCTCCATCTCCTCCGGCGCCAGCCAGCGATGCTCACCGCCAGCGAAACGATCGACCAAAATGTGATAAACCACCGCCCCTTGCGCCCACTCCGGCGCGGCTAGTGCATCGACGTGATAGCCATAGAGCGTGGGCGTCTCCGGCGTGCAGTCCAGGTTCATCTCACTGCTCCAGACAGAGCATGAGGGCGAGATGCTGCGCCACGCCTCGATACGATACTGCACCAGCGTCCCGGCCGGCTGTGCGGGAATCTCTCCTTGCCAGAGCGTCACATAATCCCAGATCAACGGCTCCCAGCGCACCTCCACCGGCTGCAACGGAAGGGCAAGGCCCCGAGTTGCTTTTCCCTGGCCGCCTTCTGGAAAAGAGCCGTCAAAGGTGACGTAGGCCGTCACCCGGTCGACAAGAATTTCGGGGCCGGTCTGAACGGTGATGCGCACCGGCTGACCGGGGAGGGGGTCTAGAGGCTCGATGGCGTGAAAATGGCGGACGCCGCTGCGCGCCGCGCGTTCCGTCGTCAGCAGGCGCTGCTCGTCCGCCTCGATGCCGCCGAAGACAAAATCATCCATGACAGGGTAACAGTTCAGCCACGGGTGAAGCGCGCCTGGAGCGCCACGCTAGCCTTTGACCGAACCTGCGGTGAGGCCGCTCACCAGATAGCGCTGCAGCGCCAGGAAAATGACGACAATCGGGATGGCGCCGATCAGTGCGCCGGCAGCGAAGATGCCCCAGCGATTGGCGAACTGGTCGGCGATGAACAGGCTCAACCCGACGGCGAGCGTGTAATTTTCGGAGCGGGTTAACATCACGCGCGCAAGCACAAACTCTGAGTAGGTGCCGATGAAGATCAACAGGCCGATGACGGCCAGGATGGGTCGCACCAACGGAAGGATCACCATCCAGAAGGTCTGCCAGTGGGAGGCGCCGTCAATGATGGCGGCCTCATCCAGGTCGCGCGGAATGGAGTCGAAATAGCCCTTGGCCAGCCAGGTGTTGACGCCCAGGATGCCGCCCAAATAAAGCATGATCAGGCCGCCATGGGTGTTGAGGCCCAGCCAGGGAATGTAGGCACCCAGCTGTTGCAAAATCAAAAACAGAGCGATCATGTTCAGGAAATTAGGGAAGACCTGGATCAGCAAGATCGTCTGAAGCAGCGTGCGCCTGCCCCGGAAGCGAAAGCGCGAGAAGGCGTAGGCCGCCATCGCCGTGAAGATCACGCCAAAGACGGTGGTGATGGTCGCAATCTTCAACGAATTCCCCATCCATGTCCGGAACGGGAACATTCGGCTCTCGAAAAGATTCACGTAATTGACGAAGCTGGGATTGTCCGGAATCAACTTCTGATTGACGAGCGAGTTGCTCGGATTGATGGAGGCCGAGAAGATCCAGACGACCGGAAAGAGCGCGAAAATCAGCATCACGATAGCCAGCACAATGCGAAAGATCAGCGCGATGCGCCGACGTCGCGAGATGGAGCCGACCTTTTTCGTTCGGACGGAGAGACTTGCGCTAGACATTTTCGGATCGCTCCTCCAGCATATGCGTATACCGGAACTGGAAGTAGGTGATGATGACCAGGATCAGGAAGATGGCGACCGTGATGGCGGCGGCGTAGCCGAGGTCGGCGCCGCGACCGCTGGCGAACGCAATGCGATAGGTGTACGTCACCAGAATGTCGGTATGGCCGACCGGTGAAATCGTGCCGCTCATGGGCGGACCGCCCTTGTTGAAGAGTTCGATCACGACAAAGTTGTTGAAGTTGAAAGCGAACGAGGCCACCAACAGCGGCCCCATCGTGATCATTAAGAGCGGCAAAGTGATGTTCCAGAAGGCCTGAATCGGGCTGGCGCCGTCAATCTCAGCCGCCTCGTAGACATCCGAAGGCAGCGCCTGCAGCGCGCCGGTGGAGATCACAAACATGTAGGGGAAGCCCAGCCAGAGCTGGATGAGCAGGATGCCGATCTTCGCCCAGAACGGGTCGCTGAACCAGGGCGGCGCCGAACCAAAGACGCCGGCAATCATGTTGCTGACGACGCCGTACTGCGGATTGAGCAGACCAACCCAGATCGGCACGCTGATGAAGGCCGGAATGGCGTAGGGAATCAGCAGCAGCGAGCGCAACAGCTTGCGCATCGGCATCTCCGGCACATCGAACATGATGGCCAGAAAAAGGCCCAACGCAAAGGTGATGAAGACGCTGGCGGCTGCGAAGATCACCGTCCAGATAAAGACGCTCACAAAGGGTCCGCGCAGCGCCGGGTTGGTTAGCAGGCGCTGAAAATTATCCAACCCGATCACCACCCGGAATCCTGGCCGCAAGGTGGAGCCATCGTCGGCCGTGAAGGTGCCTCGAATCGGACGATAGACCTTGCCGGTGGCGTTGTCGATCAGCACATCCTGGCTGCTGTCATAGGTGTAGCGCTGTTCATATTCGGCTGCGCGTCCGATCTGGCGCTCACTCACTCGAAAAACCTGGGGGGGCTGACCAAATTCAAGCGCTACGAGGTTCTGCGTATGACGCAGTCGCTCTGCGCGCGATAACTGACGGAAACCGTCGATCTCGGCAGGGGCCTCCCCCTCGACAGGCTCGACGGGCTTCCCAGGGCGGGCAATGAACTTCTCCCCGGTCTCGGGCGATTCCAGCCAAAGCAAGTATTCCCCTTGCGGCGAGACGTAGGCCGTCCACTCGAAAAGGGGGGCCCCTTCGGGCAGGTACATTTCTCGCTCCAGTTGTCGAATCGCCACCTGTTTGGTCAGTAAATGGCCGTCGCCGTAATTCGTGAAGGCCGTGTAGATCGTGGAGAAGATTGGATAAATGACAAAGACGCCCAGCAGCGCCAGGCTCGGCCCGATCCATTGCAGCGGATAAAGTTCAGAGCGCAGATAGATGGCGTTCAACAGCAGCGTGACGACCCCGATGACGATCGCCAGCGCGTATGCACCGTCTCGCAGCAGGTTGTACATCAGCCAGATAGCGCCCGCGTCGAGAAGGGCGAGGATGACGAGTCGCAGAATCAGGGCGAGAGGGCTGGAGATTGAACGGCGAGGGGGAGCCTTAGCCCCCCCTGCCTTTGCAACGACTACGCTGCTCATCTGCTGCCTGCGATTGCCGCTCGAATTTGCTCGGCTGCGTTCTTGAACGCAACATCCGGCGCTTCGCGCTGCTGGCTGATCAGCACGATGGCGTCGCCCCAGGCCGACCAGACAACCGACATCTCCGGGATGGCTGGCATCGGCAGGCCGTTCTCGCCCGCAGCGGCGAAGGCGGCGATGTCCGGATCGGTGATCTTTTCGCGTACCGGCATGAAGGCGGAAGGCCGCGGGTCGGCGTCGAAAATTTCCTGCATCGCTTCCTCGGTGGCGACAAACTCTTGGAGGAAGGTTTGCGCCAGAAGCAGATTCTTGCTGAAGGCGTTGATCATAAAGCCCTGGACGCCGAGGAAGGGCTGGGCAGCCTGCGTCTCGCCGGGGATGGTGGTGACGACGTACGGAACGCCCGACTCTCGGATGCGCGGCAGCGCCCACGGGCCGGTGATGATCATGGCGGCGTCGCCGTTCTCGAAGGCGGCGTGCATAATGTCGTAATCGACGGCTGAACCCGCTTTCAGATGACCGGCCTTGTACATATTGTCGAGCCAAACGGCTGCTGCAATCGAGCCTGGACTGTCGATGCCGACGTCGTTCGGGTCATACCCCTGTTCAGTCAGGCCGAAGACATAGCCGCCGAACGCCGTCTGGATTGGGAAGAAGTGATAGGGATCGCCTTCCTGGCGAATGTACGCCTGTTTGACGACGCCGGCGCCCTCGAGTTCGGCCGCCAGCTCGGTCACTTCGCTCCAGGTGGCCGGGACCTGCTCGACGATGTCCGGGTTGTAGACAAAGGCGACGTTCTCGGTCGCATAGGGCATGCCGTACAGCTTGCCGTCATAGATAAACGCCTGCACAGCCGCCGGCAGGAATTGATCGGCAGCGGCGCCCAGCTCAATCTCCGCCAGGAGGCCGTTCTCCACCAGCTCGCCCAACCAGTCGTGCGCGCCAATGATGATGTCCGGGCCTTCACCGGCCGGACCGGCCACCTTCAAGTCGTCGCGGATGTTGCCGAACCCTTTTTCGGTGACCACGACAGGGATGCCGTACTCCGCCTCAAACTTCTTGCCAAGCGCCTCCAACACTCTGGCGCGCGTGTCGTCGGCCCAGATCGTCAGCGAGACCTCAGCGGCGGGCGCCGCCTCTTCCGCCGGAGCTTCGGTGGGGGTTGCCTCTGCTGGCGCCACCTCTGCAGCCGGGGCTTCGGTAGGCGTCGCTTCCTGAGCAGGAGCCGGCGGCGCAGGCGTCGGCGTCGGCTGTCCAGGACACGCTGTCAACATTAAGGCAACGACGACGAGCAGAGACAACAAGATTCCTTTGTTGCGCATACAACTCTCCTTTTGATTTTGTTGTTGCTTACAACGAGAAACGTGAGATTTCTGCAAACTCCGAATCCCTTTAGATCAAGAAATCCGGAGATAGCATACATGGCTGTGGACGGTGAAATCCGCTGTACTCTAGAGATGCAGGCAGATGAGCGGCGTAGGCTGAGCATAGAGGTTCGTGGAGAACTTTTTCCGTAACGCCCATCAAAACGATCGTCAACCATTATAGTCGATGACGTGGGAAATCGACAAGTCGCCTCCAAAGGCTGGAAGTCGGCGCCTCGCAGGCCAAAGCCAGAGAGATGCCGGAGAGCAGCGCAGGCTGCCTTCGGCGTCTCTCCCAATTCTGAGAAATTTTAAAAGGACGCGCAGCTAGGCGAGTCGCTTCGGAAGACGCGGCAAGGCCCGGCTGGGACGCGTGCTGCGGTCGGGCTTCGGGATGGGCTGTTGGGCCAGCAACCGCAGCGCCTCCTCGATGGCGCGTTCCAACTGAGGATCGCGCCCCGCCACGTAATCTTGCGGCGTCACATCCACCTCAATGTCCGGCTCGGTTCCGTAGTTTTCCACCATCCAACCGACATCTTGGAACCAGAAGCTATATTCCGGCTGCGTCGTGATCGTGCCGTCCACCAGCGAATGGCGTGGGGCGATGCCGATCACGCCGCCCCAGGTGCGTTTGCCGATCAGCGGCCCTAATTTCAACAGCTTAAAGCTATGACAGAAGATGTCGCCGTCGCTGCCGGCCAGCTCATTGGTGACCGCCACGATCGGCCCGGCCACCGACTCCAGTGGATAAGGTGCGACGCCGCCCCAACGCGAGGCGTCGTAGCCGATGCGCCGACGCGCCAGTTTTTCCAAAATCAACTGGCTGACATGGCCGCCGCTGTTGTAGCGCACATCCACGATCAGCCCTTCGCGCATGACTTCGGCCAGAAACCCCCGGTGAAATTCGGCGTAGCCGCTGGGGCCCATGTCCGGGATGTGCACGTAGCCGATGCGCCCTGCCGTGGCCTCGTGCACGCGGCGACGATTGCTTTCCACCCAGGCGCGATAGCGCGCGTCGCTATCGTTAGCCAGTGTCTTGACGACGACGTACCGCAACTCGATTTTTTCGGATTTCTGCATCTTTGTGGAGTTGTTTTCTTCACCGGCAGCAGTCGTTGCGTCGTTCCTTTGCGCTGGCCGCGGCGCCAGCGTCAGGAGCACCTCCTGATTAGCCTGGTTGACCAGCAGGTGAGCAGGCGAGGTGCTTTCATCCAACCGCTGGCCGTTGATGGCCAACAGAATGTCCCCTTCGCGCACGTCGACGCCCGGAGCCGCCAGCGGCGAAGTCGCCTTCAGGTTCCACGGATCTCCTTCGATGATATTTTCAATGCGATAGCCGCCCGCCTCGGCGTCCCAGATGAAGTCTGCGCCCAACATGCCCTGGCTGTAGTGGGGGGAAGGGCGATAGTCGCCGCCAAACTCGTACGCGTGGCTGGTGCCCAGCTCGCCCTGCATCTCCCAAACCAGATCGCTGAATTCGCTGCGTGTGCTGATACGCTCGAGGAGGGGACGATAGCGCTCGTAGACGGCCCGCCAGTCAACTTCCGCCATGTCTTCCGTCCAGAAATGGTCGCGCTGGAGCCTCCACGCCTCGCGGTACATCTGCTCCCATTCGCTGGGCGGGGAGACCGACACCTTGATACGGGAAAGGTCGATCCAGCCGCTACGTCGTCCTGGGCCGCTCTCGCTGGGCGCTTTCTCCGTGGCGGAAATCACGCGCAGTCGCTTGCCGCTGAAATAGAGCAACTTTTTCCGATTGCGCGAGAGATCGAAGTTGGACACATTTTCGGCAATCGTTTCGCTTTTGTAGTCCTTAAAGATCCAGGCGCGCAGCGCGCCGCTCTCACTCTCTTCATTCATCCAGCTCTGCTCCTCGTCGAGCGCGCCGTGCAGATCGAAGACGGTGAAGAGGGCTCTTCCTGGCGCGCCCATGATCTGCCCATAACGTCCGTCCTCCACTGGGAAGGCTAACACGCGGCGCTCGATCCCTTTGAGGTCAATAATGACGGGTCGCGGCTTGCGGCGAGCAGACGGCTTTGGTTTTTCCGTTTTTGGAGTGAAAATGCGTTTGGCCTGTTCCTGAACGGCGGCGAGCAGATGTTCTGGCTCCGGTTCAGATGCCGCCTGGTCGAACTGTCGACGGCTTACCTCCTCTTCAGAACGAGCGCGTACCCTACTCAGATCCTCTTCGCCATCTGGATCATCGCCTTCCAGCTCATCGAGCGCTTCGTCATCGGCATCCTCTTCTTCGTCCGCCTCGATTTCCTCTTCTTCCACGTCTTCTTCCACGTCTTCCGCCCCCTCCTCTGCGTCCTCCGTTTCATCTTCCGCCTCCTCGTCAGGCTCCTCTTTGGAGTCGGCTGCGTCTTCCGTCTCCGGCCAGGGCACAAAGGGATTGGGCAGGTCGCTGCGCAGCAGAATCAGATAAGGGCGCATCCCCCAGGGAAAACCAAGGTCGAAGTGGAGATTGTCATAGACCGGGTTAAACTCCCGATAGCTCAAAAAGTAGAGATAGTTGCCGTCGGGATCGAAGGAGGGCGCCACATCGTGCAGGATCGGTCGCGTGACGGCAATCGGATTAGGCCATGGTCCAGAGGTCGATTCGACGGAAGGTGAGGAGTCGTTGCCCTGTGCCTGGCTTTGCGCTTTTGCGCCCGCAACGTTCTGAGGCGCTTCCGGTAGTCGGTAGAGCCGAATCTCGGTGGCGTTCAGGCCGACGCCAAATCCATAGGCCAGCCAGCGGCCGTCAGGCGACCAATCCATGCCGGCGATGGGGCGCCACTCGCTGCGGTCGACGCGGGTCAGCTCGCCGGTGTTGAGGTCGACGATCAGCAGCTCCTGACGGTGGTTGCTGATGGCGACCTTATCTTCGGTCGGCGACACTTTCAACGCCACCGGTCGACCGATGTCGAGTCCGCTCAAACGCCGCGGCGGCTCTGCAAGATCGGTGGAGAAGATCACCAGCTCCTCTTCGCCGTTGGCGTCGTCCACCATTACGATGCGTTCGTCGTCGTTCAAGAAGTCGGGCAGGCGATAGCGGACGCCGTCGCGTTGGCCGAGTTGGATCACCGGCCCTTCATGGTTGAAGAAGGTGAAGGCTTTGCCGCGCGTGGTTACAGCGAGGGCGTTGCCGACCGGATTGAGCCGGGCGCTGTCCAGATAAATGATCGCAGGCGAGAACTTTCGGTTGCGCTGCACGCGCGGGCTGCGATATTCAACCTCCACTTTTTCCACGCGCTCGGTCGCTGGGTCATAGATATATAAATCGGCGCCAGCGTGATAAACGATGCGCCGACCATCGGTGCTTGGGTTGCGCGCGTAGAAATCTTCATGGTCGGTGTGGCGGCGCAAATCTTCGCCGGCTGGCGTCACGCTGTAAAGGTTGCCGATGCCCTCATGGTCGCTGATGAAGTAGATGCGCCCGCCGTCTTCGCCCGGCAGCCACATCGGCGAAGCGATGTTGCCGCGAATTTCGGGGAGGAAACGCTCAAATTGACCGTTGCCGTTGCGGTCGATCCAGAGATGGCCGGTGGTGCCGCCGCGATAGCGTTTCCAGCGGGCGGGGTCTCCGGTGTTGCGCCCGATCACGACGCCGCCGTTCGGCCCAAAGGCGATGGAGCGCGCCGGCCCGACAGGGATCTGCGTCACCCGGCCGCCCGTCTCCTGCAGCGAGATGGCGTAGATGGCGTATTCCTGAGGATGAAAGTGGCTGGCGTTGGAAGAGAAGAGAATCTGCGTTCCATCCT
>CALFWA010000183.1 GCA_937928035.1 uncultured Caldilinea sp. | reverse complement strand
TGCGGTCGAGGCCGATCGCCTCCAGGCTGGACAGGTAAAGCTCCTGCGGATTGCCCGGGTCGGGCTTCAGGATGACTTGATACTGATGGTGCATCTGCATGCGGTTGGGATTTTCGGCATAGCGTCCATCGTCGGGGCGGTAAGACGGCTCGACGTAGGCGACGTTCCACGGCTCCGGACCCAGCACGCGCAGCACCGTGGCCGGGTTCATGGTGCCTGCGCCGACCTTTTCGCTGTAAGGTTGCCAGATGGTGCAGCCGTGCGCGGCCCAGAATTCATGCAGCCGCAGGATCACTTCTTGCATGGAGGGCGCTTTGGTCATAGTTTCAGCTCACATCTTCCGGTAACAATCAGCCTGATCAAAATAAATTACTTCGCAAGGTTGATATTTACCATCAAGACACGAAGACACAAAGACGAACAGGCTAGATTTACACTTTGCGCCTTGGCATCTTTGAGGTCATTTTTCGATTGCTCACCCATGGTTACACCACGCGCATCGGCACCGGCACAAAGGTCAGGATGAAGATGAGGATGACCAGCACGCCGATGGCGCGGCGTCGTCCGTCGAGGGTGGTGACGTCATCCAGCGCTGGCGGGTGCTCGACGCCAATCATCCCCAAGATCAAAAAGAGCCAAAGGAACCAGCCGGAGTAGCCGATGTGGACCGTCCACGGGAAGAACGCCTGCACATTGGGCAGACCCGCCACGGCGAGGAGGGCCAGCAGCGCCACCGTGGCCAGGTTGATGTAGCGCGCCCTGCGCCCGAACATGGCGAAGACCGTGTGACCGCCGTCAAGCTGCCCCACCGGCAGCAGGTTGAGCGCCGTCACCAGCAGACCGATCCAGGCGGCGAAGGTGACCTGATTCATGAAGACGTCGCGGCCGGTGACCGGATTGGGCAACACTTCGCCGAAGACCAGCCATTTGGCGAAAAAGTAAAAGATGCTGTTGCCTTCCAGCATCAGCGGCACGCCGGACGGCGGGACAGCCACTTCGCTGGTCGAGAGGCCGATGAAGAGCAGCGGCACAGCCAGCGCCAGACCCGCCAACGGCCCGGCCACGCCGATGTCGAAAAGCTTGCGGCGGTCGGGAATCGGCTCCTTGAGCTGAATGAACGCGCCCAACGTGCCGAAAGTCAGCGGCATCGGGATGAAATAGGGCAGCGTCACGGCGACGCGGTGATGTCGCGCCGCAAAGTAGTGGCCGAACTCATGCGCCGCCAGGATGCTGAGCAGGGTCCCCGCAAACGGAAAGCCTTTGGCCAGATTCTCGGGGTGTAGAAAGTCCCAGGGCGAGTTGACCATCAACCCCGTGTCGCCATACAAGGAGCCGACGAACAGCGTGCTGAGGACGGTCAGGATGAAGAGCACTGCGTTGACCCAGACGCGCGAGGGGCTGGGGCGCACCACTCCCTCAAAGATGCGGACTTCCACCAGCCCCTTCTGGCCGCCGCCGTCCTCGGCGGAGCGCAGCGTGGGTGTGAAGCCGCGTCGCGCCAGCTCCGTCTGCCAGCGAGGGAAGGCGACGTGGCTGGGGCGCAACAGTCGCCCGCGAAAGAGGACGACGCCTTCTCGCTTGGGATCGCGCGGCGTCTGGATGGACTCAATGGCCAGATCGGTCTCGATGATGTTGCGCAGGTCTCGCTGCAGCAAGGAGACCCGCACCAGATCCAAGGGAGACGCCTCAGATGTAGACGTAAAAAAAGGTTCGTTCACGGTGTGCGCCGCATCCTTCAGAAATCATTGATTGTTCAGATCAGCGAATGATTCCTAATCCAGGGCGACCTCCGGTCGCCAAGTCTCTAATTATGCTATACTATTTCGGTTTTGAGGAAACCATCGATAGAAACGAGTGCGCTATGAGCAATCATCCATTCTTACAGCGTCTGGCGGAAACGCCGCTCCTGATCGATGGCGCCATGGGCACGATGTTGTACGCCAGAGGCGCCAGCAGCGAACAGTGTCTGGAGTATCTGGTAATCTCAAAGCCGAGCTGGGTGAGCGAGATTCATCAGGCCTACGCCAGCGCCGGCGCCGACATTCTCAAGACGCACACCTTCGGCGCCAACCGCATTCGCCTGGCCGACTATGGGCTGGCGGAGCGCGTGCGCGATCTGAACTTTCGCGCCGTGAAGCTGGTGCGCGATGTGCGCGAAGTCAGCGGTCGCGCCATTTTTATCGCCGGCGACGTCGGTCCGTTGGGCAAGCGCCTGCAGCCCGAAGGGCCGCTCTCGACCTCGGAGGCGCAGGAAGCCTTCCGCGAGCAGGTCAGCGTGTTATGGGAGGCGGGGGCTGATCTGCTGCTCTTCGAGACGTTCATCGACCTAAGCGAGCTGGAACTGGCGGTACGCGTCGCTCGCGAGGTGTGCGACTTACCGATCATCGCATCCATGACCTTCGCCGAGGATGGGCTGACGCTGGCCGGTCACACGCCGGAGGAAGCGGTGCATCGTCTACATGTTGCGGGCGCCGACGTGATCGGCGTCAACTGTTCGGTCGGTCCGGCGGCGATGGCGCAGACGCTCGAACAGATGCACGCCGCAGCTCCCAATATTCGCCTGATCATCATGCCCAACGCTGGCTTTCCAGAGCGGGTGGAAGGGCGTTTCTACTACCCGGCCAGCCCAGAGTACTTTGCACGGCAAACCGGGCTTTTTTTGGCGCAAGGCGCACGTATCATCGGCGGCTGCTGCGGCACCACGCCCATGCACATCCGCGCCATGCGCGCTGCACTCGACGAGCATCTCACCCGGCAAGTCGGCGCTGTGCAGCCGACCATCGTCGTCCAGGAAGAGTCGTCGCCCGCCGTCAAGGCCGACTACGGCGTCACCGGCGAAATCGAGCCGACCGAGCTGCTGCGCAAGTTGCGCGCCGGGAAATTCGTGATCAGCGTCGAAGTCGACCCTCCGCGCAGCTTCAGCGCCGAAAAGCAGATCGAAGGCGCGCGGCACGCCATGAAGATGGGCGCCGACGCCGTCAACGTCGCCGATAGCCCGATGGCGCGCGTGCGCATGAGCGCGCTGGCGCTGTGCGTGCAGATTCAACAGCAGGTCGGCATCGAAACCATCGTCCATTTCACCACGCGCGACCGCTCGCTGATGGGGCTGCAGGCGGACCTCATCGGCGCCCGAGCGCTCGGCGTGCGCAACATCCTGGCGTTGACCGGCGACCCGCCTACGCTAGGCGACAACAAACAGTCGACCGCCGTCTACGACGTGGACAGCATCGGTCTCGTGCGCATCATCAGCCGCTTCAACGAGGGCGTCGATGTGGCCGGTCAGGATATGGGGCAGAAAGGCGGCTTCACTATCGCCGTCGCCTGCGACCCGACACGCGCCGACCTCGTGCAGGAAGTCGATCGCTTTTATCAGAAGGTGACGGGTGGCGCCCATTTCACAATGACACAACCGATCTTCGATCCCCAGCTCTGGCTGAACTTCATCCGGCTCTATGAGGAGCGCTACGGCAAGTTTCCGGTGCCCGTGTTGATCGGCGTGCTGCCGCTGCAAGGACACAAACACGCCACGTTTCTCCACAACGAGGTGCCCGGCATTACCCTAAGCGAGGAAGCTCTGGAACGCATGCGCAAGGCCGGCCCCAACGGTCGCCAGGAAGGCGTCAAGATGGCGCAAGAGCTGTTGCTGCAGCTCAAGGAGCTGCCCTACGTGCAGGGCGTCTATCTGATGCCCAGCTTTGGCCGCTATGAAACCGCCTGCCAGGTATTAGAGGTGTTGTAATCAGAACCTCTTGACAAGAAATTCTTTTGCATGTAAAATGTAACCATCAAATTGCAATATAGAAAGTTACTAAACATCGCCCTGGAGCAGATGAAAAGGCGCGGAGCGAAGAAGCGATGCAACGCCGCGCAATGGCTTCTACAAGTTATCAGTTCACGAGCAGAGTGAGATGGAGTGCAATGAAGAAAATTTGCGATAGCTATGGGGGAGCGCTCGGGGCCTTGGCGCTGGCATGCAGCCTTTGGGGAATGACTTTTATCTTCGGGAAGATTGCGTTTGACGAATTGACCGTGTCTCAGGTTGTGTTGTATCGATTTTTGATTGCGGCGGTGGCTTTGCTGCCGTTTGCCCTGCGGCGCAGCGTCCGCGTGGAGCCGCGAGATGTTCCGCACTTTCTTCTAGCGGGCTTTTTGACTGTGCCCCTTACGTTCATGTTACAGTTTGGCGGACTGGCATTGACCAGCGCAGCAAGAGCTTCGCTGATTATCGGCGGTTTGCCCCCGATGTTGGCGCTTGCAGCGGCGTTATTTCAGAACGAGCGGTTAAGTCTGCGCAGCTGGGGTGCAATCATAGCCTCCACAATAGGCGTCTTGCTCATCGTGGGCTTTCCCGAAGCCGGCGCCAATTGGATAGGCGATGGATTGGTTTTGCTCTCCCTGGTAAGCACTGTTGGATGGGTGCTGCTAAACAAACGGCTTAGTCAGAAATACACCGGTTTGACCGCCACGAGCGTGATTCTGGCGACCGGCGCGCTAATGCTACTGCCGATCTCCCTCTTCTGGGATGGTTTGCCACGGGCTGATGCGTCTGGCGACGTGTGGCTTTCTGTGCTAGCGATGGGCCTGCTCTGTACAGCCTTGACATTCACCCTCTGGAATTGGGCTTTGCAGCGGGTCCCAGCCGGGCGCGCCGGCGTGTTCGTCAATCTGGAACCGGTGGTCGGTGTCGTCCTCGGCGCGCTGCTCTTTCATGACGCTTTGAGCGCCTTTACGCTGACAGGGGGATTATTGGTGCTCCTGGCGGCAGGGGTGGTATCATTTCCAGAGGAAGGAATCTCGCCAGGACGAAGAAGTCGAAATGCACTTTTGTGCTGGGGTGCATTACGGTTTGGGCGTTGGCTGGTTCGACTAGGGCAACGCCTTCAGCAGCAGGCGACGCCACTCGCCTGATTGCTCGGCATCAGCAGATTACGAGCCTCGAATTGACTACGCGCATCGGACGACGAATGTCGCCTCCGCCTGGCCGGATTCTGCCCCCTTGGGCGCAACGTTGAGCATCGCTGCACATCTCGCCCGGAATTGCTCCGACCATTCTAAAGGCGTCTGACCTCGCCAGGGGCCGGCGGCGGCGCGCACGAAGTCGGAAAAAAGGTTGGCGTTCAGTGGGTCGGTGC
>CALFWA010000182.1 GCA_937928035.1 uncultured Caldilinea sp. | reverse complement strand
CAGCGGAGCGCACCCGCATGTTCCAAGAGGCAGAGAAGATTCTGGTGGAAGACGCTGCGTTTGTCTTTGTCTATCACCAGACGCCGGGCGATCTAATCAAACCCTTCATCAAAGGTCCGGCGCTGGAGCCGGACAACAACGGCGTCGCCGCCTGGCATTGGCCTGGCTTCTCCACCTTCAGCAACCTACTGTCGGGCGTCTACATCACAAAAGACGTAGCCAACTATCGCCAGCCGCCGCAGTAAACTCGGTCCGTAGATTCGTTCCCTTCCTCCGCTCGTCAATAGATGAGTGGAGGAAGGGACGATTGGAGATCTTTACAATGGCTCGCTACCTGTTTGGCCGACTGATGGGCGTGCTGGTCGTCTTCTTCATCGTCAGCGTCGTCATCTTTCTGCTGATGCACGCCATTCCCGGCGGCCCCTACAACGAGGACAAGGTGCCGCTTTCGGCGGAGGCCAAGGCCAACTATATGCGCAAATACGGCCTGGATCGCCCGCTGGTAGAGCAATATTTGCTCTACATGGGCCACGCGTTGCGCGGCGATTTCGGCGTTCCCTTTCAAAGTCCGACCGAAACGGTGTCGGGATTGATCGCTCGCACCTGGCCGGTCAGCGCCTCGATCGGCGGCCTGGCGCTGTTGGTGGCGCTGCCGCTTGGCCTGTTGCTGGGAACGCTGGCCGCCGCCCGCCAGAACACCTGGGTGGACTACCTGACCTCGGCGACGGCGACATTGGGGATCACGGTGCCCAACTTCGTCGTGGCGGTGTGGCTGGTGCTGCTCTTCGCCGTGCAACTGAAGTGGCTGCCGACCGGCGGCTGGGGTCAATGGCAACATTATGTCATGCCGGTGGCGGCGCTGGCGCTGGCCCCCATGGCGTTGACCGCCCGCTATACACGCACCAGCATCCTCGAAGTCTCGCGCTCCGATTACGTCCGCACCGCGCGCGCCAAGGGACTCTCAGACCGGCAGATCATGGTGCGCCATGTGCTGCGCAACGCCATGATCCCGCTCTTGACCATCCTGGCGCCGCAGATTCCCAATTTGATCACCGGCACCATCTTTATCGAGAGCATCTTCCGCGTGCCGGGGCTGGGCAAATTCTTCGTCACCAGCATTCTGGCGCGCGACTACCCGATGATCATGGCGCTGATGCTGCTGGTAGCGGTAGTCTGGTCGCTGGTATATCTGGTGACAGACATCCTCTACACCGTCGTCGATCCGCGCGTGCGTCTGGAGAAGAGCCGAACATGAGCACCTCAACGCTGGCCTCCGTGCAAAGTCGACAGCTTCAGGAGCTGCCCAAACAGCGCACCTTGCTGGGAGACGCTGCGCGGCGCTTTGCCCGCAACAAGCTGGCGATCCTTGGCCTGGCGATGGTCTCCGTGCTCCTGCTGACGGCAATTTTCGCCGATTTCATCGCTCCCTATCCGTACGACGCCGCCAACCCGGCCAAGGCGTTGCAATTCCCCAGCCGGGAGCACTGGATGGGCACAGATGAAGTAGGGCGGGACGTCTACTCGCGTATCATCTACGGCACGCGCATCTCGCTGACGGTCGGCATAGGCGTCATGGCGATGGCACTGCTCATCGGCATCCCTCTGGGACTGCTGGCAGGGTTGGCGGGAGGCGCCGTCGATTACTTCATCATGCGCCTGGTCGAGGTGTTCACGGCAGTGCCGGCGTTGATGCTGGCGCTGTTGCTGCTTTCGGTTTTTGGCGGTGGGCTGTTCAATGTTATCCTGGCCTTGGGCGTGGTGGCGTGGTTGGACGCCTGTCGCCTGTTGCGCGCGCAATTGCTTTCCTTGCGCGAACGCGACTTTGTGCTGGCGGCGCGCATGTTGGGCGCGACGAACACGCGCATCGCCGTTCGCCATCTGCTTCCCAACGCCATGGCGCCGTTGATCGTCGCCGCCACCATCGGTATCCCAACGGCGATCTTCGCCGAGGCGGGACTTTCTTTCCTGGGGTTGGGCATCAACGATCCGATTCCGAGCTGGGGCAAGATGGTCGGGAATGCGCTTTCTTACATGCGGGTTTACTGGCACCTGGGCGTCTTCCCGACGCTGGCGATCGCCATCACCATGCTGGGATTCACATTCTTTGGAGACGGGCTGCGCGACGCCTTCGACGCCTCCATGAACCGATGATACGGGACTTAAACGATCAAATGCCTTTGACGCTGCGCCTGCTCAACGGCGACTATATGCGCCGCTATGACGTTGAAAATCTCCTGCGGCAACTCTACGCCATGCAGTGCGTGGAGATCGTCGGCATGAGCAACATCGGCAAGTCGGCGTTGCTGCGGCTGCTTGCGCAGCCGGACGTGTGGCTCAAAGAGCTTGGAGAGGCGGCGCAGGAGTTTCTGCCTGTCTACATCGACTGCAACCGCATCCTCGACCTGACCGAACAGGGTTTCTCCGAGCTGGTGCTGCGCTGCTTGCAGGAGGCCAATCCTGGCTTCTCGATGTTGCCAGAGCTGGTCAACGCCTACGACACGCTGGTGGCGCCCCAGAGCGACTTTCAAATTCCACTCAGTTTCAGCCGCGGCCTTACCGCTGCGTTAGAGTCCACCGCCAAGCGGCTGGTGTTGCTCTTCGACGAGTTCGACGATCCCTTCATTCATATCGAGGCGCGCATATTTCTCAACCTGCGTGCGGTGCAAGATCGCTACAGTCGTCAGATCGTCTACGTCACCGCCACCGGTCGCCCGTTGCCCGTCCTCAATGCGGATCGCCGTCACGGCGAATTTGCCGAGCTGTTCGGTCATCGCATCTGGTGGTTGGCGCCGCTCACCCGCTCCGACACCGAACAGCAGATCCGTCGGTACATGACCGCTTACGAGGCGAATTTCACCAACGCCGACATCGATTTCATCTACCAGTGGAGCGGCGGTCACCCGCGCATGGTGGAGGGCGTCTGCCGTCTCTTGCATCAGGCTCTGGAGAACGCCCAACCGCCGCCCGCCGACCCGCTGGAGCGGTGGCGCTTTCATCGACGCCTGGCGGGCGCCTTGCTGGAGGATGATTACCTGAGGCGAGAATGCACCAAAATATGGGAAGAGTGCACGCCGGAGGAGAAGACGGAGCTCGCCGCCTTGAACGTCACCGACCACACACCCGACCAGGCAGTCATCGAACAATTGCTGCGTCGTCACCTGCTCAATCGGGTGGAAGGGCGCCCTCAAATTTTTAGTCGTCTGCTCGCCGACTACGTGCAACGACAGAGCCTGCCTCCGCGCTCAGAGGCGGCCACGCTGTGGGTGGATTCGGTCGGCGGCGAGGTTTTCGTCAACGGCGCACCCGTTGAAACGTTGACCGCGCTGGAATACAAATTGATCCAACTGCTCTTCCAAAATCAGAACAAAATCATCGACAAGTATCAGATCGTCACCCACGTCTGGGGAGAGAGCTACATCGACGAGGTCGACGACGCCCGCATCGAGAAGTTGGTGAGCCGGCTGCGCCAAAAGATCGAACCAGATCCGGCTTCTCCTCGCTTTTTGACCACCGTCCGCGGGCGCGGGTATCGCTTGGTCGTCGAATAGGATTGTGCGCAAAATCACGAAAAAAATTTGTCGGCTCGTGATTCTTCCCGCTATACTTAAGGCCATTGATTGACGATTTACCTTATCGAAACAAAATCTTATTGAAACAAAGCTACAACAACTGTGCTTTCTGATCATCCTGCTTGTCTGAGGAGAGAACATCCATGGCCGACGCAACCGAGATGACCATGAGTCAGGCTGAAGAAACCGCTCCCCCTCGATCCGCCATTGTCTTCGGCGGCGAAAGTCGCAACATGGCGATCGGCTTCGCCATGCTCGCAGCAGGCGTCGGGGCATTTGTTGCAGGCCTGACCGACATGTTCTTCGCCGAGGCGACTGCCTGGGTGTTCATCATTTGGGGCCTGCTCTTCCTATACGGCGACCTGCTCCTGATGACGCGCAAGTTCATCGTCACCGAGGAGGGGCTGGAAATTTATATCCCCTTCCGCTTCTGGAGCCGCCGCAAGATTTGGGCATGGAAGAACATCTACCGCATGGACATTGTCATCGATCGCCGCAACACGCATCCGAAGGATTGCAAGGTTCAGATTTACCATCAGTATCCGGGTGAGATTTCGATCGATCGCGAGGATCGCGACTTCGATCCGGAGTTGGTGGCGCTGATCATCGATCGGGCAAAGCTCAAGCCTGACGGCGACGCCGCCAATATCGACCTGGATAATCTGCCCTTCGGCAGGTCGGCCGTCTACACTTGGAAGAAATAGAGAACCAGGAAAAACAGAAGCTTACCGGGTCACCCTACACAGTTGGCTTTGTTTCCGGAAAGTTCTTGATCTTCAATAAATTGGTTTCCTTGTAGGTGCAGTCCCCAGCCGCACGCTCTCGGTGGACCCAAAAGCCGTGTGGGGAAAGCCCTCACCCCCTGGCCCTCTCTCCCAGCCTTGGGAAAGGGGGAGAAGGGAACGCTGTAGAAGTGAAAGCCGTAGGTGCGGCCTTCGGCCGCACGTGCTCGATGAACCGCAAGGTCTT
>CALFWA010000181.1 GCA_937928035.1 uncultured Caldilinea sp. | reverse complement strand
CATAAACAACCGTGCCGATGACAAGGAGGATAGCGGCTGCGATCAGCGAACAATAGATCAACGCCAGCGTGTCGATGAGGCGATTGGGCCGTGGATGCAGCGGCACAGAGCGCAAGGTGAGCACTGCCATCTGCCGGCGCTGGGCAACACGGTCAATGACGAAGGCAATCACCGTCGGCGCCAGCAACAGAATGCTGATCGTGGCACCCATCACGAAGTTCTGCTGTCCGATCACCTGCTTGTAGATGTCAGTTGCCAGCACATTGAAGTTGCCGCCGACCACCTTGGGTACGCCAAAGTCGGTAAAGGCCAACGTAAAACAGACGAAGATGGCGCTGATGAATCCATAGCGCATGCCCGGCAGCGTCACGACCCAAAAGGTGCGCAGCGGAGATGCCTTGAGGGCCACGCTGGCTTCATAGAGGCGAGCGTCCGCCAATGACGCAGCCACGGTGAGGATTAGAAAGGCCTGAGGAAAACAGTAAAGCAGCTCGCCGAGAATGATGCCGTTCATGCCGTAGAGGTGAATGTTATAGGCGAGCGGCAGGCCCAGGACACGCTCAAAGAAACCGAAGAAGCCGGTCGTCACCAGCCCCTTGTTGCCGAAGAGATAGACCAGGCCGATGGCAAGCGCCAATGGCGGGGCAAAGAGCGGCAGCAGGGCGATAGCGCGAAAAAAATCTTTGCCCGGCATGCAGGTGCGCGCAATCGCCCAGGCATAACCAAAGGCCAGCCCAACCGCCAGCAGCGTCGTTGCGACTGCGACCGTCAGGCTGTTGGCAAACGAAGCGGCAAGGCCGGGACTGCTGAAATAACGCACATAGTTCTCCAGCCCCACAAAACGCCCCTCCTGGTCGGAAAGGCTGCGCACAAACAGCGGAATGAGCGGCAACAAAATGCTGAGCAGCAAGAAGCTCACAACAAGGAGCAGCAAGACACGACGCAGCCACTCTTCTCCTGTGACAATCGGACGCACCCGTTCACGCAGCAAAGGCAACGTGCGCTCTTCTACCGTGTGCGTCGTCATTGGGAAGCTCCTTCCGGCAGACGAAAAACGCGCAATGCATCGGCGGGGGCGTGGACGGGCAAAGCGGCGCCGATGTGCAGGTCATACTGCGTCACGGCGTGTCTGGGCAGATGGAGGACCAGATGGATCGCTCGCTGCGGGTCGGCGTGATGTCGATAGCGCAGCAGCAGGCGATAGTGCGGTCCCATAAACTCCACCAAACGAACTTCCGTCCACAGCACATTGCCCAAGCCAGCATGTTCGCGTTCAATGCGCAACTCCTCAGGTCGCACGGCCAACATCACCTCGCTGCCCGGCGGCAGATGGTTCTGCCACCCTTGCACGCGCAACGCAAAGGGGCCGGTGCGAACGACGCCAATGCCTTCGCTGCTGACCAGCCCCGGCAAAAAATTCATCTGCCCGACAAAATCGGCCACAAAGGGCGTGGCAGGATGTTGATAGACCTCCAACGGCGAACCAATCTGCACGATGTGGCCATGGTCCATGACGACGATGCGGTCGGCCATGGTCAGCGCCTCATCCTGATCGTGAGAGACCATAATTGCCGTGACGCCGAGCCGCCGCTGCAGCGCCGTGATCTCCCCGCGCAAATTGGCGCGCACGCGCGCGTCGAGCGCCGAAAGCGGCTCGTCGAGCAGCAACAAGCCGGGCGACAAAGCCAGCGCACGCGCCAACGCAACGCGCTGCTGCTGTCCACCAGAAAGCTGGGCAGGATACCGACGGTCAAGCCCCTGAAGCCCAACGAGGTGGAGCAGTTCCTGCACACGCGCAGCGATCTGCACCTTGGGCAGCTTTTGATTTTTCAGCCCGTAAGCGATGTTATCCGCCACGGTTAGGTTAGGGAAAAGCGCATAGGACTGAAAGACGATGCCAAAGTCGCGGTGCGAAGCGGGCAGCTGCGTGACATCGCGGCCAGCCTGGAGAATGCGTCCGGAGGTCGGCTCCTCCAGCCCGGCAATAATTCGCAGCAGCGTGGTCTTGCCGCAGCCACTTGGCCCCAGCAAAAAAAGGAACTCGCCTGCTTGCACGTCGAGGGAAATGTCCTCCAGGGCTATCGTTTTGCCAAACCGTTTGTGAATGTGCTGCAGTTGAAGATAGGGAGCCAGATCGTTCATCGTTTGGATCGCCACTTACGAGGTCAAGAAACCACCATCTGGGAAGCTTGCGCTTCCCAGATGGTAGAGAAACCCGGACTGGCACAAGCACTGCAAAGCAGGCTAGACACTTCCAATGGAATAGAGAGACTTTGCCTTACTCAGCGCGGCTCAGACTTGCCATCATAGCGCTCCGCCCATTGGGTCAAGATGCGCTCCCGCTCCATCGCCACGGTCACGAAATCGTTCTTAATGAGCTGCGCGATCGGGTCTTCTGGGTAGCCTTCTGGGATCGGTACGTCTGTGGCTACAGCAGTCACAGGGAAATTCTTTGCGTAAAGACGCATCGCTTCATCGCTGATAGCCCAGTCGAGGAAGATCTTGGCGGCAGGGGAGATCTCGTCCTTTTTGATCAATGCATTCGCCTCAAGTTCCCACCCAGAACCTTCTGCCGGAAAGACCGGCTCGATCGGTTCGCCCGCTGCCTTCTGCTTGATAGCACGGTAGTCGAACGAGATGCCGATTGCCACCTCGCCTGCGCCCGCCATACGACAAGGTTTGGAACCAGAGTGCGTGTAGACAGCTATGTTCTCATGCAGTTTGTCGAGGTAGGCCCAGCCTTCTTCCTCCCCCATCATCTGCAAAATCCCGGCAACAGAAAGGAAGCCGGTACCCGATGACGCTGGGTTCGGCATCGCAATCATTCCTTTGTATTCTGGCTGGATCAGGTCAGCCCAGGAGGTCGGGATGGGCACCCCTTTGGCTTCTAACTCCATGGTGTTGGCGCAAAAAGCGGAAAAATAGGCGTCAATACCAACCCAGCGAGGGGGGTCCGCCGGATCGCGGAATTCTGGGCGGATACGCTCCAGGCCAGCTGGCGCATAGGGTTCTAGCATTCCTTGCTGATCGGCGACGAGCAGGCTGGTGGCTGCCAGTCCCCACACCACATCGGCTCGCGGGTTGTCCTTTTCGGCAAGCAGGCGAGCTGTGATGATCCCCGTTGAATCGCGCACAAGGTTTACTTGGATGTTCGGATATTGTTCATTGAAGGCCGGCAGATACACGCTGAGCTGATCGTCTTCCAGCGCTGTGTAGACGGTAATCTCGCCGGAGGTGGCTGAAGCAGCGGAGAATTGCTCTCCTGCACCCATCGGTGCGCCAACAGGCTGCACAGTCGTACAGCCGGCGAGCATCAACAGAGCCGCCAGCGTCAAGAGAATGAGCCGTTTCATCGATTGTACTCCTTTTTGTTTCAAAATGGGAAACAAATTCTTTCGCACAACAGTGAAACTGATTCATGTAAAAGACGTTCCCCTGCGTGTTAACGCAAGGTGATCGTTTTGTTAACAAATGATGTGGAGAAGTTTGGAAAGACGATTAAAGTCGCGCAATGGCCGAGAAGAGGCGCCTGCGGTTCTCTGCAGCGACGAAGTTGGCGAAATCTTCGCTCAAATGTTTGCGCAGTTTTTCGATCTGCTTTTGCTGGGCGCGTTGATAGCGGGTGACGGTGGGGGCGTCGCCGTTTTGAGAATTGTTGTTCAGAAGCTGCATGCTGACGGCCGCGTCGTTGAGGTCGCCCAGGTCATCCTGCAATTTGCGCAGCAGCGCAATGATGGCGGCGCTCTCCGAGCCGAGCAGGCCGGACATAAATTCCAGGTTATAGCGCAAATATTTGCATTCGATGCGCAAGCGGTGCAATGTTTCAACCGGCACCGGTTCAGGCTGCTCAAACCAAACCTCATAAGCGCGCACGCGCTCGAAATTGGCGACCAGCATCATCGGCGCCACGTGACGCACCTGGAACGGCGTCACCTCCTGTCCGGGCTGCGGCTGCATGTCGGCCAGCCCAAGCCCCGGCGTGTGACAAAAATGCAAGAATTCCACGATAAATTCGCTATATTTTGGGCTGTCCAGCCATTCGAGCAGCGCGCGGCGGGCGTCGGCGCGCTGACTGCGCCACTGTTCGAGCGTAGCCAGCAGGTCCGCCTGATTTTTCTTTTTCGCCTTTTGTCGATATTTTTCGAGCTTCTCAATGGCGACATCCAGATCCCGCACAGCGCCCAGTAGCCGCGCCGTATGGCGCAAATTCTTGAGGTGAGAGCGGATCGCTTTCGGCTTAAAGTAGCTTTCGTACATGTGCGCGGCCGCCCGTGCGCGGCGAATCGCCACGCGCGCATCGTGGACAAATTCAGGGTCCACGCCAGCGCGGACGCCCGCCTCATTGAGCAGCAATTTCATGAACTGCTCCTGCCAGATGATCCGACACGCCTCCCCCATGTGCATGTCGGATCGCAGCCCCTGCCAGCTTTCCGGCGAATCGACCGGATGCCGACTGAGGATGACCAGGGCGCGCTCCAGCTTGCTCTCTCGGCTCGGCGTCAGCTGATAGGCGCCGCTCAGCCGGTCGGCAAAGACGCGCAGCTCCGCCTCATCGACGCCGGGCGCCAGCTCGACCTCCATTTCAAAGGTGCGCGCCAGCACAGGGCCTTCGACGTCCTGGCGGATGCACACTTCATCCAGGCTGAGCAGCGCAAGCACGGCGTCTTCTTTCTGCCGCCTCCCGGCCGCCGCCGGCGTCACCGGCCGCATCCGCCGCGTCTGTTCGAGCACGCAGAGCACAGTCAACGGACGCTCTTCATCCACCACTTCGGCCAGCGCCTCAACGATCGAGGAAGGCAGTTCGTCGATGGTGCGCGGCGGCGACTCATGCTCCAGCGGCTCTTCAATCTCCAGACGACGATGGATGCCCTCATCATCGCCCACCTCGCGCGACTTGAGCGTCGCCAACCATCGCTCATCGGCCCGCCGCGCCCGCAACTGATAACCGAGGCGCAACAGCCGATAATCAGGCGTATCCAGATAAATGTCGGTCACCTGTTTACAGGTGATTTCGCCGAAACGGTAGCCTGGCAGGGCGCCGTTGCGTTTCACCAGCGTATGAAATGTATCGGCGTCGGCGATTTGAAATTTCGCTTCGATTTCAGCCGTCTCCGCGTTCATGAGTTTTCCGTTCTCGAAGTCAGTGAACCGTTGCTTTCATTCAAACGCCCAAACGTTCAACAATCGTTAAAAAAAGTATAGGAAAATGTTATCACGACATTAGCGAATTGGCTAGGGTTCGAGAATGGGGCAAGGGCGCAATCGTCCGGCGGGAAAAGATCAACATGCTGCACATTGACGAATCGCTTTTCGAGCAGACGACGCATTCTCCTTCGCTGATCGACCTGGTGGGCTACGAGAACGCTCAGCGAGTGATCGACTTTTGCTTCATCGCCAATCCCTACTACCCGACGCCGGCGATGATCGAGGCGCTGGCGCAGGCGTTGCCGCGCTTAATCAAACACTACCCCTCCAGCAACCCGTTGGTCGGCGCCCGTCATCTGGCTGCCGTCTTGCACGTAGACGCCGAACGCCTGATCATCGGCAATGGCGCCACCGAGCTGATCACCGAGCTGTGCCACCGGCTGGTCCCTTCCATCGGCGTGCCGATTCCAACGTTTGGCGAATACCTGGACAAAATTGAGCCGACGCGTCGTCGCCTCTATCCACTTCAAGCTGCAGACAACTATCAACTTAACCTGACCGCCTATTTGGAGTGGCTGCGCAAAGAATCTTTACAGGCGGCGCTGGTGATCAATCCGCACAACCCGACCGGACAACTCTTCCCGCTTGACGAAATGCAGGCGTTTCTGGAGGCGGCGCGTTGGCTGGAGCTCGTTATCGTGGACGAGTCGTTCATCGACTTCGCAGGCAAAGAGATCCCCTCGCTCCTGCATGCGGCGGAGCGTTATCCTAACCTTGTGATCGTGCGCAGCATGAGCAAACACTGCGGCGTTCCCGGCTTGCGTCTGGGCTACTGCTACGGCGCTAATTCGCGCATTCTCGATGTTTTGCGCAGGTCGCTGCCGACGTGGAATCTGAATACGCTGGCGGAGTTCTTCCTGAGTTTGCTGCCCGCCACCGACGCCGACTATCACGCCTCACGGCTGCGCGTGATCGAAGACGTGCGCTGGCTCCACGCTGCGCTGTCGCAGATCGAAGGGATCACGGTCTATCCGACCGGCGCCAACTTCGTCTGTTTTCGCATCGACGGCGGGATGACGGCGCGCCAGCTTCAGCGCCGGCTGCTGGTTGACCACGCCATGTACGTGCGCGACTGCTCCAACAAGGTCGGCATGGATCCGTTTCACATCCGCGTCGCAACACAGGGCAGAGAAAATGATCGCAGGCTGGTCGAAGCCTTGCCGCGGGCGCTGCTCGCTCCGGCCGGTCGATGAGGAGGAGCTATGCCCACGCTGAAGCAGCGCAGGTGGTTTTACCCGCTTGTTTATTTTTTGCTGGTCGTCATCGCTTTCCTCCCTCTGTTCACCGAGCAACCCTACGATCCACGTAACACCGGAGAGGTCATCTCTGGCATTCTGCTGGTTTCCACCCAACCTTACGCCTCATGGGGATGGCTCTTTCACCTCGCCACGCTGGCGGTGATTGCGCTGGCGGCGTGGCGCCCTGTCTTTGGAGGCCGCGTCGTCGCTGCGTACTTTGGTCTCAACTATCTGGTGGTGGCTGCGCTGCAGACCCACGGCGTGACGGAGGAGTACGGTTTGGCCGTGCACACCGGAGCGTTGGTCGCCTCCACTCTGTTGGGGCTGATCTGGCTGTCGGTGGCGTGGCGCAACCGCCTGCACCTTTCGTTCCGAGACGCACCACGCCGGCGTTGGCTCCTCTTGCCCTTCGCATTGCTTGTCTTCTGGGCGCCTGTGGCAATCGAAAGCAAGCGCATCGTTTCAAACTTTGATCCGATACTCTTGCTGACCTCGCCCGACTATGGCCTCGCCTATTGTTTCGTCACTCCGGTCTTTCTGTTCCTTTTGATCCTGGCCTATCCCCATGTGGACGAGTTTGCATTTCGAGTGACTGCGTTCAACGGACTGCTGTATGGATTGTTCAATCTGAGCCACTGGAGCGACCCAGACCGCATCTGGATGGGAGTCATGCATCTGCCTCTGCTTGTGACGTCGTTGATGGCGCTGCTGATGACCCATCGCCCCCCTGCGCGCAGGCAGTCGCAAGATGTCTGGCGTTCCCACCCAGCTTAGGCTTGCCTCGCAACCGTTGCGCTGCGGAAACGTGGAGAGGAGGTGAGGATAGCTGCAAAGATGTAATCAAGCGACGATATTCTGAAATTCTCAGAGAAAGCGAGGAGACATGACCACCGTTTCAGTCCTCGAGCCCACTGTTGCGCCTGTGCGACCTGTCGAACGCATTCAAATCATCGACGTCCTGCGCGGTTTTGCGCTCTTCGGCATTCTGCTGGTCAATATGGCCATCTTCAGCCATCCGTTCCAGTTGTTCCTCTTTCCGACGCCGCCGGACACTCCCTGGCACGACCGCTTTGCGCTCTGGCTGATCCACTTTCTGGGGGAAGGGAAATTTTACTCGCTGTTTTCACTGCTCTTCGGCCTGGGCATGGTGTTGCAAATGGAGCGCATCGAGAGCCGCGGGCGACGCTTTGTTCCTCTCTATGCGCGCCGCCTGCTCGTCCTGTTGCTGATCGGCGTGGTGCACGCCTTTCTCATCTGGCCCGGCGATATCCTGATCATCTATGCCTTGTTGGGCTTTCCGCTGCTGCTCTTTCGCAAGGCGAAGCCGCGCACGCTGCTGATTTGGGTGGTGATCTTGATTGCCGTCCCCTTGATCTTTCTGGCTGCGGCGACCGGACTGGCCGCCCTGGCGCGCATGATGCCTGAGGGGGCTCAGGCAATCGAACAGAGCTTCGCCATTGTGGAGGCCGGCTACCGCGCCGACCTCGCCCGCGCAGAGCAGGTGTATGCAACGGGCAGCTTTTGGGAAATCACCGCTCAGCGCGTCTACGACTACATGAGCATAGGGCTAAGCTCCTTCTTCGGCCTCGGCTTCAACATTCTGGCGATGTTTTTGCTCGGCGCGTACTTCGCCAGACGACGCACCTTCAACGACCTGGAGGCGCATCGTCCGCTCTTTCGCCGGTTGCTGATCTGGGGCGGCGTCATCGGGCTGACCGGAAACGCCATCTATGCCACGCTGATTATGGAGCTTCCGCGCTACGACGTGACGCCTGAACTGTTGATCGCCACCGCAGCGCAGGGCATCGGCGCGCCGCTGCTTATGCTGGCCTACGTCTCGGCGATCTGTCTGTTGGCGCTGCGTCCGAGTTGGGGCAGTCGACTGCAGATGCTGGCGCCGCTGGGACGGATGGCGCTGTCCAATTATCTGCTGCAGTCGATCGTCTGCACGTTGATCTTCTATAGCTACGGCCTCGGCCTCTTCGGCAAGGTCGGCGCAGCCTGGGGGGTCGCTCTGACCTTTGTGATCTACCTGCTACAAATTCCGCTCAGCCATTGGTGGCTGAGCCGTTTCCTCTACGGCCCGGCGGAATGGCTCTGGCGCTCGCTGACGTATGGGAAGATGCAGCCGATGCGACTTCAAAACAATTCGGTGTAACCGCACCGTCATTTCAAATCTTCGCCTGCGCCAGCACTTCGGCCTGGATGGCGAACAACTGCCGAATCCCATGTTCGGCAAGCAGAAGCATGGCGTTGAGCGCGCCGCGGCTGAAAGGCTCGCCTTCCGCCGTGCCCTGAATCTCAACGAAGCGACCATCGGAGGTCATGACCACATTCATGTCAACGTCCGCCTTCTGATCCATCGAATAGTTGAGATCGAGCACGGCTTTGCCGCTGATGATGCCGACGCTCACGGCCGCCACCGCCTGCACCAGTGCGCCCGGCGCAATCACTTTCCGCTTTTCCAGCCGTCTGATCGCCAGCGCCAGCGCCACATAGCCGCCCGTGATTGCAGCGGTGCGCGTGCCTCCGTCCGCCTGGATCACGTCGCAATCCACCACGATCTGTCGTTCTCCCAGTTTGTTGAGATCAACCGCAGCGCGCAGGCTGCGCGCAATCATCCGTTGAATCTCTTGCGTGCGCCCTTTAGGATATTGAATTTCGCGCTGGTTGCGCTGCTCCGTCGCACGCGGCAGCATGGCGTACTCCGCCGTCACCCACCCCTGCTTCTGACGATTGTTCGCCATCCAACGCGGCACCGTCTCCTCGACAGTGGCGTTGCAGAGCACGCGCGTGTTGCCCATGCTGATCAACACCGATCCTTCGGGATAGATCACATAGTCCAGCTCCATTTTCACAGGGCGAAGTTGATCGAGTGCTCGAGTGACGGCCAAGGATGCATCCTTTCTAGATTACAATAACGCAGTGGAGCAAGATTCGGGGTTTTCGATTTTGGCTTCGAACTTCACAAATAAAATGACCCTTCCACCCGGAAGGGTCGTCGTGTGGACCTAAAGGGACTTGAACCCTTGACCTCTACAATGCCATTGTAGCGCTCTCCCAACTGAGCTATAGGCCCTTGCACTACATCTTTTATTATAAGCCTTTTGCCTCCAATTTCAAAAATCGGAAGCACATTATTGGCTGTGTGGACCAGAGGGGACTTGAACCCCTGACCTCTACAGTGCGATTGTAGCGCTCTCCCAACTGAGCTACTGGCCCAAAAGATCGTCTACATTTTCAGTATAGCAAACGCAGCAGAGCAGGTCAAATTTTTCCTGAATTGTTCGCCTTCTTTCTCGCCACAAGAACGCCAACTTCGGCGTTTGCCACAACTTTATCCTGAATATCAACGGCAAAGCCCGCCGACACAAAGACCTCCATCCAAAAAGCCGACAGCGACGGAGAGGGCGCCGTATAAAGCAGCGGCAGGTTGATCCGCCGCCCGGCAAGAAGCGGCGTCACCCAAAGACCGACCACGACAAACAGTCCCTCTGCACTCAGGACACGCGCACACTCGCCCAGCGTCGTCGCCTCCAGCAGAAAGGGTGCAGGAAAAGTGGCGAGCAGCGCGCCGAAACATCCATCGGCGAAAGGCATGGCCTTTGCCGTCGCCTGCACACGCGGCGCCTCGAGCTTCTCCTTCGACGCCTTGGCGCTTGCAACGGCGTGCATCTGCGATGAAAGCTCCAGCCCGAACACAGACAGACCCAACCGCTGCGCTGCAATCAGCAGATCGCCCGTGCCAAAACCGATCTCCAGCATGGGAAGGCCGATGGGCTTTTGGCGGGCTTTTATCTCGTCGAGCGCCACTCTGCGCCAGGCGTCCCAGCGGCCTAGGCTGACAATGCAGCTGACCCGATCATATTGCCATGCCAGCTCATGATAGAGTCGCTCGCACGCCCATGCGTAGCCGCAGCGCAGAAGCCGTTCGATTCCACCGCTTGCATAAAAACTTACACATGTTTGCATAAAAAATTTCTGAAGAAAATGAAAAATTGTAAGCAAAAGAATATTTACAACGCGTAGAGCGACTGTTATTGTACATATTAATTGTCGACTCGGCGAGCAAGATGCTCTGGAGTTGATACGCGCCTATCTCCAAATGGGCGACGTCTAGATCGCAGCGCTTCATCACGATTACAATCTAGAAAAAGGAGTCACAATGAGAAGGACAATTCTCAACCTGCTGCTTGTGTCGGCGCTGGTGTTGAGCATGGTCACCCCCGTGTTTGCTCAAGATCAGACGCCGGACGCGCCCGATAATCTTTTCTCGAACCGCGTCTATCTGCCTGCAGTGTCAGGCTCTGGAGGGGCGCAGGCCAGCGATGAAGATGAGGATTTGTCTCCTCCGGTCACCGTCGTTGAGGTGGACGCAGAGAGCGTGGGCGGAGTGACTGCCAGCGCGCAGCCGGCGCGGCCTCTGCCTGCCTGGGTGGCTGCCGCCAAACTGGATGCGCTGGTCGAAATCCCCGATTTCAACCAGCTCAAGCTCAGCCCGGCGCTGGCGACCGAGGGAGCGCAGGATGTCATCATCCGCTTGAGTCAGCCGTCGGTCAGCGAAGTGATTGCGGCCGCCGTCGTGCGGGGCGCCGCCGTCTCCTCCGCCGAGCAAATGGTGCAGGCTTCGGCAGTCGATCAACAACAGGCGAGCGTGCTGGCCGAGCTGCAACAGCTCGATCCCAATACCGTGGTGTGGGGTACGACGCGCGTGGCGCTCAACGCTGTGCTCGCCAACACAACCTACGACGCCTTGAAAGAGCTGGCAAAAAACCCGGCGGTGGTGGCGGTGCGCCCGGTCAAAAACTACGAGCGCGACTTGAGCGAGACCGTTCCCTACATCGGCGCCAGCATTGTCCAGAATGCGTTCGGCTACGACGGGTCGGGCGTCAAAGTGGCGGTGCTCGACAGCGGCATCGACTACACGCACGCCAAATTAGGCGGCGCGGGGACGCTGGAAGCCTATCGGGCCGCCTACGGCGTCGACCCCAACGACCCTGCCAACAAGCAGCGCAACGGCCTCTTCCCCACGGAAAAGGTGGTGGAGGGCTTTGACTTCGTCGGCGAGACCTGGCCAAACGGCCCGCTTGCGCCGGACGATGACCCTATCGACTTCGACGGCCATGGCACGCACGTCGCCGACATCATCGCCGGCCTGCCTATGCCGGACCCGAGCCGGGCGCGCGTGCGCGTGGTGCACGCATCGCCCGATGCGCCGAATGTCGACGTGCTCGTCAACGACGGTCTGGCCTTCGCAGACGTCGCTTTCCGAGAGATCACCGGCTATGCGACGCTGCCGCCGGGTGACTACAACGTGAAGGTCGTGCCGGCCGGGGCCGCTGTTCCCGTGGTGATTGAAGCCGATCTGACGTTCGAGGCCGGCAAAGAATATACCGTGATTGCGAAAGATGTGCTCGCCTCGATCGGCGCGCTGGCGCTGGTCGATGACAACAGCGCACCCGCTGCAGGCAACGCGCATGTGCGCTTCGTCCACCTCTCTCCGGATGCGCCGGCGGTCGACATCGCCGTGGCGGGCGGCCCGGTGATCTTCGCCAACGTGGCGTTCGGCGAGGTCGGCGCATACACGCCGGTTCCCGCTGGCACATACAACCTGGAGGTGCGCCTGGCGGGCACGACCACCGTCGTCCTGCCGTTGCCGGGCGTGCGATTGGCGGCCGGTCGCGTCTACACCGCCTATGCCTTCGGTCTGGTCGGCGACGGCACTCTGACAGCCGGCTTCAGCGTTGATAACACCGACCGAGGCGGCGTCGGCGTGGCGCCGGGTGCATCGCTGTATGCGGTCAAGGTCTGCTCGTCGATTTCGCCGGCCTGCAGCGGCGTGGCGTTAATCCAGGCGATGGACTACATCCTCGACCCGAACGGCGACGGCGACACCAGCGATCGCGTCGACATCGTCAACATGTCGCTCGGCGCGCTCTACGGTCAATCCTTCGACGACGATCTGTCGCAGGCGGTCGAGCACGCCTCGGCGCTCGGCGTCCTCACAGTCGCTTCGGCGGGCAACTCCGCGGACAAGCCGTATGTCACCGGCACGCCGGCGGCTGCGCCCAGCGCACTCTCTGTTGCGCAGACCAGCGTTCCGTCGGGCTTCCTGCCCTTCCTGCAGGTGCTGCAACCGGCGAGCATTGCCGGCAGCTATCAGGCCGTCTTCCAGCCCTGGTCTGCGCCGTTGACCTCCGTGATCGAAGCGCCGCTGCAATACGGCAACGGCGCCGGCGGCAACTTGCTCGGCTGCGATCCCTTCCCCGCCGGTTCACTGGCCGGCAGAGTCGTGCTCGTCGATCGCGGCGTTTGCGCATTCAGCATCAAGATCAGCAACATCGCGGCGGGCGGCGGCCTCGCCGGCGTCATCGGCCTGGTGGCACCAGGCGAACCCTTCGAGGGCGGCTTCGGCGGCGGCAACCCGGACGTTCCCGCCTTCATGATCAGCCAGGCGGACGCCAACCGCATCAAGAGTGGGCTGGCTGCCGGCGTCGTCGTGCGCCTCGACCCCACCTTCGGCATCCCGCTGGTGCGACACATGGTCGGCTCCTCCTCGCGCGGGCCGGCGATGAGCGACAACATCATCAAGCCGGAGATCGGCGCGCCCGGCGCTTCGGTCTCGGCGGCGGTCGGCACCGGCACGGGCGTGGAGCCTTTCGGCGGCACCTCCGGCGCAGCGCCAATGGTCGCCGGCTCGGCAGCGCTGCTCATGCAGGCCTATCCGCACCGCACGATTTACGAGATCAAGGCAGCGCTAGTCGGCACGGCGGAGACGAATATTCGCAACCGACCGGTTCTGGGCGGCGGCCCGCTGGCGCCGATCACCCGCATCGGCGGCGGCGAGGTGCGCGTCGATCGCGCGCTGGCCAGCCCGCTGGTGGCCTATGACGCAGAGACAGGCGCGCCTACGCTCTCCTTCGCCTTCCACGAGGTCAGCCAGACCAAGCTGCGCCTCTCGAAGTGGGTGGCGGTGCGCAACTATAGCCTTAAAAACATGAAGCTGCGCGTCTCTGCAGACTTCCGCTTCGCCGACGACGCGGCCAACGGCGCCGTCACCGTCCGCGTGCCGCGCACAGTCGACGTCCGCGCCAATGACTGGGGATACTTCGAGGTCAAGATCGAGATCGACGGCGCCAGGCTGCGCAACTGGAACCTCAACTCCGGCGCCCTCGGCGCCAGCGGCGACGCGCTGACGGTGATGGAGTACGACGGCTATATCTACATGACTGACGTGACCGACGGCGCCAATCGCATCCAAATCCCGTGGCAGGTGCTGCCGCGCAAGGCCGCCGACGTCACGCTGCGCGGCCTGAAGCGCGCCGACGTGCAGGTACGCAACCGCGGAGTGGCAACGGCGACGGTGGAAAGCTACTCGCTGATCGGCGCCAATTACAATCTGCCCAGAGGCGGCCCCGGCGAACAGAACCCGGCGCCGGACTTCCACTACCTCGGCTACGCCACCTATCCGGTGCCGGCCGGCTTCTGCAGCGCCAACCCGTCGTTCATCCTGGCCTTCGCCGTCAACACCTGGGAGCGCCAGACGCACGCCAATGCGCCGCTGAGCGTCGAAATTTTCCTCGACACCAACCAGGATGGGCAGGACGATTATCTGGTGCTCAACCGCGACCTAACGCTCAACAACCTGACCGACGGCCGCAACGTCACCTGGGTGGCCAACCTGCGCACGGGCGCGGCGAACGCCTTCTTCTTCACCGATCACTACACCAACAGCGGCAACACGGTGCTCTTGCTCTGCGGCGAACAGATCGGCATGAACGCAAGCAATTTCTTCCAGCCGATGAACATCAACGCCTACGCGCGAGATATCTACTTCACGGGCGAAGTGACGGATAAGATCGAAGGCGTCACAATTGCACCGCTGGGCGAACGCTACCTGGGCGTTTTCCAGAACGGCGGCGTGGGCTTCACTGAGCTCGGCTTCCGTCAGAACGACGTGTTGACAGTCGTGGACACGGGTTCGCGCACGAACAATACGGAGTTCGGCCTATTGCTGCTCTATCGACCGGGCGCGCCGGTGAACGCCGAGGCGGGCGTCGTGATCGTGCGGTGATAGGTTCAGGCAATCTGACAAGGTTCGTTTGAAAAGAGGCGGGGGGAAGTTCGGCTTCCCCCCGTTTTTTGATGCGTCAGGAGTGAACCGGGAACTGCGGCTCAGGCGCTACTGATCAGGCGCCGGCTCCGACACTCGCCCTGCCCCTGCGGGCAATGGATTCTCACACAGCTTGAAAAATCCGCTGCGGCTCGCCCGATAGTCCAGTTGACGATCGCCCGCCTGAACGATGACATGATAGCCCTCGACAAGGGCCTGAGTGTACATCATGTCCGGCTCCGGGCAGCCGAGCGAGCCATCGGACCAGACGACCGCTTCATCCTGCAACACGATCAGGGCGTCGCGTTCGAGGCCGGTGCGGCCAGCTGCGTCCGCCAGAATGGCCTCCAGCAGGTCGGCGGGCGCTTCGCCGGTGACGCCGCCGGAGGGCGCCGGATATTCCGCTAGCGGCGTCAGCAGCGGTGAGAGCGGCGACGCCGGCGCTTCCAACGGCGAAGATGGAGGCGCCTCCTGTTCCATGGGCGTCTTCGGCTCCTCCGCCGGAGGAGGGGTGCAACCGGCGAACGCCAGCAGCGCCGCAACGCCGATCAGCAAAATGAGCGAGTGCTCTTTCGTCATATGCGTTTGCCCTTTTCAATTGATTGAGATCCTCTGGCTGCAACGATTCAACCTTTCCTCGTAAAGGGGACGAAAAATGGCCAGGAAACGTTCCGCGTCCCTGCTTCATGATTAGTGAGAAGAGTCGGTTACGTTCGACATCACGGTGGACGCCCGCTATGGCGCCGCTGGGGCAGGTGCGCTTTGCAACCATAGAGTTCGTGCCGGGTGTTGCGCTTCCCCGTCACGCTGGTGCGCGGCGAGCCTGCCGTCAACGTCTCCAAGCAGTGCGATCCCGCCGTCTTCCCGCGCAGCGCGCGCACCACCTGCACGATTACGCTCCGCAACACCTCGTTCCAGACGGCGGCGGTCGACTTCTTCGATCAACTTCCGCCGCAACTGAGCCTCGATCCGCAGACGGTGGTGAACGCCAGAGTGTGGGGCAACGGCGTTGTCTTCCAGGGCAATCTCTCCGGCGCGCAGCTGCCGATCGTGACCATCGCAGCGACCGATGACGCGCCGGCCGGCTACTTGCCACTCTCCTTGTTCAGCGTAGCCCCCATCGCCGGCGTGGGCGATGAGACGATCTCCAATTTCAATGTCCCGGCCTTCACCTTCGCCGGCAAATCCTGGACGCGCGTTGGCCTCGTGAGCAACAGCTACGTCGTCGTAGGCGACGGCGCAGGAGCAGATGTGCAGTTTATCAACCAAAGGCTTCCGGACCCAGCCAGGCCCAACAATGTGTTGGCGCCCTACTGGACCGATCTGAATCCCGCCGCAGGCGGCGCCATGCGCATCGCCATTCTCATAGATGGAGTCAGACAGTGGCCGGTCTCCGACTGGGAGAATGTGCGTGAATATGGCTCCGGCCGCCCCAACTCCTTCCAGGCCTGGATCCGGCTGGGAACCGTCGAGGACATCACCTTTACCTATGGCAACATCAGCGATGGCGACGGAGGGTTTCTGACCGTAGGGGCCGAAAATGAATTCGGCAACAGCGGTCAGAACTACTATTACGATGGCCAAGGGGTGCTTCCCACCACCGGGACAGAGCTGCGCGTGAGCTCCACGCCAGGGGTGCCCGGCGAAGTTCGCGTCATCACCTTCCAGGCCGTCGGTGCACGACGAGGCCCATGGAGCAACTGCGCCTTCCTTTGCAGCCCGAAAATCTTCCAGGGCGACAACATTGCTTGCTTCAACGGCGAAGTGACGCAGCGGTGAAGCCTCGCGCATCCTGGCTTCGATAGTGGACGCTCCTGGGTAAAAGAAAGGGGGCGGTGCATGCACCGCCCCCTTTCTTTGTAGTTATGATATGATTCAGTTTAGTTTTTATTCCGTCGCA
>CALFWA010000180.1 GCA_937928035.1 uncultured Caldilinea sp. | reverse complement strand
GGTGGCGCGCGTGCGCGCAGTCCTGCGCCGCACCTATTCCCCGAACGAAGCAGAGGAAGCCGCTGCGCCACTGCGTCTTGGCAACGTCACGCTGGACCCGGCGCGACGTACCGTCCTGGTGAACGATGAGCCGGTCAGCCTACGCGCCAAAGAGTTCGACCTGCTGCACTACCTGATGGAAAATCCCGGCATTGTGCTGACGCGCGAGCGCCTGCTCAGCCATGTGTGGGGGTATGACTACGCTGGCGAGACACGCACCGTTGACGTCCACATCGCCGCCTTGCGTCGCGAGCTGCGCAACAGCAACGTGTCGCTCGAAACCGTGTGGGGTATTGGCTATAAGATCATCGGGCCATCTTCTGGAGAGGGTGGAGAGCCTTGCGCGCGTGAGGAAGCCGACGACGCAGTGCAAAAGAGGTGAACCGATTGTTCAACACGTTGCAGAAACGTCTCTTTCTCACTCACATGCTGGTGGCGCTGGCCGTGCTCCTGCTGGCGTCATTGATTTTGCTTGCGCTGCAGGCGCCGCTGCGCACAGAGGCCATGCTGCGCCGCATGAGCGAGGGGCTACAGCCCACCGTCACGTTGGCGCGCAGCAATTTCGCCACACTTCTGCTCACCGGCAACAATGAAGCGGAGGAGCGCTTCCTCAACTATTTACGCAGTCAGGCCGCCGCCCAAGAGGCGCGCATTCTGCTCGTCCTAGAGCCTGAGGGAACCATTGTCTTTGACTCTGAGGAGCGCCTGCAAGGAGAACGCTGGCAGCCTGCAGAGGCGCGGGCGTTTGAACCGCCCTTGCGACGCATGCGCGGCGCTGCGATGAACCTCTCCGGTCAGGTCACCCGCGGCGTGGTCGCACTCGAGAACACAAACTGGCATTATGTGTCGACACTGCTCTTGCCTTTGCGCAGAAATGACCTCACGCTGGTGATGTTGAAGCCACAGCCTCCCCCTCTACGCGCTCTCGTTGAACCGATCATGGAGCTCCCGCAGGGATTGTTGATGGGTGGGCTATTGACCCTGGCCGCCGCCATCTTTCTGCTCAGCCGATGGACGGCGAGCGCACTCACGCGCAGCCTGGCGCCGTTGATGGCCGGCACACGCGCGCTGGCCGATGGCGACCTGAGTTATCGCGTCGACGTCAGTCGCGTCTCGCTGGCCGAAGCGCACGCGCTTGCCGCCAGCTTCAACCAGATGGCCGATCGGGTTCAACAGACGCAACAGGCGCAGCGCGACTTCGTCGCCAATGTCAGCCATGATCTCAAGACGCCGCTCACAAGCATTCTGGGCTACAGCCAGGCGCTGCTGGATGGCGCAGCCGCCACGCCTGAGGCGCAGCAACGCGCTGCGCTTGTCATTCACCAGGAGGCGCAGCGACTCAGCCAGCTGGTGGAAGAAGTGATCGACCTGGCGCGCCTGGAGGGCAGTCAGCTCCACCTGCATTTGCAATCCGTCGATCCGAACGAAATCGGCGCAGAGATGATGGAAAGTTTTCGACCACAGGCTGAAGTTGCGCAGATTGCGCTGGAATGGAGACCCTCGCCTTCCTGTCCTCAAATCACGGCGGACGCGTCGCGATTGCGTCGTGCGCTGGCGAACCTGCTCGACAACGCCATCAAACACACTCCCGCCGGTGGAAGCGTTCTGCTCGCCGTGGAGCACCTGGCAAACTCCCAAGAGGTGCAGTTCAGCGTCCGAGACAACGGCCCGGGCATTCCCGAAGCGGAGCGCGAACGCATCTGGGAGCGCTTTTATCGTCTCGACCGCGCGCGCACCGCAGGCGGTTCTGGGCTAGGCCTCGCCATTGTGAAAGAAATCGTCGAGGCGCACGGCGGGACGGTCGGCGTGGAGAATCTCGCTGACGGCTCGCGTTTCTGGATTCGGCTCCCGTGCGGCGAGACGAAGGCCCTGTCTACGCAAGGAGGCAAAGCGCAGAGAACATAACCTGAAGAACATGTTGCTTTTTCGGCATCTCTCGCCTTCGCCTTTTTGAGTCCACTGTGCTATACTGCCCTCAACCACGATGAAAGGTCGGCCTTGTCACCCAAACCTTCTCATCGGACGAACAAACCAGACGACGCATCCAAAAGAATCAATTTACAGAGCCAATCATGCCTCTTCTGCAGAGTGCGACCAACCCTGAAAAGCGCGCCGCCTTGCAGAGTTCTGCATTCGTGTGCACTCAACAGCACCGGCAGGCGCCAAGTGACCAAAACAAGCGGAGGACGTTGTGCGGGTAAGCTGTCTTCAAGAACATCTGGCCAAAGGGCTTTCGATTGTGGGACGCGCAGTCTCCTCGCGCTCCACGATGCCGGTGTTGGGCAACATCTTGATCGAAGCGAACGACAATCAGCTTCGCCTGGCCGCTACCAACCTGGAAATCGGTGTCGTCTGTTGGATCGACGCCAAAGTCGAAGACGCCGGGTCGATCACGGTGCCAGCGCGGCTGCTCACCGAATTCGTCAATAGCCTGCCGCCGGAGCGCATTGACATGGAGCTCGCCGTGCGCACGCAGACGCTTCATCTGCGCTGCGCCTCGATCGAGGCGAACCTGAAAGGCATCGACGCCGCCAGCTTCCCCATCATTCCTACGTTCGAGACGATCACCGCCAACGCCGATATGGAAGCGCTGCAGATCGAGCTTGGCTCGGCCGGCCTGCGCAAGATGATCGATCAGGTCGTCTTTGCAGCTTCGACGGACGAAAGCCGGCCCACGCTCACCGGCGTCGAAGTGACTTTCAAAGAGAGGCGGCTGACGATGGCGGCCACCGACGGCTATCGCCTCAGCGTGCGCAGCGCCGCCGTCGAGGGCAGGCTGCCTGCCACGCCGGTCACCGTGATCGTGCCTGCGCGCAGCCTGAGCGAGTTGGCGCGCATCAGCGCCGACGCCGACGAGTTGCGGCCGGTGCAGGTCTTCGTGACGCAGGAGCGCAACCAGATTCTTTTTCAGATTTGGGGCAAGAGCGGCGAAAGCAAGGGCGGCGCCTTCCAGCGCGTCGAGTTGGTCAGCCAGCTGATCGACGCCAGATTTCCCGACTATCGCGCCATTATCCCCAAAACCTACAACACGCGCACGGTCGTAGACACCACCGCCCTGCTCAAGGCGGTGCGCGTGGCCTACCTCTTTGCGCGCGACAACGCCAACATCGTGCGCATCAAAATCCGGCCCGCCAACGGCGTCAACCCTGGCCACGTCAGCCTAGCGGCCACCAGCGCCGAGATGGGCGACAGCGTCAACGAGCTCGACGCCATGGTGGAAGGCGAGGATTTGGAAATCTCCTTCAACGCCAAATACTTGATCGACGTGCTCAGCCAGATTGAAGAGCCGCAGGTCGTCATCGAGACGACGCAGCCGACCCGACCGGGCATGATTCGACCGCTCGGCATCGGCGAGGACGAGTTCCTACATGTCGTAATGCCGATGCATCCGACGCGGTGACGCCGCGCAGCGTCGATCGCAAAGAGAACGCAAAACCTGTCGATGGGGCGAGCCCCAGAAATTGCCCGTCGTCGGCTATTCCATCGGTAGCGTCTTCAACACCATGCCGACGCGCAGGGCGTCCGGCGATAGGAGAACGTCGCGGTTCGCCTCGAAGAGCGCCTGCACGCGAGCAGGCGTCCCGTATAACTTCATCGAGATGTCCCATAAGGTGTCGCCCTCCTGGACGGTGTAGGTGGCGGGAGGGCGCACCCGCACGTTGACCGCCGAAACCTCCTCCACAGTCGGCAGAAGCTCCAACAGCGCCACGAGCGCCTCGCGCTCTTCGACGCTAGGCACCGTTCCCTCCAAGACCAGTCGACCGCCCTCCAGTCGGCCGGTGACCGTTTCCGCCAGTTCGGGACGCTGCGCCTCAATCAGGATCGTTTTCAAATCGAAGGCGGCGCCTGCAAGCAGCGCCTCGGGGCTGGCTGCAGCCAACGGCTCCAGGGCGGCGTCCGCCAGGTAGGGGGAGACAAAAGGGGTGGGAGAATTTTCCGGCGCTGGCGTCTCCTGCAGCGTCTCCGGCGGTGCAATCTGCTGCGCAGGGGCGCCCTGTGCGCCGTCCACCCCGATGGACGTCTGCAGCGTCGGCGTCGGCTGAAATCCCAAACGCGCCGCCCAATCCGACGACGCTTGCCAGAACCCCCAGCCGACAACGCCCACCGCCGCCAGCCCGACGATGAAGGCTGCCGTCCGCGTCCCCGAACGGCGCTGGACCGAATGTGACGTGGGGCGCACTTCGTCCATGCTCAACGGCAACAGCTCGTCGTCGGAAAGCAGCGATTCCTCCTCGGCGCGTGCGCCCGCAGCAACGCGCCGCCGCGCTTGGCTCGAGCGCAACAGCCACTCCGCTTCCCCTCGCAACACGTCATCGACCGGAATGGCGGCGACGTGGCGCCGCATTTCGTCCAGCCGCCCCATGCGCTTACAAAGGATCGCCCCGAGCAGGTGCAGCTCAGACGTAGGCTGATACGCCAGTCCGCGCCGCACTTCATGCAGGGCCGCCCCCACATCCCCTCGAGCAGAAAGTTCGGCTGCGCGCGTGTAGAAATAGCGCGAGGCGCTGCGCACGTCAATCAGGCGGCGCAGGTTGGCGCCGCACAGGGCGCAACGGTCGGCGTCCGGGCTGATTTCCACGGTGTGACCGCATTGAAAACAGGTAACTGCAAGCATGATGGACTCTTGCCTCTGGACTCTTGTATGGTTGCGATGTGTGCATCGATGATAGACCGCTGTTGCGCGCAAGGCCCTCATGCACCTGTCCGCTCATGATTCGGCCCTGGCAGAGAGCTCAAACCAGCGTTCCAAAGCCGCTTCTAACCTCTGATCAAGTGCAGTCACCTGGATCGAGAGATCCCGGAGACGCGCATAATTATCCCCGATCTGCGCCATTTCGTCCAACAGCGCGTTCTTCTGCGCCTCCAGCCCGGCGATCTCTTCCTCCAGCGCCTTCAGGTCATACGCCTCTTTCCAGGTCAGTCCCGTGCGCTTGGAAGGACGCCTGACAGGCGCTGCGGCGCCCGCCCTCTGCGTTGGGCGGGGTTCTTGCTCTGCTCGCAAACGAACAAATGTTTCGTACGGCGTTGGATAGCGCGGCCCCAGCCGGCCTTCCTCCATGGCGATCAGAAAATCGACCGTGCGATCCAGAAAATAGCGGTCATGGCTGACGACAATAAACGCGCCGTTGAAGCGATCGAGGAATGCTTCCAGCACCGTCAACGTTTCGACGTCAAGGTCATTGGTCGGTTCGTCGAGGAGCAGCACATTGGGCCGATGGATCAGGGTTCGTAAGAGATAAAGCCGCCGACGCTCACCGCCGCTCAGGCTGCCGATGCGCGCCTGATGCATCGAGCGCGGGAAGAGGAACCATTCGAGCATGTGCGCCGCCTCAACGCGTTCGCCCGTCTGAGTGCGAATCAGCGGCGCTTCCTGCTCGATGAACTCCAGCAGGCGCAGATCGTCGCGCAGGTCGGCGCCGCGCTGGTCATAGTAGCCGATCGCCGCCGTCTCGCCCCATTCGACGACGCCGGCGTCGGGAGTCAACTTGCCCGCCAGCAGATCGAGCAATGTGCTTTTTCCTGCACCGTTTGGCCCCACGATGCCGATGCGATCGCCGGCTTCGAGATGAAGGTCGACGTTGTTCACGACGGGCGTCGCACCGAACCGTTTGACCAATCCGCGTGCATCCAGCACCTTGCGCCCCAGCCGCCGCGACGCCAGCGCGATCGCTACGCGATCTTCGCCGCTGTCATGCTGAATCTGCATCAGCTCCTCGACGCGCTGCTTGCGCGCTTTCTGCTTTGTGCCGCGCGCCATCGGTTGACGGCGCAGCCACTCCAGCTCGTGACGCAGCAAATTGCAGCGTTTGGCTTCGGCTGCGGCCAGCCGCTCCTGACGGGCGATGCGAGCCGCCAGATACTCACCGTAGTTGCCCGGATAGCTGACGAGCTGGCGGCGCTCCAGCGCAACGATGCGGTTCACCACGCGGTCTAAAAAATAGCGGTCATGCGTCACCATCAGCAGCGCGCCCGGCGTAGTCGCCAGATACTCCTCCAGCCAGGCGACGGCGTCGGCGTCGATGTGATTGGTCGGCTCGTCGAGGATGAGCAGGTCGGCGCGATCGATCAGCGCCCTTGCCAGCGCCACGCGCTTGCGCTGACCGCCGCTG
>CALFWA010000179.1 GCA_937928035.1 uncultured Caldilinea sp. | reverse complement strand
GCCGATCTCTCCATCTCCCTCGCCCGGAGCTTCGATCGTCTTGCCGAACAGTTTGAGAACCCATGCTGTCGACGTGCGATCGAGCACTTGCACTGGCAAAAAGTTGGCGCGACCGATGAAATCTGCGACGAATCGATTGCGCGGACGCCGATAGATTTCCAATGCAGTTCCGACCTGCTGCACACGGCCCTGATGCATCACGACAATTTTGTCCGAGAGCACCATGGCCTCGTCCTGGTCATGTGTCACATAGACGCTGGTGATGCCCAGCTCCTGCTGAATGCGGCGAATTTCGGTGCGCATCTGCACTCGCAGTTTGGCGTCCAGGTTGCTGAGCGGCTCATCGAAGAGTAGGACTTTCGGCTCCATGACCAGCGCACGCGCCAGCGCCACGCGCTGCTGTTGCCCACCGCTCAACTGATTGGGTGCCCGGTTTTCCAGTCCGGTCAGCTCGGTCAGCGCCATCACCTCGGCGATCTTGCGACGAATCTCCTGGCTGCTCAGCTTTTTGATTTTCAGTCCGTAGGCGATATTTTCGTACACATTTAGATGAGGAAAAATCGCATAGCTCTGAAAGACCATCGCCATATCGCGGCGATTCGGAGGAAGCTCGTTGATCACCTCACCGTCAAGGATAATGCGTCCGAACGTGGGAAATTCAAACCCGGCGATCAGGCGCAGGGTGGTCGTTTTGCCGCAGCCGGATGGCCCCAGTAGCGTCACGAACTGTCCTTGTTCGATGTCGATCTGCACGTCATCGACAGCGCGCACCTCTCCGCTTCCAGCGCGTGCAGGAAAATATTTGCTGACATGGTCTAGGCGCAAGAACACAGAACGTTCTCCTTTATCCTCTGAGCAAAGTCAAGCGGTCCGTTCAAAGTTCAATCACTGTTTAGCCGCTGATGGTCATATCGATCTTCTGGCTGGCGCCGTAAACGCGCTTGAGCCACAGGCTCATCAGGCCGATCGCCGTCAGCACAATGGTGATCAGAATAACCGAATACGCGGCTGCCACACTCATGCCGCCTTGCTCGACCTCGCTCAAAATCCACACAGTCAGGATCGGCCATTGCGCTGTCGTGAGGAAGATCACTGCCGAGAGGCTGGTCATGTGCGTGGCGAAGGCGTAGATCAGGCCGGCGAAAAAGGCGGGCAGGATCAACGGCAGCGTGACATGACGAAAAGTATACTGGGTGTCGCCGCCCAACATACTGGAGGCCTCCTCCAGCGAAGGGTCGATCTGTTGCAACGCTGCGACGCCGGCGCGCACTGCCGCCGGCAGGCTGCGCACCGCATAGGCCATCACGATAATGTAGGGCGTGCCCACTAGTGTGAGGGAATTACCGTAAAAGATCAGTGAGGCCGACAGCGACGCCGCCGCAAACGCCAGCCGTGGCCGCGCCCGAGGCTGCACCTGCTCGACGGCAAAGACGCTCAGCGTGAGAAAGGTGTAGCCCAAAATGGCAGGCGTTGGCTGGGTGAAGAAGGTGATGAATGTGCTCACTTTAACGACGATCTTGGGCAGGTCCACCCCCGGCAACTGGCGTCCCCAGCGCGCCAATGGTTCGGTCATCAAGGGGCTAAGGTTGTACACCAACAGCGCTAGCGCCATGACTGCAAAGAGCAGCGCCACGATGCGCTGTTTGCCCGGCTGAGCGAAGATCGCACCGAGGAAGGCGAGCAGCAAAAAGGCTGCCATCAAAAGATAGCGCCATCCGACCTCACTCTGCCCGAGCAGAACGGGCGTCCAGTTAAGATAGTAGCCGGCGACGGTGACGGCGGTCAGCAGCGCCAGCGCTGCCCAGCCACGCGTTGTGGCGCGCGAGGTCAGGTAGCCGGCCAACAGCGCGTAGACGATCAGAACGGCGATCCACGGGGCGCCGATGTAGGCCACAATATAGCCGATGCCCAGAATGGTGCCCGGCACTGCTCCGCCCAGATTGGAGACAAAATCGAGCGTCTGCTTGCCGATGAAAGTGCGACGTACCACCATGAAGGCGACAACGACGCCGATCAATCCGGCGACAGGCGTTGCCACTGCCGAGAGAAAAGTGGTCGAGAGGATGGCGTTCAGCCCGCGTGAGAACGCAGTGGCGTAGTTGCCCAAGAAGAGCTGATTGTTGATGCCCCACAGCACGGTGAAGGAACCCCACAAGATCGTGAAATAGAGCAAAAGCACTAGCGCCAGCGCAAGCAGCGTGAGCACGATGAAAATCCAGCGAATGACCGGCTCTTTGACGAAAATCTGCCCGCCCGTCGGCTTGCCCGTGACCGAAATATAGGAGCGCCGGCTGATGTAATAGCGCTGTAGGATAAAAACGGTGAGCGTGGGCAGCAGCAGCACGAGCGAGAGCGCTGCCCCCTTTTGTTGGTCGAACTGGCCGGCGACGGCCAGATAAATTTCGGTGGAAAGCACGCTGGTGTTGCCGCCGAGCAGGAGTGGATTGCCCAGGTCAGCTAGCGACTCTACGAAGAGCAATAGAAAGGAGGCTGCAATCCCCGGGGCCAACAGCGGCAGGGTGATCGTGCGGAAGATGTGAAACTTGCTGGCACGCAGGCTCAACGCCGCCTCCTCCATCGAGGCGTCAATACGCTCGAGCATGGCGCGAAGAAT
>CALFWA010000178.1 GCA_937928035.1 uncultured Caldilinea sp. | reverse complement strand
GGCGCTGGCCTTCTTGGTTGCGCCGATCGCTCCGCTGCTGGCCGCCATCGCCAGCGCGTGCGCCATCGTGGGACTGTACTTCTTTGAGTACGCCTTCGTCATGGCGCCACAGGAGCTGCCGAACAGCTGAACCCGCTGGGTTACACAATAGGGGGCGGGAGGTGGGCCCTCACCCCTTGGCCTCCTCTCCCAAGGCTGGGAAAGGAGGAGAAAGGGGGCGCTCGTCTTGGGCAGGCCCTACGCCTACGGAAGATTCAGAATTATCGGGAAACTTGTCAATCTTGCAACGATCATCGAAAGCATCGACTATGACCGACCAGTCTAAGATCAACCGATTGTTATCCGCCCTGCTAAGCCGCAACTCCGACGTTCGTCGCACATCCAAGGGCGAAGACGGCTTCGGCCTACCGGAGTTTGCTTCCACCGACTTGAAGCCGGAGCCTGCACCCATGACCATCGTCCACCACCCGGATGGCCGCATGAGCCAGTACCCGCCGGTGGAAAAATGGGACGACTGGGTGGAATGGGACGGCAAGCTGTGGCCGCAGCGCGTGGCGCGGCGCTACATGCTGATTCCAACGGTGTGCTTCAACTGTGAGAGCGCCTGCGGCCTCCTGGCCTACGTAGATCGAGAAACGTTGGAGGTCAAGAAGTTCGAGGGCAACCCCGTGCACCCCGGCAGCCGTGGCCGCAATTGCGCCAAGGGCCCCGCCACCCACAACCAAACCTACGACCCGGAGCGTATTCTCTATCCGCTCAAGCGCGTGGGCAAGCGCGGGGAGGGCAAGTGGAAGCGCGTCACCTGGGAGGAAGCGTTGAGCGACATTGCAGCCCAGATGCGCGAGAGCCGCCTCAAGCGCCGCGACGGCATCGTCTACCACGTGGGCCGGCCGGGCGAGGACGGCTACACCAATCGCTGCATCGCGGCCTGGGGAGTGGACGGCCATAACAGCCACACCAACATCTGCTCGGCTAGCGCACGGCTCGGCTATGCGCTGTGGAGTGGCTTCGACCGCCCCAGCCCTGACCACGCCAACGCACGCGTGATCCTGCTTATCTCCAGCCACCTGGAGACCGGCCACTACTTCAACCCGCACGCCCAACGCATCATCGAGGGCAAGATGGCGGGCGCCAAGCTTATCACCATGGACCCGCGGCTGAGCAACACCGCCAGCATGAGCGACCTCTGGCTGCCCACCTGGCCCGGCAGCGAAACAACCGTGCTGCTCGCCATCGCCAACTATCTGATCCAGACCGGCCGCTACGACCGACGCTTCGTGCGCCGCTGGGTCAACTGGCGAGAAACGCTGGCGGCGATCCGCGACGGCAAGCTCAACCTTGGCGATCCGGCGCTGCAGGCGGAGATCGCCGGCCTCTCCTTCCCCCTGGGCGACGAGGACTTCGCCTACTTCGACCGCGCGCTGAAGGCCCTCTACCAAGAATTCACCTTCGAGCGCGCAGCCGAGGAGGCGCAGGTTCCTGTGGAACGCATTCGCCAGGCTGCCGAGTGGATCGCAGATTGCGACGGCAGGCTGGCCGCGCACGTGTGGCGCGCCGCCAGCATCGGCAACCTGGGCGGCTGGCAGGTGGCGCGGGCGCTCTTCTTCCTCAACGTGCTCACCGGCAGCGTGGGCACGCGCGGGGGCACCTCCGGAAACGAATGGAACAAATTCGTCCCGAAGCCGTTCGCCAGCCCGCCAGGCCCCGAGGCGTGGAACGAGCTGCACTTTCCCATCGAATATCCCTTCGCTCATTACGAGATGAGCTTCTTGCTGCCTCACTTCCTGGAGGAGGGCCGCGGCAGCATCGACGTGTATTTCACGCGCGTCTACAACCCGATGTGGATCAACCCAGACGGCTTCATGTGGCTGAAGGCGTTGCGCGATGAATCCAAAATCAAGCTGCACGTGGCGCTCACACCCACCTGGAGCGAGTCGGCCTGGTTTGCGGACTATGTGCTGCCCATGGGGCACGGCGGCGAGCGCCACGACCTCATGAGCCAGGAGACCCACGCTGGCCAGTGGATCGCTTTCCGTCAGCCCGTGCGTCGCGTGGCTATGGAGAAACTGGGGCGCAAAGTGCGCTACACCTACGAGGCCAATCCCGGCGAGGTGTGGGAGGAGAACGAGTTTTGGATCGAGCTGTCGGCGCGTATGGACCCGGACGGCTCCCTGGGTGTGCGCAAGTGGTTTGAAAGCCCCTACCGCCCCGGCGAGATTATCACCGTGGAGGAGTACTACCGCTGGATCTTCGAGAACAGCGTGCCCGGCCTGCCCGAGGCCGCTGCAGCTGAAGGCTTGACGCCGCTGCAGTACATGCGTAAATACGGCGTCTTCGAGGTCAAGCGAGAGAATTACACGCCTTATGAAAAACCGGCGCTGGCCGGCAAGGGCGTCGAGGTGGATGGCGAGCGCAAGGTTGGCTTCGAGACTCCCTCCGGCAAGCTGGAGTTCTTCAGCGAGACGCTCTACAACTGGGGCTGGCCGGAGCGAGAATACACCATCCCCTGGCCGCTCAAGAGTCATGTCCACCTGGACAATATCGACGTGCAAAAGGGGGAGATGGTGCTGCTGCCTAACTTCCGCCTGCCGACGCTGATCCACACGCGCAGCGCCAACGCCAAGTGGCTTTACGAGATCAGCCACAAGAACCCCGTCTGGATGCACCCGAGCGACGCCGAACGTATCGGAGTCAAGACGGGCGACCTGGTGCGCGTCACCACCGAGATCGGCTACTTTGTAGACACCGTGTGGGTGACCGAGGGCATTAAGCCCGGTGTGATCGCCATGAGCCACCACCTGGGCCGCTGGCGTTTGCAGGAGGACCTTGGAGTTAACCCCGGCATGTCCGCGCTGGCGAGGCTGGAGGAGGACGAGGAAGGGCGCTTCAAGCTCAACTACATCCACGGTGCGCGACCCTGGAAGAGCTTCGACCCCGACACCGAGCGCATCTGGTGGGAGGACGTAGGCGTGCACCAGAACCTCACCCACGCCGTGCATCCCGACCCGCTGAGCGGCGCCCACTGCTGGCTGCAGAAGGCGGTCAACGTGCGCAAGGCCGATCCTGGCGACCGCCACGGCGATGTGTGGGTGGACACCAACCGCTCGATGCAGGTCTACCGAGAGTGGCTGGCGTTGACGCGGCCGGCCAACCGCTTCAGCCCCGACGGCAACCGTAGACCGCTGTGGCTCAAGCGGCCACTCAAGCCCCAGGTGGCTTACTATAAACTGCCCAAGGTCGCCATCAGCCGCAACGGCCAAGATGGCCATGAAGTTGCGCAACCCGTCATCGCTAAGGCAGGTCAATGACCCATGTTCACGCCTCATCAGGCTGCACAGGCCTACGCACACGCGTTCGATCTGTTCGCCCGGCTTTATCGCCACGGATTGACGCCCACCCTCGTGACAGAAGCGGCGCAGATCCCGGACCTGGCCGCCGTCGCACCGCAACCCTACGACGCAGACGAGGCGGCGGCCGCCTTTCATACGCTCTTCGCAATGAACGTCTTTCCCTACCAGAGCGTCTTTTTAGACCCAGATGGGCTGTTGGGTGGAGGAGAGACTGACCGGGTGCGCGCCATCTACCGACGCATGGGCTTCGTCGTCGACGAAGCGAATGAGCCAGCCGACCACCTGGCCCACGAGCTGGATGCGCTTGCGTTTCTGTGCCAGGCGGAAGCCGAGGCGTGGGAGGATGAGCGCTGGGACATGGCCGCACGGGCGCAGCAACTTCAGGCCAACTTTCTGGACGAGCACTTGCTGCGTTGGCTGCCGGCCCTCGTAGCTGCGGTGCAGCGCCAGGAGGAGCCGTTCTACGCCGGGCTGGCCGAGCTGACTCTTGCCCTGGCCGCCGAGCGAAGGCGTTCGCTCGGCCCCGGTCAGCTCCGCGTGCTGAGCGTGCGCAACGAGGAAATCCCCCTTGCGCTGCGTTCACGCCTCAACGGCGCAGGCGACGCTCTAAACCTGGCGCTTGCCGACGAGCTCCCTGCGCAGCGAGTGGAGCGTCTGTTGGCGAACCCGCAAACCGACCTAGACGCCATCGCTGCTTTTTTGTTGACGCCGGCTTACAGCGGCCTCTACCTTTCCCGGCGCGACATCGGTCGCCTGGGCCGCGCCGCAGAAGCGCCCCACGGCTTCGGCGAACGACGACAGATGCTGCGCACCTTTTTGCGCAGCGCCGCCGAGTTCGACCGCTTTGGCGCTGCGTTGGCAGGGTTGCGCAACCTTGTCGAGGACACGGCATGGATGCTGCGCCGCTGGGGCAGTGAAACGGTGAGCCTGTCCACCGTTCAACCGTGGCTAGAGCGACTCTCCGCCACGCGCCGCCTTTTGGAGACGCTGGAGGCAATGTCGCCGAGCGCCTCCGAAGCGGTGAAATTGTAGGCGTCAATTTTTCATCAAAATGCGATAGAACAGTTTCAGGATAGCCGTAGACCGATGGCTACGCCGCTCGATATCAATCCCAATTATGGCGACGGTGCAACTGGAGGCCGCACAGCGCGTTCGGCCCTCTTCCACGCTTCCCTATGAGCCGCTGCTTGCAACAGGGCGTTTCGTCCTCGCTGCTTTTGCTCGCCCGATTGCCATTCTGCGCTCCTATCAACGCTCCGACCTGCGCCCCGACTTGATCGCAGGGTTGACGGTGGCGGTGATCTTGTTGCCACAGGCGATCGCCTATGCGCTGATCGCAGATCTGCCGCCGGTCGTGGGGCTGTATACGGCGGTCGTCGCTGCCATCGTCGGCGCGCTGTGGGGCTCCTCTGCGCATTTGCACACCGGCCCCACCAACGCCGCTTCGCTGCTCGTGCTCTCCACACTGGCCGTCTTGCCCTATGGGCATGACAGCCACGCCTATGTGGCCGCCGCCAGTTTGATGGCGCTGATGGTCGGCCTCTTCCGTCTGGCGATGGGCGTCTTTCGTCTCGGCGTCTTGGTCAACTTCGTTTCGGATTCGGTCGTGGTTGGCTTCACGGCGGGCGCCGGCGTGCTCATCATGTTCAATCAGATCAAGCATCTTCTGCGGCTCGACGTGCCCAACAGCCCCGGCCTGCTCGACACGCTTCGAGACACCATGGCGCAGCTTCCCGCCGCCCATGCGCCAACGGTGATGGTGGGCGTCGGCGTGATTGTGCTTTTGGTGGCGCTGCGTCGGTTTCGGCCCTCCTGGCCAGGCCCACTGATCGGGGTTGTCGTCGCTGGCGCCGTCATCTGGCTGCTCCAGCTCGACATGCAGGGGGTGCACGTGATCGGCGCGCTGCCGCGCGGGTTGCCGCCGTTGGCGCCGCCTCCCATCTTCGACCTGCACCTGATCGGTCAGCTTTCCCTCGGCGCGCTCGCTGTCGCCGCTATCGGCCTTGTAGAGGCGATGTCGATTGCACGCGCCATTTCCGGGCTGACGGGGCAGCGCATCAACAGCAACCAGGAGTTCGTCGGCCAGGGGCTGGCGAACATCGCCGCCGGCTTCTTTTCCGGCTACACCTGCTCTGGCTCCTTCACGCGCTCTGCAGTTAACTACAGGGCCGGCGCACGCACGGCGATGTCGAGCGTCTTTTCCGGCGTCTTCGTGTTGCTTGCGATGTTTCTTTTTGCCCCCCTGGCGGCCTATATTCCTCGCGCGGCGCTGGCCGCCGTGTTGATCGTGATCGCTTGGGGAATGATCGATCGCAAGCAGATGGCGCACATTTGGCGTACCTCTCGGCCCGAAGGCTGGATCATGGTCGCCACCTTAGGCGCTACACTGCTGTTGCCGCTGGAATTTGCCGTACTGACCGGCATCCTCGTCTCGCTCGCCTACTACGTGCTGCAAAAGAGTATGCCTCGAGTGCTGGATATGGCGCCGACGTCCGACTTCCGCCATTTTGAAGAACGAGGCAAACGCGATCCCTGCCCACAGTTAGGTGTGCTCTCCATTGTGGGTGACCTCTATTTTGGGGCCGCCCCCAACGTGGAAGAAGCGCTGCGCCGTCACATGGCGGCCTTTCCAGAGCAGCGCTACCTCCTCCTGCGCATGCACAACGTAACGCATCTGGACATTAGCGGTCTGCACATGCTGGAGGCCATCGTGCGTGCTTACCGCGAGCGCGGCGGCGATGTCTATGTCATGAAAGTGCGCGCTTCAATTTACGAGTTCATGAAGCTCGCAGGCTTTATCGATTTGCTCGGCGAAGACCATTTCCTCTCTGAAGAAAAAGCCATCAGCCATCTCTTTTATCACGTCCTCGATCCGGTGGTCTGCATCTACGAGTGCCCGGCGCGCGTCTTTTTTGAATGCCAAAACCTGCCGAAAATGTTGACGCCTGCGCTCGCATGTCGAGATTCCCGCTGCCGGGATAGAACGGTTAGGTCGCTCAGCCCTGTGGATCTCTGGCTTTTATTGCATCGTCCGCAGGCTCCGGTTGTGATCGATGTACGAGAGCCGCGTGAATTCAGCCGCGGTCACATCCCAGGCGCTCGACTTATTCCTCTCTCGCAGTTTGATGCACAGCGCCTGAACCTGGATAAAGAGACCCCAATCGTGCTGGCGTGTCGCACCGGTCGGCGTAGCCGGATCGCAGCGCAGATGGCGATGGCCGCCGGTTACCAAAACGTCTGCAATATGGAAGGCGGGATGGTGGCCTGGGAGGCGGCCGGCTTGCTCGAAGCAATTGAGGAGTTTGTCTGATGGCGGAGATGGTCGATGTCCACAACCTAGGGTTTGACCTGGTGCGCGCAACCGAACATACGGCGTTGCAGGCGGGGCGCTGGGTGGGCTTAGGCGATCGCGCCGGCGCCGATGACGCCGCCGCGCAGGCGATGATGGAAATTTTGGATACATTGCCGATCGACGGCTACTTGATGGACACCGAGGCGCGCAAGGCCGGCTATCATTCACAACGCGAAACGCGACAGCGCGTCGGCGCAGGGGGGCCGGCGATGGACCTCCTCGTCGATTCGGTGGACGGCGTGGGGTTGCTTGCACTGGGCAGGCCGGGCGCCATCTCGGTCGCCTGCGCTGCGCCGCATGGCGCCATCTGGTCGCCCGCGCCAGCGCTCTATATGGAAAAGATTGTCGTCGATCGCGAGGTGGGGCGAGCGCTGGTGGCGGAGTGTATGGACGCGCCGGCCGCTTGGACGCTGGCGTTGATCGCGCGCATGAAAAAGAAGGCGGTGCGCGACCTGGTCGTCTTTGTGCTCGATCGCCCTCGCCATCACACCCTGATCGAGGAGATCCGTCGTGCCGGCGCGCGCGTGCAGGTGCATCACGACGGCGATGTGGCGGGCGCACTGCTCGCCGCCATGCCCGGCGGCCCCATCGACGTGCTGATGGGCGTCGGCGGGGCGTTGGAAGGCGTCCTCGCCGCTGCAGCCGTGCGAGCACTCGGCGGCGCCATGTTGGGGCGGCTTGTCCCACGCAACGACGAAGAGCGCGAGGCGATCCAGGCTACGCATGGAGATCACAAGCGCGTCTACACGGCGGCCGACATGGTGGCTGGCGATGAAATCTTTTTTGCCGCCACAGGGGTCACCGACGGCATGTTGTTGCAGGGCGTCTCCTATGCAGGAGATCGGGCCACCACCCATTCGTTGGTGTTGCGCGGCAAGAGCGGCGTGCGCCGGCTCATTCACACCGACCATCCGCTGCGCGAGTCGTCCACTTCTTCAGGAGTAAGGGTGCTTTCTGCGCCGGCGCAGCCATCCCCATGAGGCGCCGAAAAAGAGCGCGCCGCCAAAGCCGAACCCTCCCAACAAGAGTAGGTGATTGGGGTCTAGCGAGCGCGTCAGGCTCTCCGCCTGCACCTGCGCCTGCGCTGCAGAGAAAAGCGGCGCGGAGGTGGCGGGCGGCAGAGCCGTCCAGGTCGCCGTCGGCGTGGGCGTGGGTGACGGCGTCGCCGATGGCGTTGCAGTTGGCGTTGCAGTCGGCGTCTCGGTTGGCGTTGCAGTCGGCGTCGCCGTTGGGGTCTCGGCCGGTGGGGGCGCTGCAGCGATCTGCATCTGGGCGGCGGCGACGACCGGCTCCGGCGTCGGTGTTGCGGTCGGCGGCAGCTCGACGGCGGGCGCGCTTTCGTCGGGATAAAGCGCAATGGCGTCGACTAAAATCAAATCATAAGAAGCCGTCTGTGGATGATCGGTCAAGAAGAAGACCGTGATCGTGTCGCCCAGCGCGCGGGCGCGCACGTCGATGTTGACGTCCGGCGGCGGGTAGTTGAGGATGCGTCCTTCGCCCCAGTGCATCGGCCCCCAGATCACGGTCGGCGCGTTGGGATCTGTGCCGCCCGTTGGGTCGATGCCGAGCTGGCGGCCAAACAGGTCGGGGTAGTTCGGCGCCCCCCAGGAGATGCTGGCCCGGTACCCAGCGCCGGGCGTCACCTTCACCTGCGTGTAGATGCCGGCCTTGAATGGGCTGGTGCTGGCGATGGTGAGGTTGTAGCCGCCGAAAAAAGTGTGTTGATCCTGAATGAACTCCGGGTTGCCGTAGATCACGAACGCGCTCCATCCCAGCGGCAGCTGCATCGGTCGCTCGCCGGTGAAGATGTCCATGTTGCAGACTTCCGACGGGATGACGTTAGGCGGGTCGCAGGGATGAGCGGCCGACGCGGGCGCAACCAGCATCAACGCAAGCGCGAGGCCGAGGGCCGCCCCGATCGCTTCTTTGCTCCACCTTCTGCGACGCAAGCGCAACGGTTTCGATCTCATCGCTTCAGTATACGATCGACCTTGCACTGCGCCAAACTTCATTCGCCTGACGCAACCTCCACTTCTCCGATCTCAACCCGCTGCAACGGCGTCCAGCCTCGCTGCGCATGAATCTGCAGATCGTCGGAGGCTCGATGCAGCGCAACGGTGAGCGTGTATCGACCCGGCGCCAGGGCGTCGGACATGGGCAGGTCATAGTCGTCGCGCACCGGAAGCCGCGCCGGCCAGAGGCCGCTGGGATACTCCTCGCCGCCGAGCGGGAAGCGCCATTCTTGCACGCTTTCACCCGCCTCATTGAACAGGCGCAGCGCCACCTGATAGTTGTCTCGGTACGCGCTGGGGCGCGGCCGCCAGAAGAAAGCGCTATGCAGCGTTTCTCCAGGGCGAAGGAGAGGGCGGTCAAAGCGGACCTCCAGCAGGTCGATGTAGTCGAAGGAAGCGAGCGGCTCCGGCAAGACCGGAGTTCGGCTTGAAGGCTTCAGCGTCACTGCGCCCAGCTGAAGGCGCTGGCCGTCGACCGAGGGGGCGGCGGGCGACGGCGGCAGCGCTTCGCCGCTGTCATGGCGATAAACCACCATCTCTAACGAGTAGAGGCCGGGCTTTGTGCTCACGGCGACCGGCAGGGCGAGCGGCTGGCTCCAGATTTCGCCGGCGCGCCAGGTGGTGGTGGAAGGCAAGAAGGGTGCGTCGGCTTGGGCGGCGAGCCTGCCGTAGCGATCGTAGAGGCGGAGGCTGACGGCGAGAGCGGGGAGAGGTTCGACGAGCGTTTGCCAGCGAGTTGCGAGGTAAAGAAACGCTCCGCTTTCGCCCTCCACAATTTTCGTATAGTCAAGCAAACAGAGTATTTCCTCAAAACAAAAGGTGGAGGCGTAGGGCGACGCTGCATCAGGCGAATTGGAGCTTTGCGAGAAATTCTTTGTGGCGAAGAGCTGCACGAGGCCGAAATCTCGTCCGGGGATGGGCGTCTCGGCGAGCAGCAGCAAATGCTCGTCCAGCCACCGCCGGATCACGCCATTGGGATCGCTGACCGTGTCGTAAAGACGGTAGTGCCAGATGCGTTGGCTGGCGGAGGCAAGCGCTGCGAGCGCTGTTTGCGTCTCTGCGGCGGAAAGGGTGAAAAAGTCACTGGCCGGGTCTCCCCAGCCGAGGTTGGCAGGGCCATCCACGCTGCCGGTGCGTACCGCAGTGGGTGGAAGGAAGATGGGCGCACTGAACTTCGCATAGTCATAAAAGGCAACCAAATTACTTAAATTCAAAGGAAGACTTCCCTCAACACCAAAAACTGCATCCGGCCAATACGTCAACAAAATCGGATACGCCCAACCGGCGTTGATTAAAATTGAGTCTCCAGGACACCATTGCGCTGCAAGCGCAGCTACGGCGCCGCGATGGTCGTCCGCCCGATAGAGCGGATCACTCCAAAATGTGAGAGCGCCGGCCAGCGCCGCTGCCTGCCATCCGACCAACCCGAGCCACCTAAGCCACCATCGGCGACGTTCCAGTCGAAGCAGCAAAAACGCCGGAATTGCCAGGAAGAGTGGAGCGTACAGAAACATGTAACGAATATGATAGATCGGCGTCGCCGTTGCGGTGAGTGTATAAATCTGAAGGATCGGCAAAAATACAACGGCGGCGATAACCACCAATCCCCTGCGCTGTTTTGCACTTTGTCGAGGCGTCAACATCGCAGCGGCGAGGAGCAGTGCAGCAACCCCCGCCGCCCAAGGCCAAACCGTCCGCCCCGGCGGCGATTGCCCGACGATGAAAGCGGCCAGCGTTTCGGCCAACGACTCCAGAAACGCCGAAAGCGAGGTCCACGGCGTGCGCCAGGGCGGCACCGGCGGCTCTATTGTCTGCCGCACAAAGATGGGCAGCCAGGGCGAAAAGAGCAACAGTGCAGCGACCTGGGCGCCGATCCATGCAGCGATGCGGCGTCCTCTTTGTCCGTCATCCGACCGCCAAAGCAGCCAGAGAATAACCAAATTAACGCCGACCAGCCAGAAGGCGAAGTAGTAGAGCGTGTACATGCCTAACGCCGCCGTCAAGGCGTAGACGAGCAACCAACGCGTGGCGCGCGTGCGATCAACGAAGCGCAGCGCCGCCCATAGACAGAGCAACGCAAGCGACGCGCCGACGGTGTACATGCGCACTTCTTGACTATACCAGAGTTGAAAAGGGCTGAACGCCGCCAACCAGAGGGCAATCAACGCTGTCGGCGCATCGAAAAGGCGACGCGTCAGCGCGTAGGTCAACGCCATCACCAGCATTCCGGCCATCAGGCTGGGCCAGGCGAAGAGAAATTCCAGGCCATGCGCCGGTGACGGCGCCATCAGGCGCTGCCAGAGGTGCAGGAGGAGGTAATATCCCGGCGGGTGAATGTCGCGAGCCGTGTGGGCGATCATTTCCGCGATGGGTTTGCGCGCCAGGTAGACGCTCACCGTCTCGTCATACCACAGCGATTCTGCGCCGAGACGATGCAGGCGCAACGCAAATCCCGCCAGCAGACCGACCAACAAAAGAAGGCGACGCCCGAAAGTTGTCATGTTCACGAGCATTCAGTATACATCAATCTCTGACGCATCTTCACTTGTAGATCGTTTGGCGTTCACAAACCGAATTGATTACAATGGCGCAATGGCGTCTGTAACGATGAAGCGTCTTGATGCAATGCAAGCAGCGAGAAGTGATGTTCGACTGCGCGTGCTGGTCGGCGTCTTGATCGTGGGCGTAGGGCTGATTACGTTCTATCGGCTGACGGCGAAGCCAGTTTATGTCAGCGTCGATGGCTTCGAGGAAACGATTTACACCCATCGCGCTACAGTGGATGCACTCCTGCTCGACCTAGGCTTGCACCCGAATTCACAGGACCGCATCGCGCCCGCTCCCTCCAGCGCAGTGGAGCGAGACATGGTAATTTCGGTCGAGCGGGCGCGTCCGTTGCGTATCTTGGCCGATGGTCGCGACTTTATCGCCTATAGTTGGGGACAAACGCCTCGCCAGGCGCTCGCCGACGCCGGCGTTCTCATCGACACGCACGACGAAGTGCTTGTCAACGGCCAGCTTTGGGGCGCCGACCAACCCTTGCCTCCGCAGACGATTGAGCAAGAGGCGGCTACCTACGACCGAGGCCATGCCTGGAATGCAATCAGGGTGGAGCCACTTCAAATGCGCGTGCGTCGCGCCGTGCCCATTATCGTGCATGAGGGCGGCGCCCGCTACACCATCGAAACGACGGCGCAGACGATCGGCGAGGCGCTGCGCAAGAACGGCGTGACGCTTTACCTGGGCGACCGCATTCTACCCAGTCTGGGGAGCGCTGTCACCGCTAATCTGGACGTTTATATCCAGCGCAGCACGCCGGTCTCCGTGCAGGTGGATGGTCGGTTCTTCAAGACGCGCACGCAAGGCCAGACGGTGGCCGACGCGCTGAGCGACATGGGCGTTGTGCTCACCGGCGCCGATCGCGTCGAGCCAGCGCTGGATGCAAAGCTCTACAACAACATGAAAATCGTCGTCACCCGCGTCAGCGAGGATGTGATCGTCGAAGAGGAGATAGCGCCCTTTGAGACGGTCTTTGTGCCCGATCCAAATCTGCCCATCGACACGCAAGAGGTGCTTGTGCAGGGCGCTCCAGGCATCACTCGCACCCGCTACCGCGTTCGCTATGAGAACGGCGAAATGGTGAGCAAAGTGATGGAGGATCGCTGGGTGGCGCAGGCGCCGGCCAATCGACGCATCGCCTATGGGCAGAAGATCGAGCCGCGCACGGAGACCATGCCCGACGGCACGGTGATCACCTACTGGCGCAAGATTCGCATGCTGGCGACGAGCTACAACGCTGCATCGGCGGGCGGGAACCGCACGCGCACCGGCGACGTTCTGCGCGAGGGCATCGTAGCGGTCGATCCGCGCATCATTCCGCTGCGGTCGCAAGTCTACGTGCCGGGGTACGGCGTCGCCGACGCGTTGGACACCGGCGGGGGCATCATTGCGCGACGCATCGACCTGGCCTACGACGTTGCAAATTACGTGCCTTGGCGCCGTTGGGTGGACGTCTATCTGCTATGGCCGCCCCCGCCGACCAGCTCGATCACCTGGGTGGTGCCGAATTATCCGCCCGTTCCACAATAAATCGTGCGACTGGACATCGATGACCACGAATCCGCCTCACCTTGAGTTTGTCTCCGGCGCGCCGAACGCCCATGGCCGCCCCCCCTCCTATCGTCTGGTCGCTCCCCTGTTGCTGGTCATTCTCATCAGCGGCTTCACGCTGCGCGTATGGAACATCAACTTCGACCGCGGCATCGGCAGCCATCCGGACGAACGCAGCACCGCCTGTTTTTATGCGACGACGATCGTGCTGCCGGCGAGCTGGGAGCAGTTCTGGGACCCCAAACGCAGCCCGATGAACCCGCTGTGGGACCTCTCCCAACAGCGTCCGCGCAGCTTCACCTACGGTCACTTTCCGCTGTACGTCGGCGTGCTGATGGGCGATCTCTTTCATCATCTGGCGCCGCTGGCCGAGGCGCTCGGCGCGCCGGACGAGACGGTCAGCCTGATGCAACGCGCCGACGCCGCCTGCGACGCCATCGCCGTAGCCGGGCGGCTGACGATAGCGCTTTTCGATACGCTGACCATCTTTCTGCTCTATCTGCTGGCGGCGCGCATGGCGGGCCGCGGGGTGGGGCTGCTGGCCGCCGCCTTCTATGCGTTCACCGCGCAGGCCATCCAGCTCAGCCATTTCTTCGCCATGGACCCGGCCAGCACCACTTTCACAGTGTTGGCCGTGCTGGGCGGCGTGAGCATGGTCGCCACCCGCCGCCTGAGCGCTGCGTGGGTCGCCGGCCTTGGCTGTGGACTGGCGATTGCGTCGAAATTCAGCGCACTGCCGGTGCTGGCCGTCCCTCTCGTCGCTGCGCTGCTGATTGCCTGGCGCGAGATGCAGAACAGTCGCCTGGCCGGGCGTCCACTTGACGGACGCGCGCCCTTTGTCGCCATCCTCGGCGTCGCCATCGCCTGGCTGACGGCCTTCGTCGCCTTCTTCATCACCAGCCCTTACGCCATTCTGGACTGGGAAACTTTCAGCCGCGCCGTGCTGGTGGAGCAGGGCATGATGGTGCGCGGGGTGGCGGATTTTCCTTTCACGCGACAATATCGCAACACGCTGCCCTACATCTACTTCATCGAGCAGCAGGTGCGTTGGGGGTTGGGCTGGCCGCTCGGCGTCGTCGCACTGCTCGGGAGCGCTTACGCAGCCTGGGAGGCGCTGCGCGCGCTCTTGGCCATGCCCAGGCTGCGCCGGGTGAGCGAGGTTCAGCTCGCCAATCTGGTGGTGTGGAGCTGGGTCTTCCCATACTTCGCCATCACAGGCGCGTTTCTCGCCAAGTTCAACCGCTACATGAGCCCGGTGTTGCCCTTCGTATTGCTGTGGGCAGCGTGGATGATCGCAACATTGTGGCGAGCAGGAGCAAAAGATTTTGAGCAACAGCCGAGGCACCCAGAGGCGCAAAAAGCACCCGTTCTCCTGCTCTCCCGCCCTCTCCTCCGTTTCATCGCCGTTGCACTGGCGACAATCGGCCTCGTCGGCGGCGTCTTCTGGTCGCTGGCCTACGTGAACGGCGTCTACAACCGGGAGCACACCTGGATCACAGCCAGCCGCTGGATTTACGAAAACGCACCGCCTGGTTCGGTGATCCTGTGGGAGTTGTGGGATGACCCGCTGCCGAAGACGATTCCCGGGGAGCCGGGTATGGACATGCATTCGCGCGGCCTCATCAACATCGACTGGAGCCCCTACGAGGAGGACACCGCCGATAAATACGCCATCCTGAAGCAGAAGCTGCGCGAGGCGGACTTCGTCGTCTACAGCTCCAAGCGCATCTACGACAGCGTGGACGAGCTGCCCGAGCGCTACCCAATGACCAACCTTTACTACCAGGCGATGTGGGACGGTCGTCTCGGCTTCGAGCTGGCGCAGGAGGTGACGTCGCCGCCGCAGCTGTTCGGCTTCGTCTTCGACGACCGTCACGCCGATGAAAGTTTCAGCCTCTACGATCACCCGCAGGTCACCATCTTCCGCAAGGTGCGCGAGCTCAGCGACGCCGAATTCGACGCCATCTTCGACCGCAGTTGGGAGCGGGCGATCCCCTACTACCGGGGCAAAGATTCGCCGCTCAGTCCGCTGCTGGAGTGGATGGGGTTGGGCAGCCGGCCGGGGAGCGAGCAACGCGGGCTGATCAATCGCATTATCGGCCTGTTGGGCGCTGGGCAATCTGCACCGGCGCATCCACCGCCGGATAAACGCCCGTCCTTGATGTTCGACCGACCGATCCAGGAGCTGCCGCTCGTCGACAATTATCGCTGGAACGTTGTTGCCAGCGAGAGCACGCCGCTGGCCGTCGTCTGGTGGTGGGCCGTGCTGACGTTGCTCGGCTGGCTGGCGTGGTCGCTGCTGTTTGGCCTGCTGCGTCCGCTGCGCGACGCCGGCTTTTTCTTGAGCCGCACCTTTGGCTGGCTACTCGCCGGCTGGCTGCTGTGGATGCTCACCTCGCTTGGGCTGCTGCGCAACACGGTGGTGTTTGCGTGGCTGTCGGTGACGCTGTTGGCGCTCGTAGGTGGAGGGATTGCATATCAGCAGCGCAGAGCGATGGTCGCCTTCCTCCGCGCCAACTGGCCTTTGATGGCGATGGGCGAACTCCTTTTCGCCGCAGCCTTCCTGGGCTTCGTCTGGGTGCGGCTGCAGAACCCCGACCTCTGGCAGCCCTGGTTCGGCGGCGAGAAGCAGATGGAGTTCGCTTTCCTCAACGGCATCCTGCGCAGCCCGACCTTCCCGCCCGTCAACCCGCACTTTGCGGGCGGCGTGATCAACTATTACTATTTCGGCCTCTACCTGGTCGCCTATCTGATCAAATTGACGGGCATCTACGCCGAGGTTGCCTTCAACCTGGCGATTCCGACACTCTTTGCGCTGACGGTACTGAACGTCTTTGCGGTGGCGTATTCGGCGGTGGAAAAAGCCCGGAAAACAGAGCTAAGACCTTCATTTCTGTCCTGGCGAGTTGGCCTGGGCGCAGCGTTGCTGGCGCCGCTCTATGTAGCGATCCTCGGCAACCTCGATGGTTTTGCCCAGATGGTGCGCAATCTGGCGCGGCTGAACCCCTCATCGAATTTCCAGTCGGCTTTCGGGGGGCTTTCTGAAATCGTCGCCGCAGTCGGAGGGCTGCGTCTGGTGCTGAGCGGCGCTGCACAGATGCCTCCCTATGATTTTTGGGGGCCGAGCCGCGTGATCGACGCCACGATCAACGAGTTTCCTTTCTGGAGCTTCCTTTTCGCCGACCTGCATCCCCATCTGATCGGCATTCCGCTGTCTGGGATGTTCCTGGCGCTGGCGTTGGCGCTGTTGAAGCAAAGCGAGATCGACTGGCGGCGCTCGTGGCGGAGCGGGCTGGCGCTGGCGGCGCTCTTTGCACTGCTGTTGGGCGCGCTGGCCAGCGTCAACCTGTGGGAGCTGCCGACGTACTTTGGCCTGGGCGTGCTGACATTCCTGGTCAGCCAGTTCCGCGGCCGAGGGCGCATCAACTGGCCGGCGACGCTGTTGGCCGCCGTCCTCTACGCCGGGGGCGCCTATCTGATTTTTGCACCCTTTTTCCTGAACTACGTCAACGTCGGCGCGTCCGGCGTTGGGCTGGTGAAAGCGCCCGATCCTTTGGGCAAGTGGCTGCTCATCTGGGGATTTTTCCTGTTTGTGTTGGCAAGCTGGACGTTTTATCTGGCAGGAAAACGTCCTCCGACCTCCACACTCCGGCCATCTTCGCTTCCCAAACCTTCCGGGGTCGAGCGCGCCGTCAATCTTTTCTTGCGAAGATTCGACTTTTTGCCGCGCGCTCTCTATCTCCACAATCGGCTGGTGCGAACGCCAAGCTTTTTCTATCTGCTTTCCCTGACGCTGATTCCTGCGAGCCTGGCGCTGGCGGTCGTCGCCTGGCTCGCAGGTTGGAGCGTGCTGGCGCTTTGCCTTGCCTGGCTGGGGCTGGCAATTGCGGTGCTCTGGCGCAGCGCGCGTACAACCGACGCCGGCGTTGCGCTCGCCGCCGTGCTTACGGCCACCGGTCTGGCGATCCTGGCAGGCACGCAGGTCTTCTACCTGAAGGACTTTCTTAACGGCAGCGACTATTACCGCATGAACACACTCTTCAAATTCTTCAGCCAGGTGTGGGTGATCTGGGGCGTCGCTGCCGCCATCGTCACCCCGCGGCTGCTCGATACACTCTTTCCGGATGGAGGGAGAGAGGGCGGGAGCGCGGGAGAGAGAGAAGGTGAGAGCGGAAGAGCAGGAGAGGTGGAGAGAGGAGGGGCGCCATCGCGATTTTCCAAAGCCTCCAGTTCCTCATACGCCACTAGAGTGCGTTCTTTCTTGCCGCGGCTTGCCTGGGCGGTCGCATTTGGGCTGCTTCTGCTGGCTAGCCTCGCCTATCCAATCCTGGGAACACCGGCGCGGCTCGACCAGCGCATGCCCGGTTGGCGACCGGAGGTGGGCACGCTCAACGGGTTAGACTTCATGCGGCAGGGCAGTTATTCCTGGCCGGATTTCAACAACGTGATCGAGCTGCGCTACGAGTGGGAGGCGCTGCAATGGCTGCTGGATCACATTCGGGGCAACGCCGTGATTTTAGAGAGCGCCGAGGTGGATTATTATCGAGCGTGGGGAACGCGTATGGCGAGCAACACCGGCCTGAGTGGTCTGCGCGGGATGCACGAACAGGAGCAGCGCTACCCGGAGGACGTCGGCCGCCGCGATGGCCTGCATCGCGAGCTGTGGCAGACGCCCGACATCGGGCGCACGTTGCAGCTGCTTGAGGAGCTGCACGTCGATCTGGTTTACGTCGGTCAACTGGAGCGCTACCTGCATCCCGACGGCGTGCGTAAGTTCGAGAGCATGGCCGCACAGGGGCTGCTGACGCCGCTCTTTCAAAATGAACGGGCGACTATCTACGCCGTCCCAGGCCGACTGGCGCTGCAGGCGGATGGGACGTATGCGCCAGAGGCGGCGGTGCGGGGGAGAGGGTGAGAGCGGGAGCGTAGAGGAGCATGGCGCTAGTCGGGCAGTTTTGTGCAGTTTATCTGGTGGTGCAGGTGATGACGGCGGCGGCGCTGCCCTTGGCGCTGCGTTTCTTTGCTGCGCTGCCGGACCGCGGCTACGCTTTCAGCCGTCTGCTCGGCGTTCTGTTGACCGGCTATTTCCTGTGGATCGCCTACAGCCTCGGCCTGTTGCGCAACGACATCGGCGGCGCGTGGCTGGCGTTGATCGCTCTGGCCGTCGTCAGCGGAGTCGTAGGCCGGCGCCGGCCTGCAACGCCTCGCCTCGCTTCGCTCCCTTCCTGGCGCTATATCCTTTTCGTTGAGCTGCTCTTTCTCGGCGCCTTCGCTGCATGGGCTTGGGTGCGGGCGCACGACCCGGCCGCCGATCACACCGAGCAGCCGATGGATCTGATGTTCATGCATAGCATTCGTGCCAGCCTCACCTATCCGCCGCATGACGCATGGCTGGCGGGCTATCCGATCAGCTACTATTACTTCGGCTATTGGCTGATGAATATGGTGGGGCTGATGGCCGGACAGTCGGCGGCGGTCGCCTACAACCTCTCGCAGGCGGTCTGGTTTGGACTGCTCCTGACCGGCGCGTTTGGCGTCGGCTACAACCTGGTTGCGGCAGCCAGGCGGCGCCTCGTCGCTGCGCTGGGGAGTGGGTTGACGGCGAGCCTGCTGGTTGGCCTCTCGGCCAATTTGCAGGGGCTGCTTGAATGGCTCCACGCCAACGGCGTCGATGTGTCCCGGCTTGCCGCCTGGCTGCAGGTGCGGGGCTTTCCGGAAAACGCCGAAGTGACGCGGCAATGGTTCATCAGCTACGGCTGGTGGTGGTGGCGCAGCAGCCGCGTGCTCGCCGACGTCAGCCTGCGCGGGGATCACATCGAGGTCATCGACGAATTTCCCGCCTTCAGCTACATCCTCGGCGACAATCATCCGCATGTGGCGGCGATGCCCTTTGCCCTCCTCGCCGTGGCCGCCGCGCTGGCGATTTTTCTGAGGCGCCCAGAAGAAAGGAAAGCGGAGAGGGGAGAGAGAAGAGAGGATGACCTCGACTCTCGCTTGTCAGTTCCGGCCTCCGGCGGATTTATCGAGCGTATGATGGACCTGAAGCGCATTTTTCCGCTGGGGTGGGGCGGCTTCTTGTTGGTGGCCGTTGTCACAGGCGCGCTGCTCTTTCTGAATACGTGGGACTACCCTCCCTACTGGCTGCTGACGACCTTTAGCATCGCAGCAGCGGCGATGCCATCGCTCTCCGCCGGGCGTGTAAAAGAGGCGGAGGCCCCCCCGCATGCAGGCCGGGCGCTCGGCCTGGCAGCGATGGCGGGCTTTTCGCTTTTTGCACTTGCTCTTTTGTTATATCTCCCCTACTTCCTGACCGCCCAGAGTCAGGTCGGGGGACTGATTCCCAATCTCTTTCATCCCACGCGCTTCTCACAGTACGTCGCCATGTTTGCAACGGCGCTGCTGACGCTGACGGCGCTGTTGGCGTTGGGATGGGCGACGTTTCGCCCGCGCCTGAAGGTCGTACTGATTTCTCTTGCCTTGACGATAGGCCTGCCGGCGGCGCTGCTTGCCTTGAGCGCATGGGCGGCGACGAGCACCGAACGCGGTCGGGCCTTGGTGGGGAACGTGGCGCTGCCCGACGGCGCTGCTTCCCATTTGCCGTTTATCGTGGAGCGATGGGCAGGTCAACCCTTCACCTTTCTGATCGTCGGCGCGATGACAGCGCTGGCGCTGGCGCTGCTCTGGACCGGCGTGCATCGCTTCGCAACCGTGGCGCGCGAAGAGCGACCGCTGCTCTTCGCGTTGGCGCTGGCGGCGATCGGGCTGGGATTGACCCTGACGCCGGAGATCGTCTATCTGCGCGACAACTTCGGGTGGCGCATGAACACGATCTTTAAGTTCTACTATCAGGCCTGGTTGCTTTTTGGCCTCGCCGGCGCATTTACGATTGCGACGAGTCTGACGCGTTGGCGCGGCTGGCGCATTGCACCGGCGACGTTGAGCCTGGCTGCGCTTGCATTGGCCCTCAATTCAACCATCTACCTGGTCGCCGGCGCCTACAGCAAGACGCAGGGATTTTCGCGCCCGCCGACGTTCGACGCCTCCGCCTATCTCGCCGGCGTGGCGCCGGCGGAATACGGCGCCGTCGAGTGGGTGCGCGCCAACACGCTGCCGGCGGACATTGTGGTCGAGGGTAAGGGGCGCTCCTATGCGGCGGACACCAACCGCATCAGCACGATGACAGGCAGACAGACGTTGCTGGGATGGGACGGCCATGAATCGCAGTGGCGTGGCCGCGCCTACGGTCGCATGGCGGCAGGGCGCCCCGAGGCGTTGCAGGCGATTTACGGCGGTGCTTCGCCGGCCGAAGCGCTTCGTCTTTTGGAGGCGTTTGGCGCAAGCTATTTGTACGTAGGCCCTTCAGAGCGGGCGCAATATGGTCTCTCGCCTGCAGTGGAGCGGGCGTTGTACGCGCAGCTAGAGCTCGTCTATGAAGATGGCGCGTCTCCTGATACAATGGTGCGGATTTATCGGATTCCACAGCGGATACAGATGGGAGCGGATTGAACGACGGCTTCTATGAGTAGAGTGTTCGATGCGTGAAACGACTGAGCATTCTGTAGAAGTGAGCATTGTCCATCCTACAGGTGAAAAAGTGCATTGTCCGGACGGTACAGGCGTCTCTGAGAGCGCGCCGCCCTCGGAGAAAAAAGCGGCTCCTAGGGCCGCCCGGGCGGCGACCATGGAGCATCTCCTCTATGCAGTCATTCTTGCGGCGGCGGTGTTGTTGCGCTTGATCGGGCTGGGGCGGGAGCCGCTTTCGCCCCAGGAGAGCGCGGCCGCCTGGAGCGCGTGGTTGGCCGCCAATCAACAGTTTGTCGGCGGAGCGCCCGCGCCGGAGAGTGCGCTGTTCTATGGACTGCAATCGCTGCTCTTCTGGCTGATCGGCGACGGCGACGCGCTGGCGCGCGCTATTCCGGCGCTGTTCGGCGTCGCCACCGTCCTGTTGCCGTGGTTCTGGCGTCCCTGGATCGGCCGGACGGCTGCGTTGGTGGTCGCGGCGCTCTTTGCCATCGATCCCTGGCTGATGGCGTTCAGTCGTCGTTCGGATGCGGCTGCATTGACCATCTTTTTGGGCCTGTTGACGCTGACTGCGCTATGGCGGCGAAGCCATGCAGTCGACGCACGGCAGGCGCTGCGTTGGGAGCGGACGGCAGCGGTGGCGGCGGCTCTTTTCTTGACCGGCGGCCCGTTGATGTGGGGGCTGCTGCCTGTCCTAGCTTTTTTCATTCTGATCTACGGCGTTGATCGCTCCGGTGCAGGGGAGGAGGTCTCCTCGGGTTGGCTGTTCCATCGTTCGACCTGGCTCTGGTTCGGCGTCCCGCTGGCGCTGGCGGCTACCGGATTGACGCTGCGCTTTGAGGCGCTCTCCGCCTTGAGCGCCAGCCTAACGGCGTGGATCGTGGCGATCGCCGGCCTGGAACGGACAAACCCTTTTGCCTGGCCGTTTGCGCGGCTGCTTCTCGAGCAGCCGCTGTTGGCGGTGTTCGGCGTGCTGGGGTTGGCGTCGATCTGGTCGCACCCCATCTTGGGCGCCCTGCGCAGGGAGCAAAGGGCGGACTCAGAGCAACAAAGAGAATTGCAAGGGTCTCCCTGGCTTCTCCGCAGTGCAGATGAACGATTGCGTTTGCCGATCTTTCTGAGCGTCTGGGTGGCGTGGGGGTTGTTGCTCTGGCTGCTGCCTGGTAGACCGCCGGAGACGCTGCCCATCGTCGGAGTTCCGCTGGCGATTGCGGCGGCGCTGTTGATCGACCGCGCCCTCCACCGCCCCTGGGGCGACCTCACGGCGCTGGAGCTGTTTGCGTTGCTTGCCATCCAGATCGTTTTGCTCGTCGCCGGTTCGGTTTGGCTGGCTGCATTGGTGAACGATCTCGTTTTCAACGAGCAAATCTGGCTGAGGAGCGGCATCCTCGTGGGATTGATGGTGGCCGCATGGCTGATCTTCGGATTTTGGGCCGGCTGGCGCTCGACAGGGCAGGTTGCACTGATTTTCTACGTCGTTGTGCTGGCGGCCTTGACCGTGCGCAGCGGCTGGCAGCTAAACCACACCTCCGAATGGATGCAGCCAGATGGCTTCTGGCCTGAACACACCCATGCAGAAATGCGCTTGCTGGTGCAGGACGTGGAACGCCTGAGCAGCATCCGCCGCGGCGATCCCCATGAAATTGAGGTGCAGCTCATCTACAACCTGCGGCCCAACCCTGCACTCGGCTGGAGTCTACGCAACATGCGCAACCTACACCATGTCCGCACTCTGGATGCCACGGTGTTCGACATCGTGGCCAGCGCGCAACGAATGCCGTTGGTGATCGCGCCGACCTCGCGCAACGACTCGCTGCCGCTGCCCGACCCCTACATCGGCAGCCGCTACGACGTCGAGTACACCTGGCGGCTTTCCATGTTACCCGCCCCCCAACAGGGAGTGATCACAGACACAAGCGCCGAGTGGCGACAGGTGCAGCGCCCACGACTGCGTTGGTTGCTCTATCGCAAGGTCGATCAGCCGCCGCCGACGGAGACGGTTACGCTGTGGGCGCCGCGATGATGGAATCGAGAGAAACTTAAGGGATAGGAACCGTGACGCAAGAGCTTGGAATGGTCGATACACTCCAAAAACAAAAGATTCAGGCTTCGCAGATTTCTTCCTGGCTGGATCGTCCCCTTGCCTCGTGGATTGCGCTCAGTTGGGAAACGGCTATTTGGGTTGGAATGCTTGCGATCGGCGCCGTGATGCGTCTGTACGACCTCGGCGTGCGCGCCATGAGCCACGACGAGAGTCTGCACGCCCTGTACGCCTATTATCTCTATGCCCAGGGCAATTACGACCACAATCCGATGATGCATGGGCCGTTCCGCTATCATGTCACAGCGCTGACCTACTTCCTTTTCGGCGACAGCGACTTCACGGCGCGACTTGCGCCTGCACTCATCGGGCTGGCGCTGATCTGGATGATGTATCTGCTGCGCGGCTACCTCGGCCGCACAGGAGCGATCTTTGCGGGCCTCATGGTCACAATCAGCCCCAGCCTCCTTTTCCACAGCCGTTACATCCGCGACGACATCTTCATGGCCTTCTTCACGGCAGTCTGGATCTACGGCGCATTTCGCTATGTGGACGCCCGGCGCCTCCGTTATCTGGTCATCATGGTGGCGGGCATGGCCTTTGGCTTCGCTACCATGGAAAACCATTTCATTCACGGCGCCATCATCGGCTCTTTTGCCGCCTTCTGGGCGCTGTGGCAGGTCGTCGGTCCCCAGCGTCTGCTGAGGATCGCCGGGCCGCTGGCGCTCGGCGGCGCAGCGTGGTGGGTGCTGCATGAAATGAAGCAGGATTTCTGGGGGTTGCTCATCCTGGGAATTCTCGGCGCCGTCTCGCTGGCCGCGTTCGTCATCTCGATGCGCGGGCGCTGGCATCTGCTGCGCAACCATCCTGCCGCCGACCTCGCCGTGCTGATGTTGACGCTGGTGCTGCCCTTCCTCAGTCCCTTCATCTACGTCTTGACCGGCGGCGACCCGGTGGTCTTTACCAACGCCGTCGATTACACCACCCAGGCCATGATCATTCGCATGAGCCTGCTGGTTGGGCTTTGCGTCGCAGCCTCGGCAGCCCTCGGCGTCGCCTGGTTTCGCCGCGAGCCTGTCGCCGAAGACGGGCGCTGGCGTCCTACTTTGCAGCAATGGGGCACGCTGTTCGGCTTCTTCTGGTTGGTGCAGATTCTCTTCTTCACCACCTTTTTCACCAACACTGTGCAGGGACTGGCCACCGGCGTTGTCGGCAGCCTCGGCTATTGGCTGGCGCAGCAGGGCGTCAAGCGCGGCTCGCAGCCGCTCTACTACTACGCCTTCATCGGCTGGCTGTACGAATTCCTGCCCGCCGCGCTGAGCCTCTTCGGCATGGCGACCGTCGGATACAACCTCCGGCGTATGGCGTCGCAGCAGGTTATCTGGGACCCGGTGGCGAAGGGCGATCTGCCGTCCTTCAGCAGCGTCGACGACAACGCGCCCGACTATCGCCGTCAGACG
>CALFWA010000177.1 GCA_937928035.1 uncultured Caldilinea sp. | reverse complement strand
GTTCGCCTCGTGCAGGGCGCGCAGCGCGCCAAAGGCCGACTCGTCGTTGCTGGCCAGCACAGCCGTGAAAGGGATGCGCGTCTCTAACCGCCCGCGCATGGACCGATACCCTCCCTCATAGACATGATCGCCGAAAGCAATCAGCCTGCGGTCAACGTTCAACCCGAAGTTCGCCATGCCTTCCTGAAAGGCGCGTAGCCGATCGCCCGTGTCTCCCTCTATATCGGCGGCACTACCGGCGATGAACGCGATCCTTGCGTGGCCATGCTCCACCAAATGCTTCAACGCAGCGTAAATACCGCCAGCGTTATCCGCGACAAGAGTTGGCCCTGGCTCGCCCGAACCGATAAACACCATCGGATGTCCACCGGCCCGGATTCGCTGTACGTCCTGCGAGCGCCTTTCGGCGTTCAAAGGGTTGATAAAAATCAGACCGTCCGTGTTCCATGGGCCAACCGGAACAAAGTCAGAGTCTTCCGCAGGTTCTAGCCAGGCGGGGCGCAGCGGATCTCCAATTTCCCCCGAAGGTCCCATTCCACAAGCAATGAGAAGATTACACTGCATCTCTTGGGCAGCCTGGCGAATGCCGCGCAGGATCGGGTTGAGATAACTGAGCGGCGTCGCTGTCCAGTAAACTTGCCAGCCGGCGAGGACACCGATGGTTGGACTTTTCTTTCGTTGGCTGCGTTTCATCGGCGATATTTCATGTCGTAATCTCGTGTTGTACGGCTTCCGCATCGATCATTCTAAGCCGATAAGCCTAGAAGGCGGCTCGTTTAAGATAATAGAAGATTGTATGCGACGCAATTGCAGAGGGACGCAGGACATCTCTAGATATCTGGTGAGTATCTGGTATAGTATACACATCATGAGCATCCAACAAAGTGCAGAAGCGGTTTCATATCAGACACCGACCGCACAGTTCCGATGGCGCATCTGGGCACGCACGGTGAGAAACCTTTTCGCAGCGTGCGTCGTGGCCGTTGCGTTGTTGGGCAGCGCAAGCGTCGACAGCGTAACGCAGATGCGCTACAGCATCAACAGCAAGGTACATCTCTGGATTTGGGACCTGATCACCTGGGAAGTTGAGGCGATCGCTCAAAAGCTGAGTGAGCAATTTTTGCATTCGGCCGATCACCTTTCGGAGGCAGAGCAGACGGCGCTGGTGCAGAGCTATCTGGAGCGTGCCCGTGAGATTGGGGAGCTGGAAGGCAGGATCGAACGTCTCTACAGCGAGAAAGGCAATGCCAGGCGCGAAGAGAGCATCATCCTTCAGCGCAAGATCGAGGCGCTGCGCCACGAGCAGGAAGCGATTCGTCCAACTGTCGAGGTCATCATCGAAGCGCAGGTGGCGACAGAGCTACGTGAGCAGGGTGTCACGCTGTTCGGCATACCATTTCCGCCTGTCTGGTTCACTTTCACCGAACCGCCGAAGAAACTGGTCGTCAGCCCCCGCGGCCGCATCTTAACTGCGCACTATGTCATGTTGCTGCCGGAATTGACCGCCGATGAACGCGATCACATTGAGTCGACCATCTTTGAGGAAGACAACCTGAGCGCCTATATCGCTAACATCGGAGGACTAGGCGCCTACCCGGCGCTGGTGATTGACCGCGCGCCGCTCGACTGGGTACTGTCTACGGTTGCGCATGAATGGGCACATAACTACCTCACGCTCTTTCCGCTTGGCCTCAACTATAACACGAGCGCAGAGCTAACGATCATGAACGAGACCGTCGCCGACATCGTCGGCGAAGAGATCGGACGCGGCGCGTTAGAGCGCTTCTACCCTGATTTCGCACGAGAACTGGCCGAACGCAAGGCTTTGGAGGAGCTGGAGGAGAAAGAGCCTTCGGCCTTTGATTTCCGCAAAGAAATGCGCCATACCCGCGAGGTCGTCGATCAATTTCTGGCGTTGGGCCGCATCCGCGACGCCGAGGAATACATGGAGATTCGCCGCTTGCTCTTCGTCGAAAACGGCTACCCGATCCGCAAGCTGAATCAGGCCTACTTTGCCTTTCACGGCAGTTACGGCACAGCTCCCGCCGCCTCCAGCCCCATCGGTCCAAAAATGGAGGAGCTCCGCAGCCTCACGCCGGACATTCCCACCTTCCTGCGCGTGGTGCGCGGCTTCACTTCACCGGAAGACCTCGACCGCGCGCTGGAGGAATGGAGAACATCGGCTAGCTGGCAAGGGGGCTCCAACCATGCAATTCGCATTTCCGGCCTCCCTGTGGTAAGATAGGCGCATTCCTAGGTTCGCTTAACATCCGCGCTTGTAATCCACCCAAAAGGAGGTGACTTATGTCTTCAAAGAGCAGGACAAGACGCTTTGGCCTGGTTGCTGTACTTTTGCTCCTGGCTTTTGCACTTTCAGCCTGTCCGGCGCAGCCCGTGGCGCCTGGCGAGCCGCCTTCGGAGGCCGCGCCGCCCTCGCTCGTCACCATCACTTTTGTGCAGGAGCCGGACAATCTTAGCCCGTTGTACACCACCATGTGGTTCAGCGGCATTCTGACCGACTTTTGGCTCCTGGGGCTGTGGAACTTTAACGACAATTTGGAGCCGACGCCGCAGCTGGCGCGCGAGATTCCCACAGCGGCGAACGGCGGCATCTCCGAAGATGGACGCATCATCACGATTCACCTGCGAGAGGACGCGCGCTGGTCCGATGGCGCGCCGGTAACCGCCGCCGACTTTGTCTTCACCTACGAAATGATCATGGACGAACGCAACGCCGTGATCTCTCGCCATCCGTACGATCAATTCGTCGCCGGCGTCGAGGCGAAGGACGATCACACGCT
>CALFWA010000176.1 GCA_937928035.1 uncultured Caldilinea sp. | reverse complement strand
AGGCCTCATCTAGCCAACATCATCGCTCCCTGCACCTGAATACAGGTTTCCTTGGCAACAGGCTCCCCCGCAAGCAAAGTCGATCCGGAGAAATACGCCTATGATACGCAGCGTTGTTGCTTCAAGGCGCGTCTTAAGAGGCGCAGCGTTTCTGATGGTTTGCCTGATTGTGGGGGTGGCGGTGAGTTTCAGCTCGCACAGTGGGCTAGGCGCGTCGGAGGCGGCCTCCGTTCGCGTCGGCGCTGCAATCACGCCGGCGATCCACTATCAGGGACGGCTGCTCCATCCAAACACCGGCGCGCCGCTCAGCGGCTCGTTCACATTTGTTTTTCGCCTGTACAATACAGCGGAAGGGGGCGTCACCCTCTGGTCGGAAACCAAAGACATTGCGGTCGGCAACGAGCTTTTCACCACGCTGCTGGGGGATGCAACGCCGTTGCCGCTCTCGCTCTTCGACGGTCAGAATCTCTGGCTGGGCGTTAAGGTGGGAGCAGACGCCGAGATGACCTCGCGACAGCGCATCGCCGCCGTTTCCTATGCACTCTACAGCGACAACGCTGACCGCCTGGATGGACAGGACAGCAGCGCTTTTGCTTCGACCGGCCACCACCACGACGCCGTCTATCTCAAAAGGGCCGGTCCGGACGCCATGACCGGCTCCAGCAACGGCACCGCCATCCTGAGCGTAACGCAGTCCGGTTTGCACCATGGCGTCTCGGCGACGACGGCGTCAAGCGATCCCGGTGAAGCTGCGTTGTACGGTCGAGCAGGCGCAACGGCTGGCGCCACCATCAACAGCATCGCCGGCGTATTCGGCACGGCGCCCGGCGGCCGCGGCGTCATCGGCAGCAGCGTCTCCAACGACGGCGTGTTGGGCTTCAGCAATGACGGCGCCGGCGTCAACGGGCAGAGCTTGAATGGCTACGGCGTCGACGGCCTGGCCGCAGCCACCTCCGGCAGCGTCTACGGTGTGCGAGGGGTGACCAATTCCACCAACGGCGGCGCCAGCGCGCGCGGCCAGGGACCGTATCGCGGCGTCCAGGGTGTGGCCAACGCCAGCAGCGACGTCAACTATGGCGTGCACGGCTCGACGCTCTCCACCGGCGGCTACGGCGGCTATTTCGATGCGCCGTCAGGCAGGGTCGCCGGCCGTTTCGTCGGCAACGTGCAGGTGACGGGCACGCTTTCCAAGGGGGGCGGCTCCTTTGTTATCGACCATCCCTTGGACCCCACCAACAAATATCTCTACCATTCCTTCGTCGAAAGCCCGGACATGATGAACGTCTACAATGGCAACGTCACCCTGGACGAAAGCGGTGCCGCCTGGATGGAGTTGCCGGCTTATTTCAAGGCGCTCAACCGCAATTTTCGTTATCAGTTGACGCCGATCGGCGGGCCAGGGCCAAATCTCTATATTGCGCAGGAAGTGCAGAACAATCGCTTTCTGATTGCAGGCGGTTGGCCTGGGCTGCGCGTCTCGTGGCAGGTCACAGGAATCCGCCAGGACCCGTTCGCCAATGCCAATCGCATTCAGGTGGAGGTCGAAAAGTCGCCCGGCGAACGCGGCGCGTATCTGCACCCAGAGGCGTATGGGGCGGATCGCTTCCGCAGCGTCGATTATCAGCGCGACGCTCTGCTCATGCAGGAGGCGATGATGACGGCGACTTTTGCGGCGACCGTGCACGGCACAGATGCGATGGTGCCTTTGCAAGAGTAAATGCGTCGAATCGAGTAGGAACGACAGTTGGCGAACTCCAAACGATTCTTTTGGCTGCTGACCGCCGCAGCGAGTTTGTTCATAGCCGCAATGGCGCTTGCCCAGAGCTCCGCAGGGTTCGAGTTGCGCTGGTGGAGCTGGAACGCGAGCGCCGCGCGTCAGTCGGCCGACCACGCTGTTCAAGACAGCGTCGGGCAGCCGCTGGCGGGCGCGGCCGTTAGCGGCAGCTTTCGCCTCGAAAGCGGTTTCGTCGCTGCACTGGCTGAGCCAGAGAGCACGCCGACGGCCACGCCCTCCCCAACGCCGGGGGCGGGCGCCGACGCCTTCGAGGCAGACGACGCTTGCGCAGAAGCCAGAGCAATCCCCACCACCGGCGCGCCGCAGCAGCGCAACTTCCACCGCAAGGGCGATGTGGATTGGCTCCGCTTCACCGCCCAGGCCAACAAGACCTACATCATCCAGGTGGAAAATATCGGGCCCAAGGCGGACGCCGTGGTCTTTCTCTATAATGCCTGCGCCGAGGCGCCCACCGCCGCCGAGAACAACGCCTTTGGCTCCAGCATCGCCATTGAGCTGGACGCGACCCGCAACGGCGATTATTACATTCAGTTGCGGCAGTTCAACTCCGGTTTCTTCGGCGTCGACGCCAGCTATCGCGTCTCGGTGCGCGTGGATCAAACGCCGCCCTCTGCGCCCACCAACGCGCGCTGCATCGCCATCGACGCTACGACGCTGGCCGTGCAGTGGCGGCGCAGCCCAGAGCGCGATGTGGTGCGCTATCGCGTCAACTACGCCAACGTCGGCGGCACCGTCTCCGGAAGCGACGATGTCCTTGGCGGCGACGCGACCTACTATCAGCTCGGCGGCCTCGCAGCCAACGACACCTATCAGCTGCGCGTGCAGGCGCTGGACTTCTCCAACAACGAAAGCCCGCTTTCCGGTCAGGTGCAATGCACGGTGCGCATGCCCGACGACGCCACCATCCCGCAGGTGACGCTCCAGCAGCCTAGCGCCTCGTCCGTTTTCACGACTTCGGCCAGCCTGACGACCGTCGGCGGCTCCGCCGCCGACGCAGGCGGCAATTTGAGCCGCGCCAACGTGCGCAACATGACCACCGGGGCCGAAGGGTGGGACTACACGCTGGAAAGCGCCAGCGATGCGTTTCGCGTCGCCGATCTGGGGCTTGCGCTGGGCGACAATGTGATTCGATTGCGCGTCTTTGATACTGCCGGCAACGTCGGCGAACGCACGTTGCCAGTCCGGCGGCTAGGCGCCACCGCTGGCGCTGTGATTATCGTCGCCGGCCACAACGAGACCTTTGGCCTCCAGACCAACATCTACAACTCGACCAACTGCGCCTATCGCATCTTTCGCAGCGCCGGCTTTAGTCCAGAGGACATCTACTATCTGGCGCCGGTGGCGCAGGACGCCAACAGCGACGGAACTCTCGACACGCAGCCCGTGACCCTGAACCCGGCGGCCGTACAGCAGGCCATCAATGTGTGGGCGAAAAGCAGGGTCGGCCCGGGCAAGCCGCTTTTCCTCTATCTAATGGATTATCTGATGGATTATCTGATGGATCATGGTCTGGTCAACAAATTTTGCGTCAACGGTTGCGCAGTCGGCAACAGCATCGCGCCAGAGGAATTGGATGGCTGGCTGCGCACTCTAGAGGGCGAAACCGGCGTGGATGAGGTGACGGTGATCTACGAAGGGTGCGTCTCCGGCAGCTTTATCCAGCGCGGTGCGCCGGCGAGCAGCATCTCGAAGCTTGGCCGCGTCATTATCACCCCGACCGGCTTCGATAACAACGCCTACGCCTCGCCGCAGGGGGCCTACTTCTCTGATGCATTCTTTTCTTGTGTGGCCGACAGCGGCAACCTGAAGCAATACTTCGACGAGGCGCGCGCTGCGGTGCAGGCTACAGGCATCAAGCAGACGCCCTTTTTAGACGACAACGGCGACGGCGTCTTCAACGCTGGCGACGGCTCGGTCGCCCAGAATCGGCTCATCACGCGCTTTTTCAGCTCGGTGCGCCCCACCATTCACAGCGCCGCCGTGCAGCGCAACGGCGTCAACGGTGTGTTGCATGCGACGGTGAGCGAAGGCGCCGAGAAGGTGGAGCTGGTGTGGGCGGCGATCTTTCCGCCTTCCTTCCAGGAGCCGATCGGTGTGACGCTCAACCTCAACGCCCCCGTTGTGCGGTTGGAACCGGTGTCGGGGCAACCCGGCCGCTATCGCGTCGACTATCCAAACGGCTTTCTTGAAGAAGGCGACTATCGCATCGTCTTTTACGCCCAGGATCGCCTTGGCCTGAACGCAACGCCTGTCCGCGAAGGCGAGGCGTCGGGAGGTCAGGTCTATCTGCCGTTGGTCGCTCGCTGATCGTGCGGGCGTTCTGCTTTGCCCTGGTCCAATTGCTCCTCATCACCCCATGCCAGGTTTCGACGGTGCGTCATCCCCGATCTTTGGATGTGAAGGAGTTTGCCTGTGAAGCGCAGAATAATTGTGCTTGTCGTGTTGGCCATGTCGATCGCTGCGCTCCTGGGCTATGAGCGAACGCAGGCAGGGCGATCGATCCGGTGGCGCAGCCTGCAAAGCGCCATCGACGCCCTTGCCGGCGCCGTAATGGCGCGCGACGTGGATCCCGGCGTCCCCTCGTTAATGAGCGATCGGCTTGTATTCGCGTTGACCGGCGTCCAGCCACCGCCCTTTGGTTTCACCCTGCAAGCTTATCTGACCAGCCAGGACAACGGCTTCTTTTGCGGCGGCCTCACAGTCGCCGGTGGGGCGGTCAATCAGGCCCTCGATTTCCCTGGCGAAAATCTGATCGCAGAGTACGATGCAGTTCGCCTGATGTGGGAGCAGGAGGTCTTTGCGGCGACGCTGCCAACCGATGCGCTCAGCCTGATCCGCAAGGTGGTGGCGCGAGCGGAGAACACTCCCAACAACGTGGGCTACGGCGTTGGTCTGGTGCAAGAGGCGCGCATGATGCTCACGCACGCCAACCTGGCGCGCTCCTCTGCGGCGGCCGGCAACCTGGCCGGCGCGCGCGTTCACGCCGAACATGTGCTCAACATCCTTTACGGCGCAAGCGATCCGCGTCACGGCGATTACAATGGCGACGGCAAAGTTGAAAATCCGGGTGATGGGTTTGGCCTGTTGCGCTACGCCGCCAATGTGGATGTCAACATGCTGCTGGCCGCCGAAAGCATCGGCGTCACCGAACACATCTTCAATCAGGCCGTAGCGGCCTCCGGCGTCGTCGGCAATTTTGCACCGGCGGACGGCGGAGGCACGTGGAGCGATCAGGTGGTGACGCAGGCGACACAGACGCTATCCGCCGGGTCGGCCGGCGCGGCTCTCGCCCCTGCGACCGCTGCGCGCGACTTGGCGACGCGCATCGTCAACGGCGTCGACGTCAATAACAACGGCATTGTAGAGGCAATCGCGGGCGAGGGGGGCGCAGTGACCGCCTTCACCGCCGTGCAGCGCGCGGCCGATTATTTCCCATCCGGTTCGATCATGGGGCGCATCGAACACGGCGCCTCCACCAACGACCCCACCAGCGATCGCATCACGCTTGCGCTCAACAATGTGCCGGCGCCGCCGGGCGGTTTCAGCCTGTGGGGATACCTGGCAGCCCCAGACGGCAGGCGGCTGATCCTGGGCGAACTGCCCTGGGTCAACGGCAAGGTGGAGGCGAGCTTTTCCTATCCAGGGCGCAACCTGATCGGCGAGTTCGGCGCGTTTCGGCTGGCGCTTGGGGCGCCCTATGCGGAAGACAGCCTGCCGGTGGCGCCGCTGACGGCGTTGCGCCGTATGTTGGCTGCAGCCGATGATACGCCCAACCGCATCGGCTACGGCGTTGGCATGATGCAACAGGCGCAACTGACGCGCGATTTGGCCGGGCTGGTCAGTGCGGCGGTGCAGGCCGACAACCTGGCGCTGGCCAAACGGCGGGCGCGTGAGACGATCAACGTGTTGGTTGGTGTGGGCGACCCGCGCTATGATCCCGGCGTCAACGATCCAGGCGACCGTTTTGGGCTGTTGAACCACGCCCGCAACAGCGACCTTGCGCTGGCCCAGGTGACGGGCGACGCCACCGCCACCGCCCATATGAAGGCGCAGGCGGGCGCGGCGCGCGCGGCGTTGGCCAACTTCGCCGCCTCCACAGGCGCCGGCACGTGGCCGGACGAGCTGATCGTTCAACTTCAACAGGTATTGGCGGCGAGCACCTCGGCGGCGGCTGCGCCCGCCGCCAGCCAGGCGGCGCTGCTGGCCGACCGCATTCTCAACGGTTCGGGCGGCGACGGCGGCGCACGCGCCGCCTACCAGGCTGCTCAGGCTGTGGCCGATTACTTCCC
>CALFWA010000175.1 GCA_937928035.1 uncultured Caldilinea sp. | reverse complement strand
CGCCGATCTTGCTGCGCCGTCGATCGAATGGATGGCCGCATTGCGAATTCCCTTCCAACAGAGCGTTCTGCGCTCCTTGCAGTCGGCGAAAGACCGCCGGAGGCGCCGAAGAGCAAAAATCCGACGCGGTTCACTCCGCCCGAAGAAGGCGTTGGCGAACAGATTGAGGATTCTGCGAACGTCTACTGGACAGAGGGGCTGCCTAGCGCCCTTCGTCGGCGTCGCCCAAGCGCAACGCAATTCTCCTCGGTCTCGCTATCCAGCGTGGCCTGTAGGACGCGACCGTGATGGTTGCGCAACAACGCCAGCGCCGCAGTTTCATCGGCGTTGCGCACGATCAAAAAAGAGCCGAGAAGTCGGGCTTCAGACTGTCTTTGACTTCTTTAACGAATCCGCCGTCCACTCCCAACCCGGTCAGAGCGCCAACCCCGCGCCGCCGAGCGCCATGCTTGTCAGCGGGAAAGAGAAACTGCCGAGCGACGGTCAAGCGAAAAAAGATCGTCGGTGATCATCCCGCAAATAGAGAGGAGAGAACGCACACCGACAATCTTCCCATGTCGGCCGCCTTCTCCTCCTTGTGGTGTATGGATCGGCGAGCTGTGGACTCCTACAATCTTCGCATGTAGGCAGCTCTCCGATAGGACGAAGGTGTGCACCACTTCGTCAGAACCTTCGTTGCGAAAGATAGATCAAAGACGTTAACGGTCGATGGTTGCAACGTTATGATGCGTTTAACGTTGCGTCAACGTTCAATCCGGCAGCACCGCAATGCAGTCGACTTCGATCAGCATCTGCCCGATCAGGCCGCTCTGCACGGTGGTGCGCGCAGGGTAGGGTTCGGGCACAAACTGCCGATACACCTCGTTCATCTCGGCGAAGTCAAGCACATTGGCGAGATAGACGTTTACTTTGACAACGTTCCGCCAGCTTGCGCCGGCCGCCTCGAGGATCAGCTCGATGTTGCGAAAGGTGCGTTCGGCCTGCTCGCGAAACGTCCCAGGCTGGAAAGTGTTCGTGACAGGGTCGAATGACCCCTGACCGGAAATGTAGAGCATACGCCCGCTGGCGACGATCGCCTGTGAGTAGGGAGCGGAAGGGATGACCGCCTTTTCCGAGAAAATCACTTCACGCATGATGAGCTCCTTTTTTTGTCGTCTTGCAAAAGTTCTCTGTAAAAGAGATAGATTGCGCCGAAGCTTATAGCCGCTTATCGTGCGTTGTCAGTTGGATAGCGCCTTCTTCGATGATCAGAAAAGCGTCCTCCAGCCGCACGCCAGTCTCTCCCGGGGAATAGATGCCCGGCTCCAACAAAATCACCATCCCCGGCGCTAAAATTTCCTGGCTATACGGGACGATGCGTGGGGCTTCATGGCCGGTGACGCCGACGCCATGGCCGGAGTGGTGCGGATAGACGGGATAGCCAGCGTCGGCGATGAAGCGTCGCAATTGCCGATCGATTTCTCCGGCGACGGCGCCAGGCCGCAGCAGGCTGGCGCCGAACGCCAGCGCCTCGCCGACCACCTGATGGATGGCCCGCTGGCGCGGCGTGGGCGCGCCAGCGACATAGGTGGCGCAACTGTCGCTCCAATAGCCATAGCGAATCGTGCTGAGATCAACGATGATCGAATCTCCAGGGTGCAACGCATAGTCCAACGGCCATCCGCCGATATTCTCGGTGCGATAGCCGACGACGCAATCGTTCCCCATCGGCACGCGACAGCCGGCCGCCGCCTCCACTGCCTGCCGAGCCGCCAGCCAGACGTCGATCTCGCGAGCGCCCACCCTCACGGCGTTGCGGGCCGCCGCATGGCCGATGTCCGTCAACCGAAAGTTCTCCCGCAGTTTTTGCACTTCCTCCTCGGTTTTGACCATGCGCAGAGGCGTCAGCCAGCCGTCAATCGGAATCCACCGGGCAGCGGCGAAAGGGCCGTCGGACAGCGCATCGCGCAACGCCGCCGGAGCCGCCCAGCTCTCCAGGCCGATTCGCCGGAAGGGCCTCTCACCGCTGTGCCCCGCCCAGAGGTTACGCAGCGCTGCGCTCAAATGCGTCGCACTGTCGATGGGCGCCTCAATCGTATAGCCCCGATAAGCGAGAACGTCGCCGTCCGGCTCCGCGGCGAAAAACGCCGCCGCTCCTGCCAACCCGTCGACGACGATCAAGGTGAAGCGCTCGCCATCCCACCAGACGAGCGGCGGCGCAGCAGCGAAAGGATGCGGACCGGTCTGGATCGGCGGGGCAAAGCCGGTGAGCCAGGTCACGCTGGCGGGGCTGGCGAAGAGAGCGGCGTCGATTCCTTTCTCGTGCAACAACTCGCCGGCGCGCTGACGCTGTTGTTCGTGCATGGCGCTTCCTTTTAGGATGGATCAAGACATAAGCGTCTTCAGTATACCAGACGCATGGGCGTCGCAACGAACGAAGGTAGAGGCAAGGAGATTGTCAGGAGAAATTTCGACGATATCACAGGTGGAGATTCGTCTCAAACGACAAAACGCCTCTGGTGCATAAGAGCAGGTCCCACCCCGGACTGACGCCAGAGCGGGACGGCGTTCCCGGCCACGTCCGACATCGTTGTCGATCAGGCGGCGATTGGGAGCTTCGCTGTTGCAGAAGGCTGCTTGACTAGCTGGCGATGAATCGCCGCCGTCAGTTCTGAAACATCCGGGGCGTATTCTATCTCCTCGCTTCCGCTGCAGTGCACTACAAATTCCCAGGGCGCTTCGGCGTTGACCCGCCAGGCTCGAATAACAAAAACACAGTGTGCGATCGGTCCAGATTGGCCTGTCATGCGCTTTTTCACCTTCCCATGTTCTGATCTGCTCCTTGATCTGTCATGTGGATGTCACCTATTGTACTCAAAATTCGTCAGCGAATCGTCAAATCCCCTCTTCACTTTTCTTTCCCTCTTCACTCTTCTTGTGGAAAGGAATTCTGGGTTTTCCATAGGGGAAGGCTACAATAAAATAAAAGAGTTTGCCGAAATCAGTTCAACCAAGGCCCAGAGATGTTTGAGCTACTTATCCGCAATGGAACGATCGTAGACGGACAAAATCGGCCTCGGTACGAAGCCGATATCGGCATCGTGCACGATCGCATCGCCGCCATCGGCCAGCTGGGCGATGCGGAGGCGCAGGTTGTCATCGATGCAAGCGACAAAGTGGTGGCGCCCGGCTTCATCGACGTGCACACTCATTCCGATGCAATCCTGTTGTCGCAGCCGCACCTTATCTCTAAGACCCTGCAGGGGTTCACCACAGAATTTTTGATGCTCGATGGGATTTCGTATGCGCCGGTCAATCGGCGAACTGTGCATGGCTGGATTCACTACTTGCGCTCTTTGAACGGTCTGCGCTTCGAGCAGTACACGGGCTGGGAGAGCATCGGGGATTTCATGAGCTTGCTGGACGGCAAGACGGCGCAAAACGTTGCGACCTTCATCCCATACGCCAACGTGCGCACGCTGGCGATGGACCCAGGCGAGCAGCGCCCGAACGATTATCAGCGGGTCGATCTGCAGAATCTAGTGCGCCAGGGCATGGCGGACGGTGCATGCGGCCTCTCCACCGGTCTGGACTATGTGGAACAATGCTTCGCCTCGACGGACGAGCTAGTTGCAGCGTGTCAAGGGATGCGCGCAGAACAAGGTGTCTACGTCACCCACGTCCGTTATGCGCTCGGCACACTCGAAGGGGTCAAGGAGGCGGTGGAAATCGGTCGCCGCGCCGGTGTGCCCGTGCATGTCTCCCATCTTAAAGGGCAGAATGAGGAGGAAGTGGAGGCGCTAATCGATTATATCGACCTGGTCGCCGTCAATGAAGTCGATTTCACCTTCGACTGCTACCCATACATGAGCTCCTCCACGATGCTACAGTATCTGCTGCCTCAAGAGATCTGGCGCAACGGAGTGTTCGGCGCCTTCGCTCGGTTGACCGATCCAACCCTACGGGACCGCTTTCAGCGCCGACTGGACACGCTTGACCTCTCGTCGATCACCTTCGCCTGGATGCCGGGGCGCCAGAATCGCCAGCTTGCCGGCATGACGCTGGAGCAGTACGCACGGCGGACGAAACGCCGCCCTGCGGATGCGCTGTGCGACCTCTTGATCGAGGAGAGCATGGCTGTGTTGTTGGTCTTTCACAGCGATGAGCGCGGGTTGGAAGCGGAATTTCTCGCCCACCCCTGCTCCATGGTGGGAAGCGACGGCATCTTTTTCGCCGAAGGCAAGATTCACCCGCGGCAGTACGGCTCCGCTGCGCGAGTGCTCGGCCATTATGTGCGGCGCAAGCGGCTCTTCTCTCTGGAAGAGGCTGTTTACAAATTGAGCGGCTTGGCTGCAACCCGTTTCAAACTGAAAAATCGCGGCGTGATTCGCAGGGGTGCCTACGCCGATCTCGTCGTATTCGATCCAGAGATGATTGCCGACAACGCCACCTTCGACGACCCGCATCAGCCGGCGACTGGCGTCGAGCATGTGATCGTCAACGGCGCGCCGATCGTGATGCACGGCAAGCCGGTGAGCAGCGCGCTGCCCGGACGCTATCTGCGATTTGGCGCCGAGTAGGGCGCTTGGATAAAGCAATTATTTTTAGGAACAACAGGAAAGGACGCAAAAGAAGATGAAACGTTCTTTGATGGTCTGGGGCGGCTGGGAAGGCCATGAGCCGTTGCAGTGCGTGCAGATTTTTGCGCCGTTGATGGGGGCGGCCGGCTTCAGCGTGGACATCGTCAACTCGCTCGATATTTACACCGACGTGGAGCGGCTGCGCAGCTACAACGTCATCACGCAGGTCTACACGATGAGCACGATCACGCCGGAACAGGAAAGGGGGCTGCTCGACGCCATCGAAAGCGGCGTAGGCTTCGCCGGCTGGCACGGCGGCATGGCGGACGCCTTCCGCAACAACCCCAACTACCAGTTCATGGTGGGCGGTCAGTGGGTGGCCCATCCCGGCAACATCATCGATTACACAGTCAACATCATCAACCACGAAGACCCGATCACGGCAGGTTTGTCCGACTTCCAGATGCACTCCGAGCAGTATTACATGCACGTCGATCCCTCCAACGAGGTGTTGGCGACGACGACCTTCAGCGGCGAATATTGTCCCTGGATCGAAGGCGTGGTGATGCCGGTGGTCTGGAAACGCCGTTGGGGTGCTGGTCGGGTTTTTTACGCGTCGGTGGGGCACGTCGCAGCCGACTTCGACGTGCCGGAGGCCAGAGAGATTGTCCGTCGCGGTCTGTTGTGGGCCGCTAAAGAATTTTGAGGCGTTTTATGAGCGAAGTTCAACCTGTCTCCGTAGGCGTC
>CALFWA010000174.1 GCA_937928035.1 uncultured Caldilinea sp. | reverse complement strand
GAATTTGTTTAAATCGTTCAAAAATCTGTGGCGCAGGCTGGCGCCTGCAAAAAAGCCGATGACGCCGCTCTCTCCGGAGCCAGAGCCAGAAGAGATTGCTGTGCCGGAGTTGACCCCACGCGAGGTGCAGGAACAGCTGCGAGGCGATGTCCCTCCCCTCCTCCTCGACGTGCGCGAACCGTATGAATGGCGTCAGGTGCGCATTCCCGGCGCGTTGCACATCCCGATGAACAGCGTCCCTGACCACCTGGACGCGTTGCCGTCGGAGCGCCCGATCGTCGTCTTCTGCGCCCATGGGATCCGTTCCTTTGGGGTGGCGCACTTTTTACGGCGGCAAGGGCTGGAGGCGTACAACCTGGCGGGCGGCATCACGCAATGGCAAATTCAGGGGGGCGAGGTCGAGGGGCGTTGAGCCTGAACGCGTTCGCCGATTGGGGGTTTCAGGTCGGTTCTGCGATCTGGCTGTGAAACTGCGTTTCATACAGCGCACTGTAGAGGCCGCCGTTGGCGAGTAATTGATGGTGCGTTCCCTCCTCAACGACGCGCCCTTTGTCGAGAACGACGATTTTGTCCGCAGCCAGAATCGTGGAGAGGCGATGGGCAATCACCACGCTGGTGCGCCCGCGCAGCAACGGCTGCAGCGCCTCCTGGATCAACGCTTCGCTCTGAGAATCCAGATGGGAGGTCGCCTCATCGAGCACCAGGATGCGCGGGTCTTTCAAGATAACGCGGGCGATGGCCAGCCGTTGTTTTTCGCCGCCGCTGAGCCGATGGCCGCGCTCGCCGACCACGGTGTCGTAGCCGTCGGGCAACGAGGCGATCAACTCATGAATGTTGGCCGCGCGACAGGCGGCCTCCAGCTCCGCCTGTGTGGCGTCCGGCTTGGCGTAGAGCAGGTTGGCGCGAATCGTGTTGTGAAAGAGATAGGCCTCCTGGCTGACGACACCAAAGTGGCGCGCAATGGAATCGAGCGTCAAGTCGCGCAGGTCGTAGCCATCCAGCGTGATGCGCCCCTGCGTCGGGTCATAGAGTCGCAGCAGCAGGTAGAGGATCGTCGTCTTGCCTGCGCCGCTCGGCCCGACAAGCGCCGTCAACGCGCCGGGCTCAATCTCGAAGGAAACGCCCTGGAGCGCAGCCCGGTGCGTAGAGGGCCTTTCTACAAGGCTTTCTCCGTCGCCGATCGCAGCGTCGCCGGATTCCTGTGAATTGCTCAGCGCCTCGTCGATGAGCGGCTCCTGATAGTGAAACCACACGTCCTCGAAGCGAATGCGTCCTTCCACGTGGTTCAGGCGCACAGCGTCGGCGCGCTCCTGAATCTCGAGCGGGAGATCGAGATACTCAAAGACGCGTTCAAAGCTCACCAGCGCAGTCACAAACTCGACCTGCACGTTGGTCAATGCTGAGATCGGGCCATAAAGCCGGGCAAGATAGCCGGTGAAGGCTACGATCGTGCCGACCGTCAGCGCATCGTTCATCACCATCCAACCGCCAGCCCAGTAGACCAATGCGCTGCCGACGGCGCCGGTCAACCCTAACCCCATGAAGAACAATTGCGCCACCTCTGCCCGCCGGACGCCGATGTCGCGGACGTTTCCGCTGAGCTGCTTGAATCGCAGCTCCTCTTGAGGGAGGCGGTTAAAGGTTTTCATTAACAGGGCGCCGTTGACAGACAACGTCTCGGCGATCTGGCTGCTCATGGCGGCGTTGGAGTCCAGCGCCTGCCGACGAATTTTGCGCAAAATCAGCCCCACGCGCCGCGCCGGCAAGAGAAAGAGCGGCAAGACGGCCACCGAGAGGAGCGCCAGCCGCCATTCGATGCTGATCATCACGAGCAACGTAGAGACCAACGTCACCACATTGGTCAAAATTTCAGGGATGGTGCCGGTGATGGCGTTCTGGGCGCCGACGACGTCGTTGTTGAAGCGGCTCACAATTTCGCCCGACCGTGTATTGGTGAAGAAACGCATCGACATGCGGCCGAGATGGCTGAACATCTCATTGCGCAGGTCATAGATGATCCCTTCGCCCGCCTCGGCGCTGTAGTGACGCTGAAGCACCCCCAGCGCGCCCGACGCCAGCGGAATGGCGAAGAGCGCAAGCGCCAGAGAGTTGAGGAGGTTCAGGTTGCGATGCGGGAGCACTTCGTCGATCAGCTCGCGGTAGATCAGAGGCGGCGCCAGGCCAAGCAACGAAGATGCGGTGATCGTGATCAGAACGATCAGAATAGCGCCCAGATAGGGACGCGCATACCGAAAGACGCGCCGCAACAGCAGCCGATCGAGGGTCGGTCGCTGCTGCGGCGACTCCTCAAATGTGACAAATCGCCACCAGCCGCCGTCGCGCATGACCTGGTCTCAGGTTTTGCGTGTCCGCTGAAAACGGCGCTGCACCACCTCGGTCAGCGCGCCGCCCATGGTGCAGAAGGCGCCGGCGTAGAGCGCCGGTTGCCAATTGCCTTGAAAGATGAAAAAGGTGAGCGGCAAGACGCTCAACATGCCTCCTAAAAAGGCGTGCATGCCCCCGCGATAGCGGGCGTAGAAAGCGGTCAGTGCGCCCGCCAGCAGCGGCCCTCCCACCGTGGCTAAAACCTCAAATTCTATCGGCAGAGGCATGGTCTGCACAAAACCGGTCAGTACGGTCACCAGCAACATGTTGGTGGCAAAAGCGAAGAGCGCTGCCTCCCAGCGCAATTGGGGTTTGGGCGCGTCGGCGGCGTTTCGCCGAGAACGACGGCTCATGGCTTGATTCCTTCCAATTTTGACCAGTCGGGCTCTGTATAGACCTCGCGGCGCCAGCGCAAGCCCAAGTCTTCGATGACGCCCGGTTGCGAGGCAGTGACAAGAAGCGACAGCGCCCGGAAGATCACCGTTCGTTGTTGCAACGGCGCATGCGGTTCGCCCAGCGGATGACCGAGCGGCCACTTCACAAAAACTGCGCGCGGCGCGCCGACGGCTTCGGTCAGGTCACGCGCCAGAGAAACGCTCACCGTCGCAATGTCTGCTCGTTCGAGTGTGCGTGCGATCAGTCCCACGGACCGATTGCAAAGCCCTCAGGCGGGCGTCAGGAAAGCGAAATCGACGCCTTCGGCGCGCAGCTTCGCCGCCACCTCCGGCGCGCTGCGCTGCATTAAGGTTGCAAGCTGCTCACCTTCGATGTGCCCCATAAAGCCGAAGTGGCGGGAGGCCAGCGATCCGACGACGCCTCGACGCACCAGTTCATGAAAATGCGCCAGCGGAAAGATCACGTTCAGGTCGGCGTCCGCGTCGCGGTGATCATAATACTTGTGCGTGATCGTAATCTCGTCGAGCGCAACGTTGTCGGGAATCTCTCGATAGGAGGCGTCGCCGTCCCGATTTTCCATGTCGAAGGGGGGCTGCGTCTTCAGATGAACGCCGCCGGTCGTGATGAGGACGCCGCGCGCCGCCGAAAGCGGTTTGTCGAGCCGGGTGAAAGGGATTAAACTATCCCCCGCAACCAGGGCTGCGCTGCGTCGCGCAGCTCGGCTTGCCCAGAGCTGTGCAACAGAAGGAATCGCATAAACGCGATTCAGGATTCGCTCAAGCCAGGTTTTTGGTTCGCCCATGAAACTAAGTATAGCCTCGTTGCGCAACTTCACCAGAATGCCCGATTCCATTTGACGCACATTCCGTTCGCCCCGTACAATGGAGAAGTCTCCGTTCACTTTTCGTTCAACAGGAGGTTTGAATGGTCTCCGGCGTTCCATCTTCCAACGTTCACGCTTCCTTCATCACGACGACGGCCGGGCTCAATCGCCAGACGCCGCCGATGCGCCTCTTTGAAAAAGCCAAACGTTTTGGAATCTGGAATCCCAGCGATCTTGATTTCAGCCAGGACATTGTCGATTGGCGCCGTCTTTCGGCGTTGGAGCAAGAAGTGCTGTTGCATTTGACCTCGCTTTTTCAGGCGGGGGAGGAAGCGGTCACGGCCGACATTTTACCCCTGCTGCTGACGGTCGCCGGCGAAGGGCGCCTGGAAGAGGAGATGTATCTCACCACCTTTCTCTTTGAGGAAGCCAAACATACGGATTTCTTTCGCCGCTTTTTGGATGAGGTCGTAGGCGCACAGACCGACCTGTCGCATTTTCATACGTCGAGCTATCGCTCCATCGTGTATGAGGCGTTGCCGACGGCGATGCGACGCCTGCTCGTCGATCCGTCGCCGGCGGCGCAGGTGCGCGCATCGGTGACCTACAACATGATCGTGGAAGGGGTGCTGGCCGAAACCGGCTACCACGCCTACCTGACGGCGCTTGAGCGCAACGGGCTGATGCCGGGAACGTGTCGCGGCGTTCGTCTGCTAAAGCAGGATGAATCGCGCCATATAGCCTACGGCGTCTACCTGATTTCCCGGCTGATCGCAGCGGATGACCGGCTGTGGGAGGTCGCCGAAGAGACGATGAACGACCTGCTGCGACCGGCGCTCGGCGTCGTCGCCGACATCTTCGGCTCTTACGAAGCGATGCCGTTCGGCCTCGACGAAAGCGAATTCGCCAATTATGCGCTGGCGCAATTTCAAAAGCGGCTGGAGCGCATCGAGAGGGCGCGCGGCGCCTCTCTGGAAGAGATCGACCGTGTGACCGACCGCTCCATCGATCTGGATGACGCCTGAAAGGATAGATGACTCCAGGGCGCAACCCCCAAAAGCTCCTCTTCTCGACGTCATTTTCCTCGGGCATTGCAATATGTGGTATCATTGCCGTTTGTGACTACGTTCGTTTCGCTGCTCGTTTCACCGGTGGGGCCGCCGCTGCTGCTGTTCACCGGCGCCGCCGTAGAGCTTGGGCTCGGACGGTGGATCCGACGTCCTGGCTGGCTGACCTGGATCGCGCTCGGTTTCTTAGGAGGCGCCGGGCTCCTTTACATTGCCCTCCAGTTCACAGTCGTCGTGCCGACTTTTGGCCATCCCTGGCAGCCCCTTTTGCAAAGCGCCGCCAATCTGTACTGGGTGGCGGACGGCTGGAACTATTACATTGGCGCTTTGATTTTGCTGCTCGGCGGTTTGGGCGTCTTGCTCAACCGCACGCGCGCGCCCGACGGTAGAAGCCTGCCCCGATTGCACGGGGTGCTTGCCACCGATCTGAGCATCATCGCCGCCAGCCTGCTTCTTGTGCAGAGTGGAAACCTGCTGACGGTGCTGTTGACGTGGGTCTTCCTGGACGTCATCATTCTCCTGCGCCTGGCCGTTGAACCTGTCGGCGGCGCTTCGCTGGTCGAGCGCGTTCGTTCCAGTGAGGCGCAGATCTTGAGCCTGATCGGCGCCCTGTTTTTGTTCATCGCCATCCTGCCCGCCGGGCCAACGGGATTGGCGCAGGAGCTGGCCGGAGGAGTCGTCCCGCCGGAGACGCAGACGTTGCTTTTATTGGCTGCAGGAATTCGCGCCGGTCTGTATCCGCTCCATCTATGGCTGTTGCCGCGCTCGACGCGTGCGCTGAATCTTTCCGAGCGGTTGCTGGATCATATGACGCCCGTGCTTGGCGGCTTGTGGCTGATGGGGCAAACGCTGCGGCTTGGCGGCGCAGAGCAGCTGTTTACGCCGGTGATGCTCTTTTTGATCGCGCTGGCGGTCTTTGCCTCTGCACTGGCGGCGTATACGGCGCAAGACCACGCACATTACGCCACATTTGTGCTGATCACTTCGGCGGGCGTCGCAGCACTTGCCGGCGTTCTTGGGCAGGCGCCCGGCCCGGCTTCGATGATGTGGCCGTTGACCGCCTTTGCCCTGGGAGGCGCCCTCTGGCTGGTCGGCGATCAAGTCTGGCGCGCCTGGGGCTGGCAGGTTCCTGTGAGCGTCGGCGCACTCACGCTGGCCGGCTTGCCGTTTACGCCGGGATTTTTGATGCAGCCGGCGCTTGCTCGCCTGTTGACGGAAGGTCCAGCGTACTGGCCTGCTTTGCTTGTCTATGTCATTGCACAGGGCATGTTGATTGCGGCGGTGTTGCGCAGCTGGGGAGGAGAGTATACGGCCTCCACCGACCTCCCAAACAGCTATCTGTTGAAATTGTTGGCCGCCTGTCTGTTATTGGGCTTGCCGCTGGCGGTCGCGGGTCTGCTGCCGCGCTTCACCGAGACGCTGGTCGCCATTCCCAACACTATCGATCCTTCGCTGGGCAACCCGCCCAATGTCGTTGCGGGCGGGGAAGTGTGGATGGTGCTGGGGATGTCTCTCGTGATTGGCTTTGGCTTGGTCTGGTTACATCCGCGCATCTGGCCTCACCTGGGCGCCCTGCCGCACCGCATCAGCCGCGTCAGTCAGTTGGAGTGGTTCTTTAACCTTATGCTCTGGGGGATCGATCGGGGCGCTCAGGTGGGCGCCAGCGGATTGCGCGTCGTTGAGGGCGCCGGCTACTTCGGCTGGTTTCTGGCCCTCTTTTTCCTGGGGATGTTACTGGTGCGCTGATGGCATCTTCTTCGATTTTTGTCGCCGTCGGAACCTTGCTGGCGAACGGCCCCGGCGTTTTATTACTCTCCGCCTTGGTCGCCAGCCTTGTTTTGATCTGGGATTGGCGTTGGGCGATCGCTGGCGCTGCGGCGATCCTGTTGGGCGTGAGCAGCCTCGCTGCAGCCTTGCATGAGCCTGCTCCGGCGGTGACTGCAGCGCAGTGGCTGGCTTCGCTCATTTCGCTTCTGCTCCTGGGGCTTTCGGCCTACCTCCATCGCCCCGGGGCCATCGCCCATCCACATGGCAATTGGCTGTTGCGCTTGCTTGCGCTGGGTTTCCTGGCTGGCGCCTGGTGGATGCTCGATCCCGGCGTTGCGCTGCCCCTCTTCACTCGGGTGGAGACCGATCTGTTGATCTGGATCGGCCTGTGCGGCGCCCTGCTGCTGGGCCTTTCTGCAGCGCCCTTCTCCACGGGAATTGGATTGCTGTTGCTGACGGCGGTGGCGCAGAACATCGCCGCTGTGCTTCTGCCGGGTTCTGGCCTCGTCGTCCTGATGGGGATTGCGCAAATTTTGTTGGCGCTCGGCTGCGCCTACGCCATGTTGGCGCAACCTGTGCGAACTTTGAGATTGCAGATGGCGCCCGCAAGAAGGGCTGAGCAGGCTATTGAACCGACTGCGACGCCGCAGCCTCGCGCTTCGCGCCTTTTCTCAGGAAGGGTCATCCGCCCTCGCCGGCCTTCCGGCATCGAAGAGGCTGCCGAGACGCTGAAAGTCGCCTCCTCTCCCAGCGCAGGAGCCTCGGCCAAGGAGGGGTTATGAACCCGATTGAACCCGTCGGCCTGCCGTTTCTTCCCTTGTTGTTTGTCTTTTTCATCGCAGCCGCCTCCGCCAGTTTTCTTCTGAGCGCATGGCCGCGTCTCGTTGCGATCGTCGGCGCCGGTGCGGCGGCGCTGTTGGCGGCGTGGATCTGGTCGCTCAACATGAGCCTTCCGATCTGGATTCTGCCCTTTGGGGTGAACGTCGATCTCGAAGCCCCTTTGGCTCTTTCGGGCTACTTTCTGCAGCTGCGAGCGGCGAATACGCCCGTCCTGGCCGCCTATCTGTTGCTGGCGGCGTTGGCGTTGCTGCTCGGCGCGTTGCACGTCCATGACGCTCTTTTCCCGGCCCAGGTGTGGCTGTTGCTGACCGGCTACAGCGCGCTTGCGCTTCTGGTCAACGCGCCGATGACGCCGATCGTGATTGCGCCTGTCCTGTTCGTCATGTTGACGGCTCTTAGCATCTACG
>CALFWA010000173.1 GCA_937928035.1 uncultured Caldilinea sp. | reverse complement strand
TTAGCAATCTGAAACCGTGGAGCGAGGGAGAAACATGCTAAAAGTAGCCGTCATCGGCATGGGCAACATCGGCAACATCCACGCGCCGGTCTATCAGGCCGACCCACTGGCCGAGCTGGTCGCCGTCTGCGACATCATCCCGGAGCGCGCCGACCGGGCCGCAGCCCGCTACGGCGTGCGCGCCTACTACAGCGTCGAGGAGATGCTCAAGCACGAGCAACTCGACGCCGTGAGCATCTGCACCGCCGGCGTGGAGAACGGCGGCGACCACTTCGAGCCGACGATGCAATGTCTGGAAGCCGGCTTGCACGTGCTCGGAGAAAAACCCATCTCCAACAACATTGAACAGGCGCGGCAGATGGTCGCCAAGGCGGAGGAAAAGGGCGTCTATTACGGCATCAATCTCAACCATCGCTTTGTGCCGCCGGCGGCGCGGGCGAAAAAATGGGTCGAAGAGGGGCGCCTGGGCGACCTCTTGCTGATCAACATGACGATGTGGATCAACAACCCAAACGACACTTCGCCTTGGTTCCATATTCGCGCCCTGCACCCGCATTCGCTTGACATTATGCGCTACTTCTGCGGCGACGTGGTGCGCGTTCACGCCTTTTTCAACCGGGCGCCGGGGCGAGTCTGCTATTCCAACGTGCAGGTGAACTTGCAATTCGCCAACGGCGTCGTCGGCCATCTCACGGGCAGCTACGACGCCAACCCGAGGCACAACCTGGAGCGCTGCGAAGTGATGGGAACCAAGGGGCGCTTTGTGCTTAACAATCTCTACGAAGAATTGACCTTCTATCCGCGCGACTCCGACGAACTGACGGTGATCCGCAATAGCATCATGGGCGGTCTGAGCGGCTTCAACGCCACCTTCACCAACCGCATCCACCGCTGGCTGGAGCAGATCACGGCGGGCGTCCCGCGCGATCAGATCGAGGCGTCTGGCCGCGAAGGATTGGCAGTGCAGGAAATCATTGAGGCGGCGATTCGTTCCTTCCACAGCGGCTGCGCGCAAGAAGTGCCTGTCGGATAGACAGCTATCAGGGTGAAGGCATGACGACAAAGCTCGGCGTAGCCGTGCTCAGCTTCGCTCACGGGCACGCCGCTATCTACTGTGACCGGCTGGCGACCTACAACGATGTGCAGTTGGCAGCCTGTTGGGACGATGACGCGCAGCGCGGGGCAGCGATGGCGGCCCGCTATGGCATGCGCTATTCACCGCATCTGGAGGATGCGCTCGACGATCCCAACGTGCAGGCGGTGATCGTCACCTGTGAAACCCATCGTCACGCCGAGATGGCGGTGGCCGCCGCAGCCGCAGGCAAGCACATCCTCTGTCAGAAGCCGATGGCGTTGACCCTAGCCGATTGCGACCGCATGATCTCGGCGGTGGAAAGCGCCGGCGTCAAGTTCATGATGGCCTTTCAGATGCGCCACGATCCCTCCAATCAAAAGATCAAGCAGTTGATCGAAGAGGGCGCCGTCGGCAGGATCAGCCTCGTGCGTCGTCGCCATTGCATCCCGGTGCTGCTCAACGACGCCTTTATCCACGGCCCCACGCGCTGGCATCTCGACCCAGAGAAGAACATGGGCATGTTTATGGACGACGCCGTGCACGCCGCCGACTTTCTGCACTGGATTCTCGGGTATCCGATGAGTGTCATGGCCGAGATCGGCAACACGGTGACCGATGTGGCGCCCGACGACGCGGGCGTAGCCATCTATCGCTATGCGAGCGGCGCCATAGCGGTGCTAGTCAACTCTTCCGTCGCGCTGGCGGGCGAAAACACCTGCGAAGTGTACGGCGACCAGGGCGTCATCATCCAGAACCACGACGATCTCGTTTCGACCAACGTGGCGCTGCCGCCGCATCCCATTGCCCTGAAGCTTTACCGCCGCGGGGAGACGTCATGGCAAGATTTGAACATTCCGATCCCTGCCAGCCACGCCGAGCGCATCGCCGCTGTGCCGCGCGCCTTCGTGGACTGCATCCTGCAGGATCGCGAGCCGCCCGCCACGGCGCAGGATGGCCGCGTGACTGTGGAAATGGTGCTCGCCGCCTATCGTTCTGCGCAAGAAGGGCGGCGCGTCCGCTTTCCATTGCAAGCATGAGCGGCCAGGAGGCGCACAAGGAAAAATTAAAATACTGCTGGGCGTCGAACGTTGTGCAACCACCGCCAAACGCAACACGCATCACGCAACACGATGAAACGCAACAACCGTTCTCTAGAATTTCAAACGTAAAAGGTGATCGCAATGTCCCTGATCACAATCATCGGCCGCGGCCACGGCGGCACGCGCGCCATTTCCCATACGCTGATCGCCAGCAACGTCTTCATGGGCGAGCCCCTCAACCGTTCGGGCGACCTGCTGCCCCCTCAGGCGATGTACGAGGCCTGCCGCGTGCTGGCGCGCTTTGTGGTGTGGAAAGGCGGCTTAGAGTGGGATTTCAGCGCGCTGCACACCATGCCGATTCCCGATGAATTCACCGACCTGATTCACACCTACTTGCAAAAAGTCCTGTCGGCCAAGGAGGAGCACAAGGGCTGGAAAATTCCGGAGACGACGCTCGTCTTCCCCTGGATCGTGCGCATGTTCCCGGAGATCAAATACATCTATTGGGTGCGCAACCCGCGTGACAACATCCTGGCGCGCCATTTGACCGACAATCTCGCCGATTTCGGCGTGCCAGAGCCCGACGCCGAGCAGCTTCTGCGCGAGCGCCACCCCGATCTGGTCGCCCGCGCCGAGACGCCGGAGCAGATGGAGGAGCTGATCTGGCGCATGCGTCGCGCCATTTCCTGGCAATATCAATACGCCATCGTGGCGGCGACGCCCAAACCCGCCAACTGGATTGTGGTGCGCTTTGAAGACTTCGTCAATCGTCAAGAAGAGACGCTGGCCCGGCTGGAAGCGTACTTGGGCATCCCGCTGGCGCGCATCATCGTGCGCCCCGAGGCGGTCGGCCGCTACAGCCAGGCCGAAGGCGTCAGCTATTTCGACTTTTTGGAGGCCGGCATGCGCGAGTTCGGCTACGAAATCCCGGAGTAAAACGTGGTGCGCGTTCCCTAGCACGAGCGCCTGACGCAACACGCATCACGAACTACCCTTCATCTCAAAACCAGTAGGAAGGAAGACCATATGCCTGCGCGTCGCAATCGCAAACCGAATATCATTCTCCTGGGCATCGACTCGCTGCGGCGAGATCACATGAGCTGCTACGGCTATCATCGCCTCACAACGCCGCACATCGATCGCTTCGCCCAAGAGGGCGTGCTCTTTGAGCAGACCTTTAGCGCCCATATCCCGACGACCAGCGCCTACGCTTCGATGCTGACCGGGCTGGACGTCTTCTCGACGCAGGTGGTGGCGCTGCGCCACAAAGGGCCATTGCGCCCGGAAGTGAAAACGCTGGCCGAAATTCTGCGCGAGGAAGGCTACAACACCACCTGCGTGGGCTTCACCGGCAACCCCAGCTCGCGCGGCTTCGACAAATATCTGGACTATCCGGCCTGGGGAAGTTGGAACGAAGGACGCAGCCCCAAGGCGCAAAAGCTGAACGAAGTGGCGTTGCCGGAGCTGGAGCGGCTGGCGCGCAAGCGCGAGCCGTTTTTCCTGTTCCTGCGCCATATGGACCCCCATGCGCCTTATCTGCCGCCGGAGCCATTCGAGCGCATGTTCTACCACGGCAACGAGTGCGACAAGCGCAACAAGTCGATGGAGCCGGTGATGACGTTCAAACCCTTCCGCGACTTTTTCGCAAGCTGGATGCCGCCGGGCATCACCGACAAGGATTATGTCATCGCCCAGTACGACGGCGCCATCGCCTACATGGACGCCGCCATCCGCAGCATCTTCACCGCCATCGAGTCGCTTGGCCTTGCGGAGAACACCATTGTCGTCGTCAACGGCGATCATGGCGAAACGCTGTACGACCACGAATGCTATTTCGACCATCACGGACTGTATGAGCCGACTTTGATCGTGCCGCTCATCATTCGCTATCCCGGCAAATTGCCTGCAGGCCGTCGCGTCTCCGGCTATAACCAGCACAAAGACCTGGTTCCCACGCTGTTGGAGCTGGCCGGCATCCAGCGCGAGGATCTGCGCTTCGACGGCCGTTCTTTGCTGCCGATGGTGCGCGGGGAGGTGGCTTCGCACGAAAGCGAGTTTTACATCACCGAGTGCACGTGGATGCGCAAACATGGCTGGCGCACGCCCAACTGGAAGCTGATCGTGGCGCTGGAGCCGGACTTTCACTTCAAGCCGTCGGTTGAACTGTACAATCTTTTTGAAGACCCCGAGGAGTCGGTCAACCTGGCAGAGACGCAGCCGGAGATCGTGGCCGAGCTGGAGCGGCGCATGCACGCCTGGATCGCCAAACGCGAGGCGGAGACCGGGCTGCCCAACCCAATTTACAATCAACCGGGTTGGCATGGCCACGCAGGCATCGATTACTTCACCAGCTCTCAACAAGCCTACGACACCCTGCACATCGGCGACCCGGCTCAGGCTGCGCGCTTGCAATCGCGTTCGAGAGAGTGAGCAAGGAGCCAGCTATGATCCGTGCATGCGTGATCGGCATGGGGCCCATCGGCAACCGCCACGCCCGCCTGCTCAAAGAAGACCCCTTGGCCGAGCTGGTGGGCGTCTGCGACATCATCCCGGAGCGGGCGGATGCATCCGCCTCGAGGCTGGGCGTTCCGGCCTTCTATGATACAGAGCAAATGCTGCACGCACTGGCCCCGGACATGTGCGTGATAGCCACTGGTGGCGAAGAGTACGGCGGCGATCACTATCTGCCCACCATGCAGGCGCTGGAGGCGGGGTGCCATGTGCTGGGCGAAAAGCCGATCTCCAACCGCATCGACGAGGCGGAGGAGATGGTCGCCAAGGCGCAAGAGAAGGGGCTGTGCTACGGCATCAACTTAAACCATCGCTTCACGCCCGCCGCCTGGTTGGCCAAACGCTGGCAGGAGGAAGGGCGGGTCGGCCATCTGCTCTTCATCAACATGAGCATGTGGATCATGAATCCGCGCGAGAGCTCGCCCTATTTTCAAATCAAGGCGCTCCATCCCCATACCGTGGACATCATGCGCTATTTCGGCGGCGACATCGAGGCGGTGCATTGCTTCGCCACTAAAGCGCCGGGACGCAAAATCTGGTCCACCGCTACCTTCAACATGCGCTTCAAAAACGGCGCCGTCGGCACCTTGACCGGCAGCTACGATATCGAGCGCGGCCATCCGATGGAACGCTGCGAGGTGGCGGGCACAAAGGGGCGCTTCGTGATCGAAGATATGTATCGCGAAGTGACGCTCTATCCGGCCGGCAGCCTGGAGAAAACTGTTTACACCAACCCGATCTTCGGCGGCATGCGCGACTTCGAGGACACCTTCCGCAACCGGCTGCACCGCTTCTTAGAGCAGCTTACGGAAGGTGCCAGGCCGGAGGAGATCGACGGCTCCGGCGCCGATGCGCTGGCGGCGCAGAAGGTGCTGGCGGCAGCTATCGAGTCGCTGGAGAATGAAACTGTGGTCTATGTGAAATAACCGCAAGCAACCTGGAGACATCCGATGAAACTGGGCGCAAATTCTGTTCTGTTCGGCGGCTATCCGCTGGAAATCGCCTTTCGCTACCTGGCCATGGCCGGCTATGACGGAGTGGAGCTTTCCGCCATCGACGGCATGAGCGAGCATCTAGTGCTCGACCGTTGGCGCGAGCTGGTCCCTGAGATCAAGCGCCTTTCCGCAACGTATGGGCTGGAGCTGTTAGCCATCGAGCAGCCTTCGCGCGACCCGGTCAAAATGGAGAAAGCGATACAGGCGGCGGTGGAGCTGGGCATCCCCATCATCAACTGCGGGCCGGGCGGCAAGTCGGGCGACGAAGCGAGCTTTCAACAGTCGATGGAGGAGTTGGCGGCGCTGGCGCAGATGGCGGAGCGCTACGGCGTCACGCTCTGCGTCAAGGCGCATGTGGGCCAGGCTGTTTACAACACGCCGACGACGCTGCGCATGATGGAAGCAATCTCGTCGCCGGCGTTGGGCGTGGATATGGATCCGTCGCACATCTATCGCGCCGGCGAAAATCCGGTCGAAGCGATTGCTGCGGTCATCAGCCGGGTCAAACATGTGCACATTCGAGACTGCAAAGGGCGACAACAAGGGCCGGGCAAGCCGGAGGATCAGACCAACGGTCGCGGGGACATCGACCTGGTGGGCTACATTCGCGTCTTGCACGAGCACGGCTACACCGGCCCGCTCGACCTGGAGATCATCGGCGCCAAAGAGTACGCGCTGGAGCAGTGCTGCATCATCGCCGCCGAGGCGCGCGGCCACATGCGCGCCTGTTTGCAGGCGTGCGGCGCAGTTTGAGCGTCCCCTTCCCTCGCACAATCTTTCTCTCCTGCAATCTTCCGGGAGGCCGCCCAGCTTCCTGGAAGATTGCAGCCAGAGGCCTCTATGAATTTTGACAGAGGTGGCGAAGCGCGCCCTTAAAAACATTCATCGTTTTTCATCTCGTTAAACAGATTTTGTTA
>CALFWA010000172.1 GCA_937928035.1 uncultured Caldilinea sp. | reverse complement strand
GGCGGCCAATGATTTCGTCGGCGAGTCAGCGGTGTAATTGATTTTGGAGGGGAATATCATTTTCAATAATCAACAAGGAGGAGTGAACCGTGAACATCTCAACGCGTAGCATTGTAGTCGCCGGCGTGTTGATCGCCATCTCCGCCGTGTTAGCGCTCACTGGGCTGGGATATTTTCCTGTGCCTAACGTGACGGCGTCGGCGACGATCATGCAGGTTCCCCCGATCATCGGCGGCGTGTTGGAAGGCCCGCTGGTTGGCGCCGTCGTCGGTTTGGTCTTCGGGCTTGACTCGTTCATCAAGTTCGCCAGCGTGGTGACGACCTCGCCAGCCTACGCCAATAATCCAACGATGGGCTGGGTGGCCGCTTTCATCATCATCTTTCTCCCCCGCCTGTTGATCGGCCCCGCCGCATGGTGGGTGTACAAAAGCCTGCGCGGAAGCAACGAAATCGCAGCCCTGGGCGCGGCAGGCGTTGCAGGCTCGCTCACCAACACCATACTGGTCGTGGGTCTGGCGATCCTGCTGCAGGTTTTCACTTTCGAGATCGTGGCCGTGGTCATTCCTCAGGCTGTGTTTGAGGCGATTCTGGCGGCCGTGGTGACCATCGCCGTCGTCGCCGCCTGGAAGCGCATCGAGACCGGGCGCGGCGGCTCATCGGTGTAGGGGAATCCGCCCTTTCTCTGATTGGTGTTCGGAATTTTTTACACTCCGCTCAACCAACCTTCGGTTCAGCAACCATCTTCCAGGAAGCTGCGGCTTCCTGGAAGATGGCGACGAAAAGCCCACATTCACACAAAAATCTCAATGAACAGACCGGCGGCGGAGCCGATCCGGCTGCTGCAGCAAAGCTGGGAGGTTGTCTTTCAGTTCATGCCGAAGGTTTCCTGTTTTGGAGGTGCGCGGCTATCATACGTATTTATAGAAGAATCTTCAGCGCAGCCCAGTAAAGGAACCCTACAATGAACTGGCAATCCTATCTTGAGATGCATCAGGCGAACTTCACCGAGCGGCTGCTCGATTTTTTGCGCATTCCCAGCATCTCCAGCCTTCCAGAACATGCGGCCGACGTGCGCCGGGCGGGCGAATGGGTGATGACCCAGTTGCGCAACGCCGGGATGGAGCACGTCGAGATGATGGAGACGGGCGGCCATCCGGTCGTCTATGCAGACTGGCTTCATGCGCCGGGCAAGCCGACTGTCATGATCTACGGCCATTTCGACGTGCAGCCGGTCGATCCGCTTGAGCTGTGGGAGAGTCCACCCTTTGAGCCGGTGATCAAAGACGAGCGCGTCTATGCGCGCGGCGCAAGCGACGACAAGGGCAACATGCTGGCGCCGGTGCTGGCGTTGGAGGCCTTGTTAAAAACAGAGGGCGGCCTGCCCGTCAATGTAAAAAGTTTCTTTGAGGGGCAGGAAGAGATCGGCAGCCCCACGCTGCCGGGCTTCATCGCTGCGCACAAGGAGAAATTTGCGTGCGACTTCATCCTCAGCGCCGACGGCGGCCAGTGGAGCGAAGAGCAGCCGGCGTTGCTGGTGGGGTTAAAAGGGCTGTGCGCCCTGCAGATCGACGTGGTGGGCCCGGCCTACGACGTCCATTCCGGGCTGTACGGCGGCGTGATTCAGAACCCAATCCACGCGCTGGCGGCCATCCTAGCCTCGATGCGCAGCGAGGACGGTCGCATTCTGGTCGAAGGCTTTTACGACGACGTCGTCCCGCTCAGCGAAGCGGACCGCGCCGAGATCGCGCGCGTTCCCTACGACGAAGAGGAGGTGCTTCGCAAGCTGAACATCGACGCCTTCTTCGGCGAGCCGGGCTACACGCCGCTCGAGCGAGCCTGGGCGCGGCCTACGTTGGAGGTGAACGGCATCTGGGGAGGTTTCCAGGGCGAAGGAGTCAAGACCGTGCTGCCGAGCGAGGCGCACGCCAAGATCACCTGCCGTCTGGTGGCGAATCAGCGGCCGGAGAAGATCGCTCACCTGGTGAAGGCGCATATAGAGCGCCATACGCCGCCCGGCGTGCGCGTAAAAACGACGATTCTGGACAACGGCGCCCTGCCCTACCTGATGCCCGCCGACCATCCGGGCAACCTTGCCGCTCGCGACGTCCTGGTCGAAGAATACGGTAAGGAACCCTTCCTTGCGCGATCGGGTGGCAGCATCCCGGTGACTGCAATGTTTCTGGAATCGCTGGGAGCTTACACGGTGAGCTTCGGTTTTGCCTTGAACGATGAGCGCCAACATTCTCCCAATGAATTTTTCCGTCTGACAAACTTTCAGCGCGGACAACGTGCCTATTGTAAACTGCTTCATCGCCTGGGGGCCTGAAAGGGGACATCTAACGCTCTACTTCTTCGCCGTTGAGCCTCGAAATCCTTTTGACCGGAGATCGCCGACAATCCAGGACGTGTATGAAAGACGGGCATCACGATCTGAATCGAATTTTACTTGAGGCAGTACAGACGATCACCGCCGATCTGGATCCGTCCGTCGTGCTTCCCCGCATTCTGGAAGAGTTAGCTAAGCTCGTCAGCTACGAGAGCGCCTCCATCATGCTGCTAGAAGGAGA